>CP060636.1:2769762-3139525 GCA_014337235.1 [Eubacterium] hominis | reverse complement strand
GCCACCATCCACAATCAATAAATCAGGAAATCTTCCACGTTCCTTCAATAAGCGGAAATACCGTCGGTAAACGACTTCCTTCATGGAATCCAGATCGGATACATATTCTCCAAGTTTATATAATCGATAATCTTTCTTGCTGGCTTCCCCATCCACAAATACAACCATGCCGCTGACATTAAAAGAACCGGATATGTGAGAGTTATCGAAGATTTCGATACGGTGGATTTCTTTTTGTAGAAGGTTGGATAATTGTGCCATCGCTTCTTCTTTACGACTTTCTTTACGTTCTACCAGTTCAAATTTTTGTTCATGGGCATTTTTCGCATTGGCTAGTACCATTTCTACCAGCTTTAATTTATCTCCGCGTACCGGCTGTAAAATCTTAGTATCCAGAATTTCCTCCAGCTGGGTAATATCATATTCTTTTGGTATTAAAATCTCCTGTGGCAATGGATTTGCGCTATAATATTGGGCAACAAAGGACACAAAAGCATCCTCTTCCCGCTCATATAATGGCTCGATGGACAAAGTACGCTCTAACAGCTTTCCCCCACGTACAAAGAAGCCTTGAATCGAGATATAGCCCTTGTCTACATAATAGCCAAATACGTCCCTGTCCTTACGATCTTTAAAGTCAATCTGCTGTTTGGCTGTGACATGATGAATCGCATGGATCAAATCAAGCTTCTCCTGTGCTTTCTCAAACAACAGGTTTTCACTTGCTTCCTCCATTTCTTTCTGTAGCGTATCTAAAATATCCCTTACATCGCCTTTTAAAAACTTACGAATATTTGCGGCCATATCCTGATATGTTTTGGGATCAATCTCATTTACGCAGGGCGCAAGGCATTGTCCCATATGAAAATACAGACATTCTTTTTTTGGCAGACGTTTACATTTGCGTAAAGGATACAGCTGGTTTAACAGCTTTACTGTTTCCCATGCTGCCCCAGAATCAGGAAATGGTCCAAAGTATTCTGCCTTTTTATCTTTGGTATTGCGTACCACCTTAAGCACTGGTGCTTTTTCTTTTGTGAGTTTCAGATAGGGATAGGTCTTATCATCCATAAACATGATGTTATAGGGAGGTGTATGCTTTTTAATCAGATTGATTTCCAATAAAAGGGCTTCTTTTTCACTGCCTGTAACGATATATTCAAAATCATCAATATTAGAAACCAGACGAGTTGTCTTAAAATCATGTGCGCCCACAAAATACTGACGCACACGATTCTTTAGTTTTTTGGCTTTTCCGACATAGATGATATCTCCATCTTTATTTTTCATCAGATAACAGCCGGGAAGTGCTGGCAGAATTGCCAGTTTATCCTGTATTTTTGCCATATTGGCCATATGTGATCACCTACTTCTTCTGCTTTAAGGTCACAACGGTTGCGCCAAGGCCGCCTTCACCTTGTCCACCCATGACAAAGCTTTCCACTCTTGCATTATGTTTTAGATAATCATGTACGCCGGCACGTAGTTTCCCAGTACCCATGCCATGAATGATACGTACACGATAAACTTTCGCAAGGCATGCATTATCCAAATATTTATCAATAATGGGAATTGCTTCCGCAACACGCATACCGATAACATTGACTTCCATGGAAAAAGATTTCACACCACTTTTACTGTAGCCTTTACTTTTCTTTTTCTTCTCTACCTGTTTTACTGCCTTGGATATATCATGTATGGTCGTGTTCATTTTCATTCCATTGGTCATGACACATACTTTTTCTTTATTGATGGAGATGATATCTCCATAGTAATTCAGTTTATCAATTTTCACATAATCACCGATTGTGAATGTTTCTTTCTTCTTTTCAATGACTTCTTCTTCCTCTTCATCAAGTGAACGTAATGCGCCTTTTAATTCATTGATTTCATGTGGTTTTGCGTCTGTTTTCATTTCCTTCAACAGATCAATGATATCATCTGCTTCTTTTAAACGTTCTTCAAGACGGCTTTCTGCTTTTTCCTTGATTTCATCTAAAATTTTCTGTTTTTCATTCTGCAGTTTTGTTTTTTCATCCTGCAGCTGTTTTTGAAGCTTTCGTACATCTTCCAGTTTTTCTTCCAGCTGCTGTTTTAATTCGTGATTTTCCATCAAAGAAGCTTCCAGCTGTTCCATCGCTTCTTCCCCTCTAGTCTTAGACGCTTCCTTGCGTTTGCGTGCTTCTTGCAGGATGGCATCTTTTAAGCCATAACGTTTTGCGATTTCAAAAGCATTGGATGTTCCAGAGATTCCCTGAATGTAATGATACGTTGGACGAAGATGCTCCATATCAAATTCCACACTGGACAATAATACATCCTCATGATCTGCGCCATATGTTTTAAGTGCGGAATAATGTGTTGTCGCAATGACCATCGCATGTTTCTGACGTAAATCATCTAATATCGCAACTGCCAGCGGTTCTCCCTCTTTTGGATCTGTCCCACTGCCTAATTCATCTAATAATACAAGTGATTTTGGTCCTGCATGATCAACGATATATGCCATTTTAGAAATATGGGAAGAGAATGTGGATAAAGATTCTTGAATAGATTGATCATCTCCAATATCCACAAAGATACCATCAAACATTGGAAATATCGCTTCCTGAGCAGCGACTGGAAAACCTGCCATACTCATGGCCGCAAACAAACCAATCGTTTTTAAAGTTACCGTTTTCCCACCTGTATTGCTTCCTGTAATCAACAGACTGTGATAAGGTGGTGTGATTTCATATGTATTCGCAACAACATGATGTGGATCAATCAAGGGATGACGTGCAGATTTAAGATATAATCGCTCTGTTTTTTCTTCAATACTTGCGATACATCCATCAAACTGTTTACACCACTGTCCCTTCGCAAAGATACTGTCTAACAGACCATATGTATCCAAATTACCTAATAATTCATGACCAATCAATGCCACTTCAGCGCTTAACATTGCCAAAATCTTTTCAATTTCTTCTTTTTCTTTGCTGATCAGACTCTGTAGTTTATTATTCAGATTTACCAAAGAGCGTGGTTCAATATATGCGGTCTGTCCACTGGCACTTTCCCCATGCAGCATACCCTCTACACTGTTTTTTTCACTGATTTTCACTAACACACATGTACGCCCATTACGCATGGTCGTAATCGTATCCATTAACTTATTTGCATTGCGTGAGATAAACTGCTGGACACTAATGGAAATTTCCTGTGTACATGTATGCATCGCTTTTCGGATATGTTTTAGTTCACTGCTGGCATTATCATAGATTTCATAATTCACATTGATACATGCTTCAATTTTGCTTGCACATTTCATATGATCACTTAAAGAATCTACCAGCTCCTGTATGTATGGTGTTTCAATTTCACTGCTTTTCATATATTTACGCATACTCTCGGATGCACGGATTCCTTCTGCTATCTGACGCAGCTCCTGAGGTCGAATTGTGATTCCCTTCATCGCATCCTCTACACTTAAGGATACATCATGTATACCGCCAAAAGGCATATTTCCATAACGTACGACTAAATCGTACGCTTCCTTCGCTCTTCTTAATTCACGATTGATCCACAATAAATCATAATTGGGATACGCTTCTCTTATTTTTTGTTTACCAAGGGAAAAGGAACAGTGATGTACAAACTGTTCTTTTACCTCGTCTAATTGTAATGCTTCCTGTTTATCTTTCATCATCTTTCACTATTCAGGCTCGCCATGATTGCGTTTACCTGTTCCTCCTTTAAATTCTGTGAAACAAGCCAGTCATGAATATTTTCAACTTCCTGTTTCGTTAATGTTTCTTTTTCATTGATCAAATCGAATACAGCGGATATCTGCTGTAGTGGTTCTTTCGCATAAAACATCAGGGTATTCATCATTGGTTCACTATATTTTAAAAGACTGCCTTCTACATATGTATTGCCTTGGGATATGAAAGGAAGTCGTAAAACCAATGTTGCCACAAACATCAAAACAACTGCCTGTATCGCACCCAGACACAAACCTGCTACCTTATTGATTGTGGATACCACGGGGATATCAGAGATGGCTTTTATTAGTGGCTTCAAAAATAAAATCACGATATTTAAAATCACAAATAACACCACAAAGATGAATAACCGATTGATATTATCATATATAAATGAGCTGATCAAATCATTTTCTATGGGCAGCTGACTCTTTGGATATAAAGACAGCATACGAGAAATCGGTGCGGATATCCACCATGAAAAAATGCCGACAACCACAAATCCAACGATACTGATGAGTTTCATCAAAAACCCCTGTTTATATCCGCTAAATAACAATAATGCGAAAACTATGACCACAACAAGATTGATCATCAACCATGTATTTTGTTCAATATTCATATCTAACACCTACTTTTGCTTTCTTATTCTACCACATTTTCTATATGAAATATATGCGGGATGCCTGTTTTTATGATAAAATAACAAGCACGAGGAGGTATTTTATGAGTACAAAAACAGTCGTTTTATCAAAAAAAGAAATCATGGATTTAAAAGCCCGCTATCCTATGGCACAGGAGCGTAAAACACCTCCCTATGCAATCTATCAGATCAAATTAAGTGATTGTGTCATTACTGCTTATGAATCAGGAAAAGTTGTTTTTCAAGGAGATGGCGCCGATTATCATGCGGACAGTTATGCCATCATTGAAAAGAAAAAAGTCACAAAAGAAAAAGGCAGTTTTCGTGAGCAGCTGTATCCCCAATGTGGAAGTGATGAAGTTGGTACCGGAGATTACTTTGGACCAGTTGTTGTTTGCGCAAGCTATGTATCCAAAGAAGATGTCGCATGGCTTCGTGAACTAGGCATTCAGGATTCTAAAGCCGTGGACGATACCAAAATACGTGAGCTGGGACCAAAGCTGATGGAACGCCTACCACATAGTTTATTAATATTAAACAATACGAAATATAACCGTATTCATGATACAGATAATATGGTTGCGATTAAATGCAAGCTGCATAACCAGGCTTTTGTACATCTAAAAAACAAAGTAGAAAACTGGCCGAATTTTGTGATTATCGATCAATTCGTACAAGGAAAAAGTTATTATCGTTATCTGAAAGAAGAACCACAGGTCATTCGTGATATCCATTTTGAAACAAAAGCAGAAAACAAATATCTGGCAGTCGCAAGTGGATCCATCATTGCCCGCTATGCCTTTCTGTTATCCTTTGACGCGATGGAAAAACAATATGATTTCCATTTCTTAAAAGGCGCAAGTAATAAAGTAGATCAAAATATCCGTGATTTTGTGAAACGCTTTGGAAAAGAAGAGTTATATAAGGTCGCAAAGCTTCACTTTGCGAATACTAAGAAAGCTTTGGGGTAATAGGATACACCCTATGAAGCAATACTTAAAAATTTGATGAAAAAAAGCGTATGTATAATTTTACGCTTTTTTATTGGTCTTTTTTATGAATAGACAATTCCATTTGATATGGCAGTTGTTCCAGCTGTACACCAGCTGCCTTCAACATACGTTTACTTGCTTTTGTGCCATCTGTATCTGCGTATTTATCAGATTCATAGACAATTCTGGAAATGCCGCTTTGAATAATCGCTTTCGCACATTCGTTACATGGAAATAAAGATACATAAATACTGCATCCACGCAAATCAGAATTGCTGTTTAAAATGGCATTTAATTCCGCATGTACAACAAATGGATACTTTGTCTGTGCGAATTCGCCTTCACGATCCCATGGAAATTCATCATCACTGCATCCATTTGGAAATCCATTATATCCTATTCCTACAACACGATGATCTTTTGATACGATCACTGCCCCCACCTGCGTAGAGGGATCTTTACTACGTTTTGCGCTTAAATGCGCCAGTCCCATAAAATACTCATCCCAAGTCAATACATCTTCACGTTTCATGAAAGCTCCTCCTTTGCATATTGTTTTTCAAAACAACGCTGTAAATAATTTGCATACCCATCAAGCGGTGTATGTCGATAAACTTCAATTAATTGTGTATCTACATCCTTATGAATCGGCTGTACCGTAGATACCTGGCTCATCATAAATGCTAGCGCCACTAGTAAAAAAGCCCCGGATAATCGAATGTTATTTTTCAAAAACATGTATTTTCTGCCTCTAGAAAATAATATTCCCATAAACAGTCCACACACAGCACCGCCCATACATCCAATCATCGGTACCCCAGATACGATTAACATCAACAGACCAAACCAAATAATCTTGATCATCGAAAAACGTACTAGTGGAATCCGCCAGCTGCCATTACTGAATAAGGCAGTAAGATAAGCGGCAATCAGACCGACAATACCAGCACTCATGCCATAACTAATCGTGTTGCCGGCTGATATATAAACAAATATATTGCCAATGACAATGGATACCAAAAAGATCCATACATATTGTTTCTTTTGATACATGCGTTCACATACCTTGCCAACGCTATATAGCACAAACAGATTGACCATCAGCTGAAATACATCCCCATGAACAAAACCCGCTGTAAATAAACGATAGAATTCATGTGCAGCGACAACATTCAATTTATAGTAGCCTCCACTCACCAATACCCCCATCAGGGCATCTTTGCACAAGATACTCATGATATAGGTTATCCCCATCCAGATAACGCTAATGACCATAAGTATTACCGTTGCCTTTGGACGAGCTGCTTTTTTGGCTTTTGCCAAAGACTCTTTCTGTTGAATCAGCTGAGCTTCTTCTATTTCTTTGCTTAATTTCGCATATTCATCTTGTACATTTTCTACATCATGAATGATATGATCAATGCCTGGAAAAGTTTTAAGAATGGATGGATTGCTTACCTGATCTTTAGTAATGCGAATCTGCGTCAATAATGGATTTTCAATTGGTGCACTGTCTGGATGCACATTTAAAATCATTACTGGACCCTCACGATGAATCAGATTTAAAATCAAACGATGAACATTTCGGATATAATCTGTATCGGAAAGTGTACACGCATTTTCTTTGTTACAGATACGAAGCACCGGATAATCCTGAGAGCGGGCATTCATCAGCCATATATCTTCATTATGCTGTTGAACCTTTACAATCGTATAGTCATACTGCGTAATCAAATAATGAAGCAACTGCATGGTATATAAATCATAAATCGTAATATCCATACGCTACGCCTCCTTTGCCCTGAGTTCTTCAAGAATCTCTTCAAACTGCGTTGGCAAAGGAGCTTCCACTGTGATGGTTTCATTGGTTCTTGGATGTACAAACGTCAATTGATGTGCATGCAACAGCTGTCCACCTGTTTTCATGGTTTTACGATAGCTGTATTTTTCATCACCAACGACGGGATGTCCAATATATTGCATATGTACACGTATCTGATGTGTTCTTCCAGTTTCTAAACGGCATTCTACTAATGTATATTCTTTAAAACGCTCAATTACTTTAAAATGGGTTCTGGCATCCTTTGAATTACTGGCTGTTACTGCCATCTTCTGACGATCATTCACATCTCTTCCAATCGGTGCATCAATTGTCCCAAAATCATGTGGGATAACACCATGAACAAGTGCATAATACAAACGATTGACACTCTTTGTCTGCAGTTGTTTGGATAAAGATGCATGTGCCATATCATTTTTTGCGACAATCAGCAATCCTGTCGTATCTTTATCAATACGATGAACAATGCCAGGACGTAAAACGCCATTGATGCCACTTAGATCTTTACAATGATACAATAAAGCATTGACAAGTGTTCCATTCTGATTGCCATTCGCTGGATGCACCACCATACCTTTTGGCTTATTGATCACAATGACATCCTCATCTTCATAACGAATATCCAAAGGAATATTTTCCGGTTCTACTTCCAATTCTCGATCATCTTCCATTTTTAATACAATGGTATCATTGGCTTTTACTTTATAATTTGCTTTTTGTATATTCCCATTCACACATACCTGCCCTTCATCGACAAGGGATTGGATACGGCTTCTTGATAAAGCTTCATCCTGTGCTGCTAAATATTTATCTAAACGTGTCTTAGCTTCTTCTTCACTTACAATATAGGTTATTTCTTTCATGCCTTTACACCTCGTTCTTCCAGCAGTATATCCACTATGATCAAGAATACCCCAAAACACAGTGCCATATCCGCAACATTAAATACTGGGAAATCATATCCCAAAATCAAAAAATCCAAGAAATCACGCACATGCTGTAGCATAACTCGATCAATTAAATTACCGACGGTACCTGCCATCATACATACGATTCCTGTCTGAAACAGTATATCACCTTTTTTACTTTTGATATAGAAATACACCATAACCGCAAGCGCAATGATGGTAATGATATAGAAAAACCACATTTTACCTTCCAGCATACTCCATGCTGCACCTGTATTTTGTAAATACGTGATTCTAAAAAAACCGGGAATCACATCCATTGACTGCTGAAGCTGCATATTCGTATCAACGATCCACTTTGTAATCTGATCTATCATCAATAATACGACAAACAATATTCCATGTTTTATTTTCATACAAAACACCTTTCTATCTTGTTTTCTTTTCAAAATTTGAAAACCCTCATTATTATACCAAAAAAAATCGCACTTGGCGATTTTAATGTACATTTTATGAAAGAAACGAGATAATTAGGAAAGTTTATAAATAAGGAGGTTGAACGAACACTACGTTCACACGAACTCTTCCTTTTATAAAATGTATAGAATAGATTTATTTCAAAATCTGATTAAAGTATATCACTCGTTTCAAACATTTTCAAGATATTTTACAAATATTTTAATTTATTTTCTGAAAATTACTTTCATTTTGCGTTTTTATATATATTTCGCATATCTTTTTCATCTAATTTCTTTACACATCCAATTGTTCGTTTTCCAAAGAAGCTGCACTTATGCGCCAGTTCTCTGATATCCTCATCACTGACTTCAAGCCCTAATTCATGCAAAGAAATCGGCATTTGAATTGATGTAAAAAATGCTTCCATTGCCTCGATGCCTTTTAATGCGCAAACATGGTCGTCCTCTTCTTTCATATCAAAAAGTTCTCTGGCAAGTTTCGCAAACCGTTTTACATCTGCTTCATATACATATCTTGCCCAGCTGCCCCACACAGCACTTAATCCAGCACCATGTGCAACACCATATTTTCCTGATAATTCATGTTCCAGCTGATGACATGCCCAATCGCCGATTTCTCTTGGTCCACTCATACCATTGTGTGAACAGCTGCTTGCCCACATAAGCTCTGAGCGACTTTCATAATTCATCGGCTCTTTCAAAACAATTGGCGCATGATGAACTACTGTCTTCAATACACCAAGCGCAAAATGATCATAGATTTCCATCGGTTCTTCACTGACAAAAAAGCGCTCTAACGTATGCATCATAATATCAACCGCACCACTCATACTTTGATATGGAGGCAACGTATATGTTAATTCTGGATTCATAATCGCAAAACGACATCTGCCATAATCATTTGTCAGTCCCCGCTTCAACTGACCATTTTCATTGGTTATGACACTGGAGTTACTCATCTCACTGCCAGCAGCCGCAATTGTTAACACACATCCGATTGGAAGACAGCCTGTAACTGTACGTTTTTTCTCATAATAATCCCAAAGATTTCCTTCATTTACAACACCATAGCCAATTGCCTTTGCACTGTCAATCACACTTCCTCCACCGATTGCCAGAATAAAGTCAACACCACCTTTTTTACATAAAGCAATGCCTTCTTCGACTTTAGATAATACTGGATTTGCGACAACACCACCTAGACATACATAAGCTAATCCAGCTTCTTCTAATAGATTTTTGATACGGTCCAAAAGACCACTTCTTTCAGCACTATGTCCTCCATAATGCAGCAACACTTTCGTTCCACCATACTGTTTAATATATTCTGTAACATGGCTTTCCTGTCCTTTTCCAAAATACACCTTTGTTGGTGCATAATATACAAATTGATTCATAAACACATCTCCTTTTCTTTATGATATCAGATTCCCGACAGAAATTCACTCCCTATGATATTTTCAGCAGAAAATTTCATTCACTTTTCCATACATTTTTTCGGAAATGTATTTAAATCTTACACAAACCAATATTATTTATAGGTTATTTTGCTTTTTTCCAAAAGTTTTTTAGGATTTTTACTTTTTTTTACGTATATATACTTGTAGGAGGATTACTGAAATGTTTTCTTTGAAGAGAGCGTATGTACTTTATCTTTGGGGTTTTTATGGTGAATCATTTCTTCATAGTCTGTTTGACCAGCATTTATATCACGTTGATCAAGACACTTCCTGCTATCTTAAGAGAAGTATGCAGATTATATGAATGTAAGCTGAAGTACAAAAAGAAAAAGAAGTAATTAGCTTTTGGGAAGAATGATGAGCTCCTTTTGTACATAAAGAACTCTCATTGATTCAGTCCAACTACGAAATTGAAAAGGAGAAGCAAGCCGGCTTCTCCTTTTCTCATGTTTTCTTTGTTTGTGTATGCATTACTGATACGTGTCTATTATATCAGTTTTTCTATGGTTTACAATAGGTATTTATAACTTTTTTTAGTTTCTATACACTCTATCATATATTCTAATCATTTATTTTAATTTTTATACGATCAAGCATTTCTTTTGAACATGTAAAAATCATTTCTTCATAGTCTGTTTGACCAGCATTTGTATTACGTTGATCAAGACACTTCCCGCTATCTTAAGAGAAGTATGCAGATTATATGAATGTAAGCTGAAGTACAAAAAGAAAAAGAAGTAATTAGCTTTTGGGAAGAATGATGAGCTCCTTTTGTACATAAAGAACTCTCATTGATTCAGTCCAACTACGAAATTGAAAAGGAGAAGCAAGCCGGCTTCTCCTTTTCTCATGTTTTCTTTGTTTGTGTATGCATTACTGATACGTGTCTATTATATCAGTTTTTCTATGGTTTACAATAGGTATTTATAACTTTTTTTAGTTTCTATACACTCTATCATATATTCTAATCATTTATTTTAATTTTTATACGATCAAGCATTTCTTTTGAACATGTAAAAATCATTTCTTCATAGTCTGTTTGACCAGCATTTGTATTACGTTGATCAAGACACTTCCCGCTATCTTAAGAGAAGTATGCAGATTATATGAATGTAAGCTGAAGTACAAAAAGAAAAAGAAGTAATTAGCTTTTGGGAAGAATGGTGAGCTCCTTTTGTACATAAAGAACTCTCATTGATTCAGTCCAACTACGAAATTGAAAAGGAGAAGCGCGCCTGCTTCTCCTTTTCTCATGTTTTCTTTGTTTGCGTATGCATTACTGATACATGTTTATTATATCAGCTTTTCTATGGTTTACAATAGGTATTTATAACTTTTTTTAGTTTCTATACACTCTATCATATATTCTAATCATTCATCTTCATTTTGATACGATTGCGCATTTCTTTTGAACATGTAATACGCACAACTTCATTACTTTCACAAGTATATATTTTATGTTCTTTCAATCCATCGATCACCTTATGAAATAAATCTAATAAATCTTCACGATGATTATAATTTTGATAAGAATGCAAATCAGATTCCCTGACATATAAGCGATTATCTGATACTTCAGTCAAAACAGCTTCGTTTGTTTCTACTTTTACTTTATCTTTCATAGACTCATCGATAATGATATCATAGCGAATAAATCCATCTTCCAATGTGATATTTAAATCTTTATCACTCACATTAAATGTATTCGTTGTGGTGTAATATTCCGGGTTATATAAATCACAGCCATTTACTTCTTTATAATCTTTGATTTCAAAGAAAATCATCGTAAATCCGATGGCGATACTGGTCATTCCGATAATAAAGGTAATTAAGAAATGTTTCATTATCTTCTTCCCCCTCTCCATAACAGCTGATATAACGCACTCAGGAAAGATGAGGTTAAAATCAATCCGCCAATAACGATAAAGTACGCTCCAAAAATCGTAACACCTTGAATACTTACCACAACCATTGCGCCTAATGCACAACATAATCCAACAATAACACAGATAAATGGTATCATGATCAATAAGAAGAAAATTCTTAAAAATGTTCTGATAATGCCTACACTATGACGATCATCATAATACGTATCGTAATTTCTTTCTCTACGATATGGCTGTTCATTTACATCTTCATATACATCTTCATCTACTTCTTCCTCTTGCGTATAAGTATCATCATCTTCGCTCATTGTTGCTTTTTTTTTACGATAGGAATCCTGATAGCTACAATCATCTTTTTCATCATAGATACTTGAATTTCTTTGACGATAGGTATTTTTACCATTTGCGAAATCATGCATTGTATCTTTAAAGTCGTCGAATACTGTAGAATCATTTCTACGTGATTTATAACGATTGATACGTTTTTTACATAAATCATAAAGTGCCAGCACAAAGATAACAACATATGCTAAGGAAATCATGAATTTCCATAAACCAGCCAACACATGTCCAATGCCGAAGCCTACAAGATTTCTCAACAGGCTTGCGCCTAATGATGACGCAATTTCAAATGGGATTCTCAAAATAAACAAGAAAATCAATATCATCAAAAATTCAAATATTAATTTAATGACATCATCCGCATCTAAAGATGTAAAACTTGAAACAAAGCGTTTAAATCCATCAAACAACTCATCCATGAAATTGTTAAATTTACGATCGAAATCATGATGGTGTACACGATCGGTATTGATTTTATATGCATCCAGAATGTCATCCACCAATTCATCAATGTCACCAAAATCTTCGATTGCCTCCTCTTCAGTTTTTCCCTCTTTCATCTTCATTTCAATATGCGTGCGGTATTCATCAATGATATCGCGGCGTTCACGTTCATTAATGACCTGTAGTTTTTTATCTAACAGGTTTAAGAATTCATCTTTCTTCATGCAGATCACTCTCCTTTATGAAATTATTCACCGTTTCATGAAATTCATTCCATTCTCCTAATAGTTCATTCATTCTTTCTTTACCTGAATACGTTATGCGATAGTATTTTCTTGGTGGCCCTTCACTTGATTCTACCAAATACGTTTCAAAATAGTGTTCATTTGTTAATCGCTTCAGTAATGGATAAATGGTGCCTTCATTGACATTCACGACTTTACTTACTTCTGATACCAATTCATAGCCATACATATCTTTCTTATATACAGAAAGCAGTACGATCATTTCTAATACTCCCTTTTTGAATTGTGTATTCACTGGCTCCACCTCCACTATTATAATAATCCCAGTACCTTGTATTGTCAAGTACTAAAATAAATATAGTACCAATAGAATTATAATAGTCAAAAAAAGAAACCCAAATCGGATTTCTTAATCAAGCATTGCATATCAATTGACAAGCCATGGCATACATACCAACAACTGTAAGATAAGCTATATAAAACGCATTGAATCAACATAACAAACTACGATTGTTTAGCTAATTCTTCTAAAGTCTTTCGATGATCACTTTCAATCGGCACATAATCCTCTATATGTTAACATGGATAATCTTTACATTCCGCACAATGGGAAACCTTTTTTGCCATGCCACACTTTCGCATTGGACAATCCACACACATCTTTTCATTTATTCCTATCATAGAATGACAACCCCAGCACATCATATCATTTTTTCAAATTTACAGGTATCTGTCGAATAGTCCCTTGCTAACTGTTCTTTCAGTTCCTCATTTCCTGTTTGAGTTGCAATATATACAGGGCATTCTGAACATATTAACCCACAATATCCTTCCCTCCAAAATCAAATTCACCAAGTATGCCTTCTCTGCCTAAGATGAAAAAAACTTGACTTCATTGTAGTATAACCACCTAATAAAAACAATGTACATTTCTTTGTCTGTTCCACCTATTCAGAGAGGAATTTTAGGTAAAGTATGACAACCAGATGTAGACATATAGCCTTGTCACACATCCACTCACGAAATCGATAACTAACCGTTTATAAATCGCATCAATAAGCAAACATAATAACTGATAAAATGTATTTTTAACATAATCGTTTCTCTTTTTTCATACACCATAAAGGTCCAGCGAACAAGGTAGCTAATCCCAATATGATCATAGGAAACATAAATGTATCCGGTTGTTTATAGGAAGCTAGAACCAGAATGGATGAAATAATGGAAAGTATGATAATACCAATGATACAGGAAGCTTCTTTTTTTAATTTCAATAACATCGTGACTCCCATAATATAGGCAAAAAGCATGATCATCGCAATGGCAATAATGCGTTTGATATCAATCGAAGATGTTCCCTGTGTAATAACCATCTGTGTTACCTCTTGTTCAACATCTGATTGTAGTAGATTAAATACAAATACGATAACACCTATCAAACATATATACATAAAAAATACACCCGTTAGAAATATAATTCCGGACAGAAAAATATTCAATACATAAAACCTTTTTGATACTGGAAATAACTTTAATGATTCATGATTTCGTATGATGGAATCTAAATACATGAAAAACATCAGTAAGCTGAACAAGATACCAACAAAGCCTAACATAGAAGGTAAAAACAACAACAGGATCCAGCCACTTTGAAAGATTCCCCGAAGCTGACAACGAAACAAAGATTTTTGAAAGGCAATGATCTTATGCATGCTTTATACCTCCTCTTTTTTCTATTTGATAAGTTATCCATGGAATACAGATGATAGATATTCCTGCGATGATGATTGCGAAGACATAAACAATCTCATTTTCAAAATGATGAAAGAAAAAATACATACTGATGAAAGAAACAACCATAGCTATAATAACGTACATTTTAGATTCATGGTAAATACGGTCCAGGAAAGCTAAACATAAATGTAAAATAATCATGACTGCAAAAAGACCTGTAATACGATATATTGTTAGACTTGAATCATAGCTGAATATTGACGACAACAATTTTGAAACATCCGCATGAAACAGAAATAAGACAAAATAAATCAATAACGCACCGGCAGCTGCATATATGAAGCATTTCCATAAAGAATATAATCCAGTTGCATAATAATAGTAACAATCCTGCTTTTTTGAACAAGGCAATAGCGTTATAACCTGTTTGTTTTTACTATATCTTTCAGACTGTATGTTAGAGATAAACATCGTGATCAGAAACATGTTTATAGGTGAAAATACAAACATCATCAAGCTCAATAGATAAACTATATATCTTGTAATTTTTGTATCCGTGACTTGCAAAGCGGCATAAATTTTTTGATAAGCCATAAAATTTTTCATCATTGCCACCTACTTTTGTTCACAACAATAATACATTATTGTTTCTAAATCAGCTCTTTGATAATGATATCCTTCTAATTGACACTCATCCAAAACATGGCATAGTGCCTGATATTCATCACCTAGTTTTCTTACATGAATAATGATTTCTTTAGGAAGTTTTGTTAGTTCTTCTTTAGACACAAATACTTCATAGTAACCATCTTGTAAATGAACCATATCATCTTTTAAAACGATATTTCCATGATCAATCAGCGTAACATAATCTGCGATTTTTTCTAAATCACTTAACAGGTGTGAACTGATCAAAATAGAGTGTGTTTCATCAATCATGAATTCACTTAATAATTCAATGATTTCTCTTCTTGTAATGGGGTCAAGATTCGCCATTGGCTCATCTAAAATCAATAATACCGGTTTACGACAGATTGCCAGATATAACTGTAAAAGTTTATTTTGACCAAGTGATAATTGTGATAATTTACTTTTTAAAGTGATATCACTTTTTTCACACAGAGATTCAAATTGCTGTTCATCAAATTCTGAATAAAAATCACGATAGATCTTTCGTAATGTTTTTACTTTCGTGTTGAGCGAAAAATCAAAATCAGTTCCTACATATGCAATATCACGGCATACTTCTTCATGATCCTTCTCTAAAGAACGTCCATGAAATAATACGATACCTTTTCGATCCAATAAGTTTAAAACGGATTTGATAAAGGTTGTTTTTCCTGCACCATTTCTTCCAATTAATCCCATCACACTGCCCTGTGGGATATCTAAAGTAATATTATTTAACGTGAAATTATGTAATTTCACCTGTAATCCTTCTACATGTAATGCATCCATCATTCTTCCTCCTTGCATTCTTCTATTAAGGCAAGCATGCGTGTTTCACTAATGGCATGTTCCTTACAAAATCTACACAGCTCTTTTATTTGCTCCTTAAGCTGTTGTTCATACAATTTTATTACTTCCTCTTGATTGATTTCTTTCACAAAACAGCCTTTCCCCTGTCGATTGAATATCAACCCTTCTTTTTCCAATTCTTCATATGCCCGTTTTACGGTAATTACGCCGACTTTACACTGAGAAGCCAGCACACGAATCGAGGGCAACATACTTCCAGGTTCTATTTCGCCTTTTAATATAGCTTCTTTAATCTGTTCACGAATTTGTTCATAAATTGGCAATGAAGAGTAATTGGATATCAATATTTTCATGTCGTCACCACTCTTTCTACTGTGATTATACAATAGATACAGTTGTTATGCAATAGATACAGTAAAAAAAAGAAGCACTTATTTATTTGTGCTCCCAAAACCACCATTACGTTTTTCACTCACTTCATCATCCTCGCAGATGCCAAAAGGCAGAAAAATACCCTGTACCAATGCTTCATTTGCTTCTATTTGAAGTGTTTTTCCTTCCTTGCTATCATTGGTCAGTTTCACAAAAATATGCCCTTCATTATCAGAATAAAAATAATCTTCATCAATGATACCAACCGTATTATTAAACTGTAAACGATATTTAAAGCCTAAAGAACTTCTTGGAAATAACTGTAGTACCCATCCTTCACACATTTGTGCTCGTATGCCGGTTGGAAGTTTGATGGTTTCCTGTGGTTTCAATGTAAATGAAACAGGTGAATAAAAATCATATCCGGCACTTCCCTTTGTAGCTCTTTTGGGTAATTGAATTCCATCATAAATGGTTTTTATTTCGTGCTCATTAAAGATACCTTTACAATCTTTTTCAAATTGTTCATAACTCACTTTATAAAATTTTGCGATTTTTTGCATTTTAACTCCTTACTTTTTACTTTTATTAATTGCTATTTTCTAATGTTTCTATGTTTTTTGTTTTATCTTTATACACAAGTCCATTCACACGAATATTTCGTAAAATTAGAATTGTCTTTTGGAAGTTTCAGCATATCTCACCATCCTTATGTGTTTTATTATATCATAAATATAGCTAAGAAATCAGGCAACTCACATGTTTAGGAAAACTGATAATTGTTATATTTAATAAAATAAAACCGTACCTTAAAAACGATACGGTTTAAAACATATGTAAAGATGTTACTATTTTAAATCTTCTCCATTGGTTTTAATCACTTTTTGATACCAGTAGAAGGAATCTTTTTTATAACGTTTTAAATCTTTGATATCTTCATCATCACGATTGACATATATGAAACCATAGCGTTTTGCAAATCCCTGATGTGTGGAAATCAAATCTATCGCAGACCATGGGCAATAACCAAACAGTTTGACACCATCACTGATTGCAAGCTGCATTTGTTCAATGTGCTGTCGTAAATAATTGATACGATAGTCATCGTGGATACTGCCATCTTCCTCCAATTGATCATAGGCCCCTAAGCCGTTTTCTGTAATAATGATGGGCAAACGATAACGGGAATATACTTCACGAAGGGTATTTCTAAATCCAACAGGATCAATCTGCCAGCCAAAATCCGTATGTGGCAAATATGGATTATCCACACCTTTATATACACCAGCTTCTCCTACAGCAACCTGTTGATCCCCTGTGGTTTCACTGCTAGATTCATCTTTATCACATGCAGATACTGCCTGTGTACAATAATAGTTAAATGCAATGAAATCAGGTTTTCCTTCTTTCATGATCTCCATATCGCCTGCTTTAATTTCAGGCAGGATATCTTTTTCACGCATATAACTCCATACTGTCGCATTGTATTCTCCATATACTGCCATATCTAAATACAACCAGTTTCTAATTGCAGAGAACGTATCGGCTGCTAAAATATCTTCCGGTTTACAACTGCTTGGATAAATCGCAGAAATATTTGGTGCTGGACCTATTTTTGCATTTGGGCACATTTCATGACACAGTTTCATTGCTTTTGCTTGTGCCAGCAACATGTGATGATTATCCTGCATCAGCTGTTTTTGTGTTGTTGTGCCAGTACCAATTGCTGCGCCATGTAAAATCATCATATTCTGTTCATTGATCGTTAACCAGTATTTTACACGATCCCCATAGTTTTCAAACATCAGTTTACTAAACTCCACAAAAGCATCGATTGTTTCCGGATTACTCCAGCCGCCTTTTATATCTAATGCTGCTGGTAAATCAAAGTGATACATTGTCACAAATGGTTCAATGCCATTGGCAATACATGTATCAATCACGTTGTTATAGAAATCAATTCCCTTTTGATTTACTTCGCCAGTCCCATTTGGCAGTAAACGTGTCCATGCGATAGAGAAACGAAATGTTTTTAATCCCATTTCTGCCATCATTTCAATATCTTCTTTATAATGATGATAAAAGTCACTTGCGACTTTGAAATCCGCTGTGCCATGAATCACCTCTTTGACATCCTGTACACTGCATCCTTTTCCATCTTCTAATGCTGCCCCTTCTACCTGATAGGCGCTTGTACTTGCTCCCCATAAAAAATCTTTTGGGAATGAAACTAATTTAGAATATTCCATCTGCTTCACCATAACCTTTCCTTTTTCTTACAGTGATTATTTTATCATGCTTCTTTTCTTTATGGTTTTCACAGATATGAAACTTTCGTACATTTTGTCTGTCATATATAAAAAGGGCAAACTTTGCCCTTTTCTTATCGCTCTTCACCATTGCTTTCTATAACTTTTTTATACCAGTAGAAAGAGTCTTATTTCTTTCTTTCCATGGTACCTGTGCCATCATCATGTTTGTCTACATAGATGAAGCCATAACGCTTACGCATTTCTCCTGTACCTGCAGATACCAAATCAATACATCCCCAAGTTGTATAGCCAATTAAATCCACACCATTACAAATCGCTTTATCCATTGCCTGGATGTGTTCACGATAGTAATCTAAACGATATGGGTCATGAATACTTCCATCTTCTTCTACTTCATCAAATGCACCCAAGCCATTTTCTACGACCATCATTGGGATTTCATAACGATCATATACCATTTCCAGATAATATTGTAGACCAGTTGGATCAAATGCCCATCCCCAGTCAGAATATTTCAGATATTCATTACGCGCACCAGCTGTAAAGTTGCCGCTTACCTGATCTTTTACTTGATGGGTTGTCACAAGAGATGACATATAGTAAGAGAAGGTATACATATCCACAACGCCTTCTTTTAAATCCTGAAGATCCTGTTTTGTGATATCCAGTTCCACATGGTGTTCTTTCCATAAACGTTTTGCGTAGGTTGGATATTTACCAAAACACTGCACATCGCCACAATAGAAGATATTCTTTTCCCAATTATGACGATTTAAAAGGATATCTGCTGGATCGCATGTTGCCGGATAGAATGTGATACCACAAATCATACACCCAATTTTATTCTCAGGGTCAATTTCATGTCCGATTTTTACTGCACGTGCACTTGCGACAAACTGATAATGTAACTGCTGGTAAGCTTTCTGATATTGTGTATCATCGCCTTTATTTCCAAACAGATCCAGCATCATTACCGTATTATTGATTTCATTGAAGGTCAGCCAGTATTTTACCAGCCCTTTGTATTCATTGAAGCATGTCTTTGCGAAACGTTCATAGAAAGTGATCAATTGACGATTGTTCCATCCACCATAGTGTTCTTCCAAATAAAGTGGTGTATCAAAATGCCAGATAGTCACTAATGGTTCTATGTTATATTTTTTCAACTCCAAAAAGACATTGCGATAAAATTCTAGCCCTTTTGGATTTGGAGTTTCTTCATCCCCGTTTGGATATAAACGACTCCATGAAATAGACATACGAAATACTTTAAATCCCATTTCCGCAAATAAAGCGATATCTTCTTTATAATGATGATAGAAATCAATACCATCATGATTTGGGTATAAATAATCATCTAATACTGCATAGTGTGCACCTTCTGGCAATTCAAAATTACGATCAGCCACTGCATGTCCATTTCCATCTTTATCCACATAAGTGATTTTTCTTGGTTCTTTTACAGAGCCACCGGTTGTGACATCAGTTTTAGCAGGTCCTCTGCCATCTACATTCCATGCTCCTTCACATTGGTTGGCAGCTGTAGCGCCTCCCCATAAAAAGCCTTTTGGAAAACTCATAATCTATATCCTCCTGATTTTCTTATTATAATTCTTCTCCGTTACTTTCGATTACTTTTTTATACCATGCAAAAGATTTCTTCTTTTTACGTGAGTAATCTCCAGTACCATCATCATATTTTTCTACATAGATAAAGCCATAGCGTTTTGCCATTTCTCCTGTGGATGCACTGACCAAATCGATACAGCCCCATGGTGTATAACCCATTAAATCCACGCCATCTTCTACTGCTTCTTTCATCTGTTCAATGTGTTGACGCAGGTAGTCGATACGATAATCATCCTGGATACTTCCATCAGCTTCTTTTTTATCATAAGCACCTAGACCATTTTCTACAACCATCAAAGGGATCTGATAACGATCATAGATTTCGTTTAAAGAATAACGCAATCCTTTTGGATCAATCTGCCATCCCCAGTCACTAGCTTTCAGATATGGATTATTGGCACCACCTAATAAGTTGCCATCGCCATTTTCTTTACTTTCATCTGCACTGTGACATACAGACATGTAATAAGAGAAGCTGTAGAAATCAACACAACCTTCTTTCAAAATTGTTTTATCTTCTGGTTCCATTTTGATTTCGATATCATTTTCCTTAAAGAAACGTTTCATATAAGATGGATAATATCCTCTTACCTGTACATCTCCACAGAACCAGTTCATGATGTGATTTTTTTGTTGGGTCAATACTACATCATCCGGGTTACATGTTAATGGATAGCTTGTCGCAAAAATCTGCATACATCCAACTTTATAGTTTTCATCAATTTCATGTGCCATCTTTACAGCCAGTGCACTTGCGACCAATTGATGATGTAAGGCTTGGAAACGCTGTTTGGGATTATCTACCTGATGCATAAAATCTGTTGTGCCTTCATTTAAGATTCCCTGTGATAAGAATGCGCCAAAATTACCAGTTGCGCCATTGATTTCATTAAATGTCAGCCAGTATTTTACTTTTCCTTTGTAGCGTGTAAATATCGCTTTACAGTATTTTGTGAAGATATCGATCATTTCTCTGCTTGCCCAGCCATTATATTTCTGTGTTAATGCGAATGGCACTTCATAATGAGAAATCGTGATCAATGGTTCTATGTTATATTTTAAACATTCATCAATGACATTGTCATAAAACTGTAAACCTTTTTCATTTGGTGTTTCTTCTTCTCCGGTAGGAAAGATTCTTGTTCATGCGATAGAAAAACGGAATACTTTAAACCCCATTTCTGCGAATAAGGCGATATCTTCTTTATAATGGTGATAGAAGTCAATTGCTTCATGACTTGGATAGAAGGTTCCTTCTTCTAAAACAGGTGTAATTCTTTTTGCCTGTTTATAGCTTCCTCCTGTACAAATATCTGCGCATGAAATACCTTTTCCATCTACATTCCATGCTCCTTCACATTGGTTGGCGGCAGTTGCACCACCCCATAAAAAATCTTTTTTAAATGGCATATGTTGCCCTCCTTTTTCTTCATTTATTATGGTAACACATATCTTTTTATATGATTTTTCAAAGATATGAAACTTTCATACATTCATCTTTATTTGAAGAAAGGAAAGAAACTTATGTCCTTTCCTTTCGTTTATTTTATAGTAATACCGTGATCAACGAATCATTTGCTTTTACGCTTGCTTCTTGTGTTTCTACGATATCTAAATAATCATTGGTATTGGTAATAATGATAGGTGTATCTACACAATAGCCTTCTTTTTCAATAGCAGCTTTATCAAATGAAACAAGCAGCTGTCCTTTTGTTACTTTGTCACCTTGTTTTACATGTGCTTCAAAGTGTTTTCCTTCTAATTGAACAGTATCTAAACCAATATGAATCAATACTTCACATCCATTGTCACTTACAAGTCCAATCGCATGTTTGGTTGGGAATAATGTCATGATTGTACCATCAAATGGGGCAATAACTTTTCCATTTGCTGGTTCAATTGCGATACCTTTGCCTAAAGCACCACCTGCGAAAGCAGCATCTTTTACTTCAGATAATGGTTTCACTTTTCCTTCGATTGGTGAAACGATAACTTCTTTTGATACTTTTACTGGATTCTTTGTTTCTACAGTCACAGGCTTCATGTCTTCTGATTTATCTTTCCAGAAGAAAAATGTCAATACAAAACCAATGATCATAGAAACAGCGATACATGCAAAGCTTGCGTACATACCACTGGCATCCCCTGTTGGTGAGATGTAGTTTACAACACCAAAGATACCTAAACCACCCATGGTATAACCTTTACCATTTAATAATGCAAATAATGCACCACCAGCACTACCACCGATCATTGAGAATATAAATGGTGTTTTTTCAGGTAAAGAGAAACCATAGATTGCAGGTTCTGTTACACCACATACACCGGATACGATCGCAGGAATTGCAAGTGCTTTTTTCTTTGCATCACGTAATTTAAAGAACATAGCAGCAATTACAGCAGTCTGTGCAAATGAGCATCCAAAGCTTCCTACTAAGATTGTATCAAATCCTGCAGTTGTCATATTGATCATAGCGATTGGAATCAATGCCCAGTGTAATCCAAAGATAACAAGTGCCTGCCAGAAGAAACCAACCACAGCACCTGTTAATACTGGAGAGAATGCATATAGATTAGAGAATCCACTTGATAATAAGTTTGTAGCTAATGAAACGATTGGTCCAATGATTAAGAAACCAACTGGTAAGCTGATCAGCAATACAAATAAAGGAACAAAGAATCCTTGTAGCATTTCAGGAATGAATTTCTTGCCAAGTTTCTGTAAGTAACCTGCGAATGCAACAACAACCAATACTGGCACAACAGAAGATGTATAGTTACCTGCAACAAATGGAATACCAATAAAAGTTGTAAAGTAATCCCCTAACAGTGGTAAAGAACCTAGTGCTTCCCCAGCTGCAGCCAATGCATCTTTTTGAATGGTTGGATAACATAATGCAGCACCAATGACCATACCTGTGATTGGGTTTAATTTAAATTTCTTCGCTGCAGTATATCCTAATAATACTGGCATGAAATAGAATACGGCATCACCAATGGCATTTAATACCATATAAGTACCACTTGTACTATAGCTTGCGCCCATCAGGAATACTAGCAATGCATTTAAACCTTTGACGATACCAGCAGCACACATTGGGCCTAAGATTGGCTGGAAACATCCACTGATGATATCAATCAGTTTATTGAATACTCCTTTTGGTGCATCTTGTTCAGATGCAGGAGCACCTCCTCCGATACCAGCAACTTCACATACATCTGCGTATACATTTGGTACGTGATTTCCAATAACGACCTGATACTGACCTGCAGAATGCATAACTGTTACGACACCATCCATATTTTTCAAGATGTCATCATTTGCTTTTGATTCATCCTTCAGTTTAAAACGTAAGCGTGTGATACAGTGTGTTAATCCATTGATGTTTTCTTTTCCTCCGACATTCTTAATGATGTCCTTTGCTAATTGTTCATATTTTCCCATGTTTATGTCCTCCATTTCTTTTCGTTTTCATTCGAAACATGAAGGTTTGGCCAACTTAATGTCACCATCCAGTTACATATGAAATATTTGAATATTGCTTGTCGTTTGCTCCTTATACTTGTAAAATGTCCCTCCTTTTCTTTTTGATCTATAGCCAATCAGTTGATCTGATGAACTACCCACAGTTCTTATTTGTGACTCTTGCGATATGAATGGTCAGATACAGCATTTCTTCATCACTTAAAAGATAGTCATACTGTTCTACCAAGAACTTTTTGATAACTTTGACACATTCATAAGCATTTTTATATTTCATCTTGATGATATCCAATAAATCATCTTCACTTTCTTCCTGATAGGTTTTCTTTGTCACAAGACGCTGGGCAAAGAATTTCAGGTGTGTTACAAAGCGATAATAATATACAGAATCTTCATCATATTCCATGTTGAAGTAATATTTTACGATATTGGATAATTCCTGCATCACTTTCGTGATGGTGTACATATCTTCTACTTTATCAGGATTTTCTTCCATCTGTGCATTCACAAAGTGTAAGGCAATAAATCCTGCTTCATCTTCCGGCAGTATAATTTTTGTACGCTGCGCAATCATTTCTACCGCTTTTTGACCGATGTAAAATTCATCTTTATAAAATCGTTTAATATCCCATAGCAATGCATTTTTTACAACGATACCTTCACTGAAGCGCTTTACGGACATGAAGATATGATCTGCCAAAGAGATATAAATGGAATCATTGATTTTCTTTCCAATATGTGTTTTTGCATAGGTGATAATATCTTCCACCAACAACATATATTCTAGTGGTATGTTTGCGACTATCTCTTGAAATTTATTGTTTGTATCGGGGTTGCTCATTGTGAACACCTTGTCAATCTGGGCTGGATCGATTTCATCTCCACACTTTTTCTTAAAGGCAAGACCTCTTCCCATAACAACCTGTTCTTTTTCCTGTTCATCTAACACAACGACAACATTGTTATTTAAAATCTTATGTATTTGCATGGTCTGACCCCTTTCTGAACACATAAAAAACCTATCTACATCAACCACTATCACATACATTCTGCATATTCTATTGGCTCTTGTGTAAATAGGTTTAGCTTGTACTTAAACAATCACTATCCATCGATTACGGTAATATCATACAGGATGGTTTTTGTTTTGTCAACGCTTTCAGCTAAATTTTTTTTATGCCCATTTTAGTAATATCTTTTTTCTACACGGGTACCAAATGGCATCAAAGCCAGCGTGGCATATTTGAAATGCTGCAGACCAAATGGGATGCCAATGATCGTGATACATAAAGCAGCACCAGTGATCACTTCTGCGATAGCAAGCCATATTCCACTGATCAACAGCCATAAAATATTCATTAAAAAGCTGATTGCCCCCATGGAAGAAGGCACTATCTGCTTTTTAAATGGCCATAATAATAAACCGGCAATTTTAAAGCATTGCAACCCTATTGGTAACCCAATAATGGTAATGGACCATAAACAGCCGGCAATAAACCAGCCAAAAGCCATTTCCAGACCACCAAATATTACCCATAATATATTTCCAATTGTTGACACAACATCACTCCTATTCTATATTCCATGCTCTTTGTGTATATTCTTGTTCATATTGACTATTGTATAATTCATAATAATAGCCATGTAATGCTAATAATTCCTTATGTGTTCCCTGCTCCATGATTTTCCCATGGCGCATAACCAGAATTTGATCAGCATCTACGATCGTACTTAAACGATGTGCCACAACAAAGCTGGTACGATCATGCAGCAGTGTTTTCATCGCATGCCGGATGGCTTTTTCACTTTCTGTATCGATGGAACTGGTTGCTTCATCAAGGATAACGATACTAGGATCGACAATCAATGCTCTCGCAAAGGAAATCAACTGTTTTTGTCCGGTAGATAAACGATCTCCACCTTCTCCTACATTGGTATCATAGCCCTGTGGTAATGCCATAATGAATTCATGCGCTTGAATCGCTTTAGCAACATGAATGACTTCTTCCAGTGTTGCCTCTGGTTTTCCATAACGGATATTATCTAAAATACTGCCACTGAACAGATTTGGCGATTGTAAAACATAGCCGATATTAGAATGCAGCCAGCCAACACTCCGCTTTTGAATATCTTTTCCATCCATTAAAATTTTACCACTCTTTGGTTCATAGAAACGACATAACAAATTCACAATGGTGCTTTTGCCTGAGCCTGTTTCACCCACTAGTGCAATCATTTGTCCTTTCTTTACTTCCAGACAGAAATCCGTTAATACCATTTCTTTCTCATTATAGTAAAAATCCACATGGTCGAATGTCACATCGCCATATAATGGCTCATAGTTTTCTTTTTTAGGTTGTAACAGCGTTCCATACTGCTTGATCACATCTTCTCGATCAACGATATCCACTTCTTCTTCCAATAAAGAAACCACACGTTCTGCACTGGCACTTGCCATTTGTATTTCTGCTAAGATACGTGCAATCTGTTTCAATGGATCAAAGAATAAATTGGCATAATTGATAAACATAGCAAGGGTACCAAACTGTATGGTTTTCATTAATACCTGATTGCCACCGATAAACAATAAAGAGGCAATCGCAATCGCAGATAACAGATATACGATTGGCTGAAAGATTGCATTAAAGCGTACTGCTCGAATCGAGTAGTGCTGCATATCTTTTGTTTTTCCTTGAAATTCTTCAAAGTTTTCTTTTTCAATACCTAGTGTTTTGGTCGTGACTGCCCCATTGATTCCTTCCGCAAATGCTGCCGTAATCTTACTGTTTGCTTTACGGCTTTTTCGTTGTGCAGATAAGATTCTTCTTTGGAAAAATAAAGACACAAACCACAGAACTGGTACGATAATTAAAATACACAGCGCCATTTTCCAATTGATGAAGAGCATAACGATACTAATACCGATCATGACAATGATGCCCCATACAAGATCGACCATGCTCCATGCTAAGATTTCCGCAAGTCTTGCCGTATCAGAAGTAATTCTTGCCATCAGCCAGCCATTGGCTGTACGATCGAAATACGCATACGTGAGCACTTGAAGCTTCTCAAAGCACTTCTTTCTTAGATTCTTGCCAAAATCACTTTCAATACGTGCTGCTAAGCGAAAGAAGCCATATACAAGAATACATTGTGTCATGATCAGTATGGCATAACATATCGCAAATACTGGCAAAGAATCCGCTTTTGTCTGTTCTACTACATATGTATCAATCGCAAATCGATTAAACAGGGGTAAAATGATATCGGTAAAAGCCAAAAGAACATTTAAAATCAAATTCCATATCACAATTTTTTTATGTTCCCATAACAGGAGCAATACTTTTTTCCAGACGGATACATCATAAATATCACTCTCAAATTCCTGTTCTTCCATCCTGTATCCCCCCTTCCTGTTGAATATGGTAAATTCTTTGGTATAAACCTTCCTGATGCAGTAATTCTTCATGTGTACCAATTTGAGAAATACAGCCATCCTGTAAGACAATGATCATATCTGCTTTACTGGCAGATGATATACGATGGGTAATCATCAACATGGTCATATCATGGTCTAAAGATGATAAGGCATGTTGAATCATCTGGTCAGTTTTGGTATCTAATGCACTTAAAGAATCATCAAAGATGATGATTGGGCTTTTACAAAGCAATGTTCTTGCGATAGCAACACGCTGTTTCTGTCCACCTGATAATGTAACACCTTTTTCTCCTACTGCTGTATCATAACCTTTGTCAAATGACAGGATGGTATCATGAATACTGGCCATTTGAGCTACTTGTTCGATATCTGTTTTCTGGGCGTGGATATCCGCAAGATGGATATTCTCATAAATCGTTTTTGAGAAAAGAAAAGGCTCCTGTAAAACAATCTGGACATGTTTTCTTAACCATTGTTTTGCGATATCACGTAGTTCTACGCCATCGATTTGAATACTGCCTGATGGATAATCATAAATACCGGTCAATAGATGCACCAGTGAGCTTTTACCACTGCCTGTTGGTCCCATAATCGCAACCTTTGTGCCGGCTGGTATATGAAAGCTGATATCCTTCAACACCATTCTTGGATCATCCGCATATCGGAAATTGACATGATCAAATACGATATCGCCCTTGATTTCAGGACATAATCCTTTTTCCAGTTCTTCACATGGCTCTTCTAATACTTCCTTGATACGTTTGATGGATACACTGACCTTTCCCATATCGGCTAAGATTCTCCCAAGCTGTCTAATCGGCCAGATAATCATAGATTCATACATTAGAAATATAAAGAATGTTCCAGTCGTAAGCTCTCCTTCAAGTGCCATGTAGACACCGGATATCATCATGATCAAATATTGACACAAACCTAAAAAATCCGTACCACTCCAAAAGATTCCTAAAGCATGCATCAAGTCAAAATACTTCTTGCGGTATGCTTCATTAAATGTTTCAAATTTTTCTATTTCTTTTTCTTCCTGATGAAAAGCTTTTACAACACGCATCGCATTTAAGTTTTCCTGTAAGACACTTGTCATACTGCTTTCTGCCAAATCACATTCCAAAAAGATTTTTTTGGCTTTGCGAAAGAAAATAAAGGATGCCAACATGATAAATGGTAGTAAACAAATCGAAATAATCGTTAGTTTTACATTTCTTGAAAACAAGATACTAATAGCGATTGCCACAATCATGACTGCATAGATCATTTCTGATAACTGTGTTGCTAAAAATCTTCGTATCGTTTCGATATCGGATGTACTTCTTTGAATCAAATCGCCACTGTCTTTTTGTTTATGGTAATGAAAGCTCAGCTTTTGTAAATGGTCATACATATGATTTCTTACATGTAATGCAAAACTTTCAGAAAAGTATCCTCCATTCATGCTTCGCTTATAAATAGCAATACCAATACATACATAACAAAATAAAATCATCAGACTGCCTATCCATAAGTGTTCTTGCAGATAGCTGATTCCACCCATAGCATCTACGATCTGTTGTAAGAATGCATTTTCAAATGGTATCCCGGATATGATATTATCCTGCATATAAGAAATAATCAATGGCGCTACAAGTGTAAAGAATGCATAAATACCAACATGGAAAATAATCATAACGCCTTTTCTTTGGTATGGCTTTGCGTACTCCCATATAAATTTTATATTTTTCATCTACTCCCTCCTTCTTGATACAAAAAAATAGGCAATAAGTGCCTATCGTTAACGTTTTATCTGTTGTATGCTAATTGACCTTGATGTCATGTTCAGCAGCATAAGCCAATAATGCCTTAGATATTTGATCTGGACATGATGTTGGTTTTATACCGCAGCGTACCCCTTCAAACGCAGAAATAACTTCACTTATTTTTTTATCTGTAATAATTCTGGATATCCCCAAAAGATTGCCTGCACATCCGCCAACGATTTTTACGCTGCGAATAATGTCGCCATCCATTTCAAAACGCATTTCCTGTGAACAAACTCCTTTTGGTCTATATACAAATGTTTCCATTGTTTATCCTCCTTTTATACTTTCCCTATGAATTCTTTTCAAAACCTGTGATGCGATAAATGCTATCAATAATCCTGTAGGTATACCTGCCAGTATCAATAAAGGCAGTATCGCCTGCATAAAGAATTGTGCATAAATAAAGGTAACCGCAATTACCTGTCCGATTGCATGAAACACACTTCCAGCCACACTCACACCAAAGATGCTCATCGGGCTTTTTTTATAAGCGATAATACATGCAAGACTGCTTAAGATTACACCGCATAAGCTTAACCAAAAACCAGTGCCAAACAATACTCCACGAAGAAGTGAGGCAAATACAACTCGCATAAGATTAACTTCCAGCATGACGCGTGCACCATATAGATACAACGCAATTAATCCTACAATATTTGCTAGTCCCAGTTTAAAACCGGGAATCGGTACAGGAACAGGAATCATCGATTCTACCATATGAAACACGATCGACAACGCAATCAGCATGGTTATGGTTGTCATACGTTTTGTATCATTTCTCATTGTATCACCGTATCCACATCATCACTACTTGATGTATCACTTGTTTCTATGACCACAACAATATTGTTTGGCAGACAGACGATTGGCATATTCGCATCCGATACCCAACCCTGAATAGAACACAAATGATAAGGACTGTTTTCCTTTTCTACACGTACCTTTTCATCTTTTACTTCGATATGCACAGGACCAAGACTTCCCTGTACCTCATAGTCTTTATCCACTTTCATATCAATACGAAGTACTTCTTCATTTTTATAGCTGACAACAGCTGTTTTTGCTTTCCCTTTGTTTTGATAAGCATTCCACAATGAAGGGATATATAATAAGCATACAACGATCAATACGATTCCAATAAATATTTTATCTGCTTTATTCATATAGCCTCCATTACTGTTCTATTATACCTGTAAAGCAACACATTTTCAACAAAAAAACAAATCTTGCGATTTGTTTTACTTGGCATTTTTCTCTGCTTCTTTTACTGCTTTTAAAAATCCATCAATGCGTATCGTACAACCGCTTGTGACATCGTTATTTTCCGCTTTGCCTTCTTTGTTTAATTTAATACTGTCAACACCCTTTTTCTCAATATACTTTTCAAGAAAATCAATTTGTTCATACCATTCTTTCCCAATTTTACTTGCCTGTTTCATTTGATAATCATTTCCTAATGCTTTTTTACTCTTATCCTTGCCCTGCGCAGTTTCATCAATTTCTACTTCTTCAAGATCACCATTTTTCAATTTGACTTTTGCGGTTGTCACTTCGCCTTTATCATTGGTATAGGTTGCTTTGCCTTCTTTGATATCTGCTTTGGAATTGCTGCTGCATCCCGCAAACATCAAGGCACATAATGTTAAACATATTACTTTTTTCATATCATAGACCTCCATACCCCTAGTATGGTTCTATAAATTGGTTCATATACAAAAAAGACCAATCCTTTGATTGGCCATTTTCTTATTATTTTGCGCTGTCGCTAGCTGCTTTTACAGTATCCATGATACGTTTGATATTGATTGTACAGCCAGTTCTTACATCTTCATTCTTTGGATATCCTTTTTCGTCTAATTCAACTTTATCGATACCATTTTTTACGATGTAATCTTCAAGATTCTTGATCTGTTCGTCCCATTCTTGACCAAGCTTAGATGGATCAGATGCAGTACCAGCTTTCATACCATACTTTTCACCTAATTGTTTCTTTGTGCTGCCTTCATAAGTTTCATCGATAGATACACTCTTTACATCATCACCCTGTTTTGTGATTTCTACAGTAATTGTATTGCCTTTATCATCTTTGTCAGATGTAGCAGTACCTTTTGTTTCTGGTGCATTGTTTGATGAACCACATGCCGCTAGTAAGAATGCAACTGCAAGAACACTTAATTTTTTCAACATAATATTCTCCTCCATTTTTATTGTAAACTTTCCTATTTACGTAGTTTATCATAACAGAACATATTCACTTTCGTCAATATGTTTACACCCATATCTATAGTTAATTTTTTATCAGAAAATCATAACGGCAGAAACTGCCCGTTTCCAGCCACATATTCTGGCATTTCTGGAAACTTCATCCATTTGCGGATCAAATTTACCACCGATTTGAAACTGCTTTCTAATTTCATCCTGATCCTTCCAATATCCTACCGCAAGACCTGCAAGATAAGCAGCACCAAGTGCAGTTGTTTCACTGATGAGTGAGCGTACTACCTGGGTATGTAAGATATCACTTTGAAATTGTAAAAGGAAATTATTGCGGCTAGCTCCTCCATCCACTTGTAATCTGGTAAGTGGTAGGCCACTGTCTTCCCGCATTGCCTCTATGACATCGGCTGTTTGATAAGCTAATGATTCCAGGGTAGCACGTATGATATGTTCCTGGCTGGTTCCTCTGCTTAATCCAAAAATTGCCCCTTTGACCTGTGGTTTCCAATAGGGAGCGCCAAGTCCTGTAAAACTAGGCACCACATAAACTCCGCCACAATCCTGTACAGAAGTAGCCCGCTGTTCACTTTCACTGCTGTTTTGTATAATTTTTAATCCATCTCGCAGCCATTGAATCGCTGCACCTGCCACAAACACACTGCCTTCCAACACATAATCTACTTCCCCATGAATCCGCCATCCTACACATGTCACAAGTCCATGGCTGGAATGAATAATACGATCTTTTGTGTTCATCAATAAGAAACAGCCTGTACCATATGTATTTTTCACGCTTCCTGCATCAAAACATGTCTGTCCAAATAAAGCTGCCTGTTGATCGCCTACCAAAGATGCGATAGGAATAGGTGTATCAAACAAGCCTTTACATACCCCATAAACCATAGAACTGTCTACGATTTGTGGCAACATACAACGTGGAATATTCCAAAGCTTCAATAAATCTTCATCATATTCCAATGTATGAATATTCATCAACATCGTACGAGATGCATTAGATACATCACTCATATGTTTTTCACCCTTGGTTAATTTCCATAACAGCCAGGTATCCATTGTCCCAAACAACAGCTCACCTTTTTCTGCACGCTGTTGTGCCCCTTCTACATGATCTAAGATCCAGCGGATTTTACTAGCAGAAAAATATGGATCCAGCAATAAGCCGGTTTTTTCCTTTATCATATCTTCTAAGCCTTCATCCTTGAACTTTTCACAATAAGCATCGCTTTGACGAGATTGCCATACAATCGCAAAATAAATAGGAATTCCGGTTTCTTTATCCCAGACAACACTTGTTTCTCTTTGATTGGTGATACCGATAGCCGCAATCTGTTGTTCCCGAATACCGCTTTTCGCAAGTACTTCAAACATAACACCAACCGTGCTTGCCCAGATATCATTGGCATTTTGTTCCACCCATCCTGGATGTGGATAGAAATTTTCTAATTCTTTTTGTGCTACAGAAATGATATTGCTTTCTGAATCAAACAGGATTGCTCTTGTGCTTGTTGTTCCCTGATCGATTGCCATAATATATTGATCCATGATATAATCCTCCAACGTTATTTATGGCTTCATTATAACATCCTTTGAAAGCGTTTTCTATAGATATTTGTTGCAAACTGTCTATCAAAAAAAGATTATCTAAATCAGATAATCTTTATGTTTTAAATACTTTCGTTTCTTATCGTTTCTACGATATTATCTTTTCTAATTTTTGCAATCGCATACCACATGGCAATCATCAACATGAAGAATACGCCTAAAATGATAAACAGGATATTGCGCCATGATACATGAAACGCAAAACTCAAACTTTGACCATAAATCAAATTCATGATAAACATACATAATATGCCAAGTGGAACGCCATAGACAACTGCCTTGATGCCATAAAACAGAGTTTCATACATGATCATCTTTTTAAATTTTGATGGTGTAATGCCAATCGACTTCAACATTGCCAGTTCACGTTTTCTAAGTGAAATACTGGTAGAAATCGTATTCATGATATTGGTCATACAAATCAATAAAATCAATACCACAAAACCATACAGGAATACAGAAATCAATATCGTTCGCTGTTGTTCGCGCATACGCTGTTCTGTGATATTATCAAAACTTGCGGTAATCTCATCACTTCCATCCACAATTGCTTTTACTTCTTTTCCAAGTGCCTCCGCATCATCACTTTGGTATTGGATTTCATAGAACGTAGAAATCTTTGGACATCCTTTTGCGACTAATTCTTCATTCAGTAATCTGGCATTTGCGAAATTGGTGATCGCGTGCACTTCTAATTTTGAACTGTAGCCTGGATTAATATCAGGTACTTTATCTGTCTGTTTTACGATATGAAGGCTGTGTTTTTTATTCGTTTCACTATCCGCAATAATTGTGATATCATTGCCTACATCCTTTAAGATTTTCATTTCACGATAGCTGCCATCACTGTCATTATACATATTTCGCTCATTCACAAAGATAAAAGATGGTTCTTTTTGTTTCATTTCTGATACATCCACACCGATCTGTTCACAATATCTTGCGAAGCTTTCATCATCTAACACCTGTATATATAAGCGAGGATAATACATGTTTTTGATATCTTCTTCTGATAACCCATCATAGCCTTGTGACTGTATTTTAATATATGCTTTTGCCTCATCACTAAGGGATACATGCTCTAATTGAAAAGAATCCTCAGTGAAAAATGTATGGCTTTTCGCATGTTTTACCTGTTGCAGCTCTTTTAATTCAGGTAATTCCTCTATAGATTTATCATTCTTAGTATAAAAATCCACACGCAGATCATAATTAGAAGCAAAACTGGTCATCGTTACACTTTGCTGCATACTCGTCGTAAAATAACTTGCAGTCATAAATAAAACGATACAGATGATCAAAGAAAACAGCGTCGCAAGATATCTTGCATGATAGCGTTTTGTATTTTTCAAGCCAAGTTCTGCTTCAAATCCAAACAGTTTTCTTGTAAGGCTGCTTGTTTTAATATCACGTTTTCTAATTTTAAAATCACCATTCTGCCGTATCGCAGAAATCGCATTGATTTTAGATGCCTTTAAAGATGGCACCCATGCAGATATTACCAATACAAAGACAGAAAACACCATTGGAATGAGGATACACCAGCGATTGACAACAAAGGCTAAACCACTTTCTACATCAAATACATTCGCAAAATACGGCGACATAAAATAGAATGTAATTTTGATTCCTAGAATACCCGATAATAAGCCTGTGGGAATCGCAATTATTCCGATTAAGAAAGCTTCAAAGAATACAGAAGCCTGTTTTTGTTTCTTGGTGGCGCCAATACTTGACAACATGCCTAGATATCGGCTTCGCTCACTTAAAGAAATGGAGAATGCATTATAGATCAGGGAGAAGCCGCCAATCAAAATAATCACACCCAGAAATGCTCCCACTCCGATCAATGTCGCTAATACACTGTTATCAGAAATGCCTTTATAAATCAAAAGACTATTATTGGCATTTAATTCTTGTAAATCATAGGCAGCTGTCAGATCTTCCACCTGTTTATAAAAGTTCTTATCTGTTTTCAGATTGAACATAACACTGAGTGGATTATCTTTGGCTAAAAACGATGAATCAAACATCGTTGCCATTACATAAGTATCGGAGTTTTCCCAAGTTGGACACAAAATACTGCCGGTAATGGTAAACGTCATTTCCTTTTCCTTGATAAAGTTTATTTCCCCTTGTTCCCCGTATTCTATATGACCAAGGGGCAATGTCATGGTGTCACCTATCTGATGTTGAAATGCCTGGTTGTGTAATAAACTAGAAGCTACCAATATTTCATTTTTATTTGCTGGCAGTTTTCCCTCTTCCAGTTTTGCACCTATTAAATCCATATGCTTCACATCAAGACTATATATGTTGATACTGTTTCGATAAGAATCTTTGATTGGATTTTCTGTGGAACCAATAGCTGTTAAACGCATAATATCCTTTATCTTATCATCCTGTTTTAATTGATGATATGTATCCAAAGATATCGTTGCATGAAGTTCGTATGCTCCATTTTGATATATCGCATTTTGTATCATTGTTTCCTGAAAAGATGCTGCTATGGTACAAACACCTGTTATCATAGCAACACAGATGATGACACCAATGATGGTCACAATGGTACGTTTCTTATTTTGTTTCATACATTTCCATGTGACTTTGTTCATGATGTTCATTTGCGAATCACCTCATCTTTGACGATTCTTCCATCTTCGATAGAAATAATACGATCCGCCTGTAATGCAATGCTTTCATCATGGGTAATGATGATGAGTGTCTGATTCTTTTCTTTATGCAGCTGTTTTAATAAAGCAACAATTTCTTCACTGTTTTTACGATCCAGGTTCCCCGTTGGTTCATCCGCAAGTACCAGAGTTGGTGAAGCAATCAATGCTCTAGCAATCGATACACGCTGTTGCTGTCCTCCGGATAATTCATTAGGCAGATGAGATAAACGTGTGCTTAATCCCAGGATATCCACAAGCTCATCCAGATTTTTTTGTTCCACTTTTCGATGATCCAATAAAAGTGGCAGTGTGATATTTTCTTCCACATTTAATACTGGAATCAGATTATAAAACTGATAGATCAAGCCAATCTGACGTCTGCGAAATATCGCAAGGGCGCTTTCATTTAAGGTATACATATCATTGCCATCCACATATACCTTTCCCTTTGTTGGTGTATCCACACCACCCAGAATATGTAACAGAGTAGATTTACCAGAACCACTTGGGCCGATAATTGCCACAAACTGTCCCTGTTCTACACTGAAACTAACATCATCCAATGCTTTTACACTGGTTTCTCCTTTTCCATATATTTTTGATACATGTTCTACTTTTAATATATCCATTTGTATTCCCTTCCTTCATCATCAAGTTTATCAAAGCATCATGACTGTCAAATGACTTCCACATGACAATTTTGTCATCTGATGTTTCCCTGGAAAAAGACAAGGAATATGTTATTTCGACAAATCTGTTTTAAAACTTTTTCTCCATAATTTCATAAACCAAAACAACACCATGCTCTAAAAGATGTCTGCCATGCGTGATCGTTTGATATCCGCGTTGTTCATATAAATGACATGCTGGCAAAGATGCATCTAAACCCACACTTGGATATGTTTGGGAAATCATCTTTTCAAGCTGTTTAATGATATAACTGCCATAGCCTTTTTTCTGTTCAGCAGGACGAACATATACCCTTGTGATATGATCATGTTCATAACAGCCTGTCCCAACAACTTCATCATGATCAAGCAAGACTCCCACACGTTTGTCGATTATATCTTTTTCTATATTTTCCATGCTGTGCAGCTCATGAAAAAACGCTACGACTTCCTTGGGATAATATTTGGGATATACTGTTGCAATCGCCTCCTGCACAATATCATATACGATTTGTAAATCCTTTCGTTCTGCTTGTTTATATTCCATACATTTTTTCCTTTCCTATGTTATTTATGAAAACAAATTGTAAACGTACTGCCTTTCTGTAATTCACTTTCTACCTGAATAGTTGCTGCATGTTCTAATAGAATCTTCTTTGATAAAGACAAGCCAATTCCCGCACTTTCACTTGCGGCATTCTTGCCTTTATAAAAACGTTCAAATATATGTGGGATATCCTCAGGATCAATTCCACAACCACTGTCTTTGATACAGACAATGCTTTGTAAAGGATTATCTTCACAGCAAATCTGCAGAGTTCCTTTCACAGGTGTGTGTTCCATGCAATTTTTAAAGATATTCACAAATGCCTCTATACACCAGTTTTCATCCGCATGAATCAAAATATGTTCATCACATTCTACATGACAGTTGATTTCTTTGATTTCCAATGGAATACGGATAGGTTCTAATGCTTTATTTATGATGGTTGTTAATGGTATTGGCTGTTTATGAAATTCAATTGCCTGTGCATCAATTTTACTGATTTTCAACAATGTTGTGACCAGCCATTCAATACGTTTTAGCTGTGTTTGTATCTGTGCCAGAAACTCTTTGCGTTTCTCTTGCGGCAATGCTTCATCCTGTAACAGTTCACTCATTACTAACATACCGGTCAGTGGTGTTTTCAATTGATGGGAGATATTGCTTAAAGAATCTGCCAGAAATATCTTTTCTTTATGCATGGTATCACTTTGTTGTTTTAAAATGCTGGTGATCTTATAAATTTCACTTTTTAAAACGCTTAATTCACCTTCTTTATGATTACGGATATCCATTGTTTCCTGACCATTATAAACAGCTTGAAGATAATTTGACAATGCCGCAATACTTCGATAACGCAAAGTAGTAAAAACTGCACAAGAAAGATATAAACATAGTCCACATACAAATAAAATTATAGCACCAATCATTGATACACATACGCTCATCACTATTGTGAAAAGGATAAGCAGGATAAAGAAAACATATGTAAATTTACGATATTCTACATTATGCCACATTGTTTTTCTCCATACGATATCCCAGTCCTCTCACGGTCACAATAATAAGGGGATCTCCTGGATCATCTTCCAGTTTCTCTCTTAATCGTTTAATATAGACAGATAATGTATTATCATTTACATAATTACCTGCCACATCCCAGATACCTTCTAATATCTGACTTCTGCTTAAAATCTGTCCCTGATGATTTAAGAAAACTAGTAAAAGACGATATTCCAGTGCTGTTAATAATATTTCCGTATTATTTTTATATACCTTACCCGTTTTGGTATTGATGATAATATCACGTATTTTCGCAATACCATCATCTTCCTGTTTCTGATAACGGCGCATCACGGAACGGATACGGCTTTGTAGTTCTTTGATACGAAACGGCTTTGTGATATAATCATCCCCGCCAATATCTAATCCCATCACTATATTTACTTCATCATCCATGGCCGTTAAAAAAATCACAGGCACCTCCTGTTTACTTTTCGCATATCGACAGATTTCATAGCCATTGCCATCTGGCAATCCCACATCTAACAAAAGCAGATCAAAGCTTTGTTCAGATAAAGCATTTATGGCTTCTTTCTGTGTTTTATAATGTGTGATTTGATACCCTTCTTTTTCCAAAGAATATATTAAGCCTAGTGCGATTGCATCATCATCTTCTACAAATAAAATCTTCATATCCTCACCTACTCTATAAAATTATACAAGAAAGCAGAGATGAAATCTATCACAATGACAAATTTGTCATAAAGCAATAAAAAAGATGCAAAATTCGCATCCTTCTATTTCATTCATGATATCCCTGTTTTCGTAACAAACGTTCAAAATCAGCCAGAAAATCCTGTTCACTTCCCCACGAGATTTTTAATATCCCTCCACCGCCACCAGCAGAAATAGCTTCTATCCATATCGTATCTTCCTGTTTATAAAGATGTATAGATAATGTTACATAATTATCTGCACGATAGTAATATTTTTCATATACTGCAAAATAATGTGCATCCTCTGTAAAAAATGCATCTGCTTTTTCCATTGATTTTCCTAATTTCAGAACTTCTTCATCTAAAAGCATTACTTCATCTTTCAGATTTCCAATTTTCTTCATCCTTAATTTTGCCATCTGTCCTCCTATATATTGACTTCTTCAATATAATCACAATGCTGAAACAGCTTCAGCATTTCTGTCGCATGATAATTTTCTGGTAAGGATACCACCATTTCTACCATGTAAAATTCATTATGTTTTTTGATTTCAATATTTAAAATTTCTATGTGCATGCTTTCTAATTGTTTTTGCAAATCCTGTACAGCATTCTTATCCTTTTTCAACAGAAAACTAATTTCATCTTTATACGTTTCTTTCAATAAACGCCCATGTAAGATGATCTGAATAACCACAATCAAAACGGTGGTCACAATACCAAGAAGATACAAGCCGCTTCCAATAGACATACCTATGGCACTGGTTGCCCAGATTCCTGCTGCAGTGGTTAATCCGGATATGGTATTCTTACGCATAAAAATCATGCCTGCGCCAAGAAATCCTACACCGGTAACGATTTGTGCGGCAATACGGGAAGGATCTAAAGCAATCCCCTGTTCCCCTAAGATATCCGCAAAGCCATACTTACTGACAATCATGATCAAAGAAGCGCCAAGCGCCACAATCATATGGGTACGAATACCTGCTTCCTTATTACGATTTTTACGTTCATAGCCAATGATTCCACCACAAATACCTGCAATGATGATACGACATAGCAATTCTACCTGTGTCCATAAAAACTGATTCATAACACCACTTCCTTTATACTCCCATTATACGCTTATTCCTATCATTCGGCGCATTTTATGATTGCTTTTTAAAACAAAAAATCTTACCATAGAATAGAAAGAAGGTATCTTTATGACAAGTGAAATCATAAATGAACAATTACAAAGAATCAAAGAAAAAATACCATTAATTCAGAAATATTACCATCATAACATCTTTGAACCGCCATTATCTGAAGTAGAAGTCCTCGCATATGAAAAAGCACATCATATCAGACTGCCAGAAGATTATCGAAAGTTTATCACAACAATTGCAAGTGCCGGAGAAAAACCGTTTTATGGATTATATGATATCATCAAGCCAAAACCTGAATATGAAATGAATTCTATTCCTGAAAAACCATTTCCTTATACGATAGATGCGCCTCTTCTCATTTACCAGATCGATGATGATACATATGAAATGTTGATGGAAGAAGAGAACGATGAAATATGCAGAGGTTATCTGGTTTTATGTCAGGAAGGTTGTGGCATGACGAATATTTTGGTTGTGAACAGTGGAGATGAAACAACTTATGGTACGATGTGGTTTTTTGATTTATCGAATGATTTTGGCATTGCACCTATTTTCAAGCCAGGTACGAAAGAACCCATGCATTTTTTAGACTGGATCGAATATTGGATAGATTTCACATTACAGGCAGACGATGATGATGATTTTGGTTTTATAGAACTTACTTAAATTTGTAAAAGCGTATGCTCATCACTTGCATACGCTTCTTTGTTTTATGACATTTATATTCGTTTATCCACCTGTTTCCATATGGATACAATGGTTTGCACAGCCTCTTCCATTTCTTCTTCATGAATACCTGCAAACGATAATACTAAATCTTTCTGGGCGTTCATATTACATAAGATTTGCTGCTTTTTACACGCCTCAATCAAAGCTTTTCCATCGATAGAAAAAGGAAAGCGCAGAATGAGCTGTAAACCAGCTTCCTCCAGATATACGTCTACATCGGGTAAATATCTATGTAATAATTCCATCATATAATGACATTTATATTCATAACGTTTTTTTAAGCGTTTGACATGGCGTTCTAAATGACCGTCACTAATATATCTGGCAAGTGCCAATTGTTCGATTTTGGAAGCACTGGGACCATAATGATCTTTTTCATATACCTCAAGCATTTCCTGATTCATGACAAGATAACTGATACGCAAAGCCGGCAGCAGCAATTTGGAAAAAGAGCCAATATAAAGCACATGTTTTCCCATATCATATCCTTGCATACACGGCGTAGGACGTGAATGATATCGAAGTTCTCCATTATGGTCATCCTCAATGATCAATGCATGATATGCTTTGGCCCATGCAAGCAGTTCTTTACGCTTTTTACTTTGTAAAGGCTGATGATCACTTCCCATACTTCCTGCATTGATATATAATACGTTGATATGTTTTTCTATCAATTCTTCAATCGATACACCCTCTGGATGCATATCCAGTTTTATCACAGGATAGCCATAATCAGAAAATACCTGTTCTGCCTGTAGAAAGCCGCTTTCTTCCATACCGATGATCGGCTCTTTTAAATATCCGCAAAGGATATATAACAACGATTGAAAACTGGCACCGATCAACATACGTTCTGGTGTAGAAAATACCCCACGCATGGAATAAGCATATCTGCCTAGGGCAAGTCGCAGTGCATATTCTCCCTGAGCGTCACCATATGTAGTGATATCCTGTTCCATATCTAAAACTTCTTTTAAATACTTTTTCCATAAAGACATGTCAAAAGCGTCTTTATCCATCGTCTGTGATCGAAAGTCATAGCGTACCTTTTGTGTATTCACCTCATAAGGCCTCTCTACCAGCTGTTTTCTAAGCATACGATGTTCTTCATCAACATCAACAAAATAGCCTTTCTGAGGGATAGAAACGATATATCCTTCCATCAACAGCTGTTCATAAGCACGCTCTACACTTGTCTTACTGATTTTTAACTGTTTCTCACATTTACGTATACTTGGCAGCTGATCATTCTTTTTTAAATAACCAGCCAGCATATCATCACGAAGCTTTTCATACAATTGAAGATAAATAGGTCTGCCATTTTGTTTTTCAAAGTTGATTGTATTAATTTTCATATCATCACCACTTCTATTATAACAAACTGTACTCTAAATTAATATATATTCTGTACATTTTTATGATGACAGATTTCTGATAGAATAGTGAGCAAGCAGAAAGGGGCTTGAGAAAAATGAAAAAGAAAACTTTAACTACACAGGAAATCGTATTATATGCACTTGGCATGGCAGTTGTCTTTGTGGCTACGATGTATATCAAAATTCCAAATGCCTTGAATGGCTATTTTAACTTGGGAGATGGCTTTATCTTACTATTTGCCAGCATCGTTGATCCATTAGGTGGCTTTTTGATAGGAGGTTTGGGCAGTGCTTTGGCAGATGTTGCTGGAGGATATGCTTATTACTTCTTTCCTACCCTGATCATCAAAGGATTAGAGGGGGTTGTGGTATCTTATCTGCTTCGCAAATTTGGTGAAAAAGCAAAATGGGGTGCCTATGGCTTAGGATGTGTCATTATGGTTGTTGGATACTTCCTTGCGAAATGGTATCTAAAAGGAAGTATGGCCATCGCTTTAACTGGGATTCCGGAAAATATTTTCCAATCTGGTGTCGGCTATGTGATTGCGATTGTAGCATTACCAGTTGTGAAACGCTGTTTACATCAGAAAAAGCTGAATGTACAGGCCGTTAAGTAAAAAAATCTACATATACAAATAACAGCATTCGCTTAGATTGGATGCTGTTGTTTCATTTTTGTAAGGAAAAAAACGTTGTTTTTTGATAAGAATACTTCTATAATAAAATACATGTGAAAGGGGGATAACATGTTTTGTAAATTAAAACCGTGGATCAAAGAACATCCACACTGTTATCTACTGGGATATTGGATTTTTTATTTATTATATTTTGAATTGTTAGAGCATTTGATAACACCGCGCTATATCTTACACAGTGCTGTGGATGATATGATTCCTTTTAATGAATACTTTGTCATTCCATATGTGATGTGGTTTCCATTATTGGTGCTTCCACTAGCCTATTTTTTATTTCATTCCAAAAAAGATTTTCAGGATTTATGCTTTTTCATGTTTACCGGCATGACCTTTTGTTTAATTGTCTATACCATTTTACCAAACGGTTTACAATTACGTGTACCAATTGTTCATGACAATCTATGTGCAAAACTGGTCGCTTTCCTTCAAAGTATGGATTCTCCAACCAATGTATGTCCATCTATCCATGTATCCAGTACTGTAGCGATTTGGATTGTGGTATTCAGATATCAGTATTTTAAACATCCTTTCTTGATCAAAGGAACAACCGGTATCGTTTCTATCCTGATTATTCTTGCGACTATGTTCATCAAACAGCACAGTATCATTGATGTGGTGTTAGGAATTATATTATCTCTGATACTTTATGTTGTGACATATCACATGAACTGGCGCAAACTATTTGATCATACGCTATTAAAAAACGCAGTCAATTAAGACCGCGTTTTTTTAATAGCGTATAGGTACTAGTAAATTAAAATGAGATTGTATCCGTAATTGTGGCAAAATACATAAGAAAAACAACACCAGCAAGAGTATCATTCTCCCTTAAATACACGTTTAATCATATCTATACGGGCGCTTCATCACAAAAAAATTTCAGAGCGTCTATTTCCATCTTTGTAAGACTGCCATACATTGGTCCAGGACTTAATTATATTTCACCATTTGTGCGTGCATTTACATTCTGTATAATAAAAAAGCAAAGACTAATTTCATCTTTGCTTTTCCTACATTATTTTAATACAGCACCTTCATCAGCACTGGCAACCATACGGGAATAACGATATAACCATCCCTCTTTGATCTTTGGTTCTGGTTTTACCCATGCATCCATTCTAGCTTGATATTCTGCTTCATCAATCAAAAGATTGATTTTACCTTCGTTGATATCAATCGCAATCTGATCGCCTTCTTTGATGATGGCGATTGGTCCATGACTTGCGGCTTCAGGAGATACATGTCCGATAGCTGCCCCTCTGGTAGCACCAGAGAATCGTCCATCTGTGATCAATGCAACATCTTTATCCAGTTTCATACCGGCAAGTGCACTGGTAGGATTTAACATTTCACGCATACCAGGTCCACCTTTTGGTCCTTCATAACGAATAACAACAACATCGCCTTTTACGATCTTACCAGCATAGATAGCTGCGATTGCATCTTCTTCACTGTCAAAGACACGTGCTGGTCCTGTATGCACCATCATCTTAGGATCTACAGCACTACGTTTGACAACACAGCCTTTTGGCGCAATATTGCCATATAGTACCGCAATACCACCAGTTGCACTGTTTGGATGTTCAATATTCTTAATGATATTGGTATCCATATTCACTGCATTTGCGATATTTTCTTTTACAGTTTTACCAGTTACAGTCATTAAGTCCACATCAATCAGATTTTTCTTAGACAGTTCTTTCATGACAGCCTGTACACCACCTGCATTATACAGATCTACGATATGATCTGGTCCTGCTGGTGCTAAACGGCATAAGTTTGGCGTTGCCTGAGAAACTTCATTGATCAAGTCCAAATCAACATTCACATGTGCTTCCTTTGCAATCGCTAGTAAGTGTAATACGGTATTAGAAGAACATCCCAGTGCCATATCACATGCAAGTCCATTACGCAATGCTTTTTCATTGACGATATCTCTTGGTTTGATATCTTTATTTACCATATCCATGACTGCCATACCAGCCTTCTTCGCTAATTGTGTACGTGCAGAGTATACTGCTGGAATCGTACCATTTCCTGGCAATGCAATTCCCAGTACCTCGCATAAACAGTTCATAGAATTTGCGGTAAACATACCAGAACATGATCCACATCCTGGGCATGCGTTTTGTTCGATGTGTGTTAATTCTGCCTGATCGATCAAGCCGGCTTTTTTAGCACCAACAGCTTCAAACATCGTGGAAAGACTCATTGGTTTGCCACGATCATTTCCTGGAAGCATAGCACCACCACTCATAACAACCGCTGGTACATTGACACGAAGTGCACCCATTAACATACCAGGAACGATTTTATCACAGTTTGGTACCAACACAAGTCCATCAAAGCCATGTGCTCGTGCCATTGTTTCTACACTATCGGCAATCAATTCACGACTTGCCAAAGAATACTTCATACCAATATGTCCCATAGCGATACCATCACAAACGCCAATGCTAGGTACCATGATTGGTGTACCACCAGCCATACGGATACCTGCTTTTACTGCTTCTGTGATTTTATCAAGATGGGCGTGTCCTGGAACGATTTCTGAGTAGGCACTCACAACACCAATCAAAGGACGTTCTAATTCTTCTTCCGTTAAACCTAACGCATAGAATAAGGAGCGCTGCGGTGCGCAGGCATCTCCTTTTATAACTGAATCACTTGGTCTACCCATAGTTTCACTTCCTTATTTTTTCAGCCAGCTCATCATCTTACGCAACTGAGCACCAACTTTTTCACTCTGGTGTTCTGCATGTACTCTACGCATTGCCAAGAAGTGTGCACGACCTGCAGATTTGTTTTCTGTAATCCAGTTTCCAGCAAATGTTCCATCCTGGATTTCTGATAATACTTTCTTCATTTCTTTTCTTGTATCTTCTGTAATCAGACGTTTACCTGTTACATAATCACCATATTCAGCTGTATCAGAGATAGAATAACGCATCATTGCGAATCCACCACTGTTGATCAAATCAACGATCAGCTTCATTTCATGGATACATTCAAAGTATGCCATTTCAGGAGCATAACCAGCTTCTACAAGTGTATCAAAACCAGCCTGCATTAATTCACAGACACCACCACATAATACTGCCTGTTCACCGAATAAGTCAGTTTCTGTTTCTTCTTTGAATGTTGTTTCAATGATACCTGCACGACCTGCACCAATACCACATGCATAAGCTAATGCATAATCACGTGCTTTACCACTTTCATCCTGGTGAATAGCAATTAATGAAGGAACACCACGGCCTTCTAAGTATTGAGAACGTACTGTGTGTCCTGGCCCCTTAGGTGCACACATCACAACATCAACACCTTTTGGCGCAACGATCTGGTTGAAGTGAATAGCGAAACCATGAGCGAACATCAATACATTTCCTTCTTCCAGGTTTGGTTCAATATCTGCCTTGAAGATATCTGGCTGGTTCTGATCTGGTGTTAAGATCATTACAAAATCACCAGCTTTTGCGGCTTCTGCAGTATCCATAACAGTTAATCCAGCTTCTTCAGCTTTTGCACGACTTGCACTGCCTGGACGTAAACCAACAACAACATTGACACCACTGTCTTTTAAGTTCTGTGCATGGGCATGACCCTGACTTCCATAACCGATAATTGCGACAGTTTTTCCTTTCAATAAATCTAAATTGCAATCTGAATCATAATACATTTTAACCATTTTCTTTTCCTCCTGTTATTTATCTTTCTTTTTTATTTATTTTATTGAAACACGTGTGTGTTTAATAAACGGTTTCTTGGCTAAGTGCAAGTGCTGCACCGCCGGTTCTGCATACTTCTTTGATATGATATTCACGAAGTTCTTCAACGAAGAAATTAATTGTTGCCGGTGTTGCGGTAACCTCAATAATACAACAATCATCTTCTATAATCTGTTTGCGTCCACCAAAGTCTTCTAATACACCATCTAATGCTTCTAACTGTTCTTTGCCAGGTGCAAGCTTGATTAATGCAACTTCACGAATGAACTGCTGTTCATCCGGTATCAGTGAAACTATTTTCACATCTTCCAGTTTATCTAACTGTAAACGAATCTGGTTGATGATATTCTCATCACCATGTGTCGCAATCGTTACTCTTGAATAACCTGGATTTTCTGTTTCTCCTACGGCCAGAGAGTCAATGTTAAATCCTCGCTGACTAAACAAATTCGTAATTCTTGTAAGTACCCCGAAATGGTTTTCAACCAATAGGGACAATATTACATTATTCATTCTATCCTTCCCTTCTAATTTCCATACAGGATGATGTCTTTTCCACTCTTTCCAGGCGGAATGATTGGATATACACAATCATCTTTATCAATCATGCAGTCAACGATGCATGGTACTTTACTTTTGATTGCTTCTTTCATAACGTTTTCAATTTCATAACGATTATGAATTCTAAATCCTTTAGCGCCAAATGCCTCTGCCAGTTTTACATAGTCTGTCTTACGATCAATGCTTGTATTTGAATAGCGGTGTTCATAAAACAATGTCTGCCATTGTCGAACCATACCAAGAACTGTATTATTGAAAATCAATACCACAATAGGAATGTTTTCACTAACTGCGACCGCCATTTCATTCATGTTCATATGGAAACTTCCATCCCCTGTTACAAGAACAACTGGACGATTTGGATTGGCAACTTTTGTACCAATAGCAGCACCCATGCCAAATCCCATTGTACCAAGTCCACAAGATGAAATAAAGCTTCTAGGTCTTGAGAACTGATAATATTGTGCCATGATCATCTGGTGCTGACCAACATCGGTAACGATGATGGCATCTTCTCCAACAATCTTATGCAGGGTTGTTGCCAAATCTCTAGGATCTACACCATCGCCTTCTTTTGGTGTTGGAAGTCCCACTTTGGTTTTAAAATCTTTTAACGTATCGGTCCATTCTTTATGTTTGGTTTCCGGCATACGCTGAATCATTTTCTTTAAGATATATCTTGCATCACCAACAATGGAAATATCGGTTGCAACATTTTTTGAAATTTCTGATGCATCAATATCGAAATGAATAATTTTTGCATTCTTTCCAAATTCTTCACGATTGCCTGCTACACGATCTGAAAATCTGGCTCCGATAGCAATAATCAAATCGGTATTTAATGTTGCATAATTACTAACCGGTGTACCATGCATTCCAATCATACCTAGATATAAATCATAATCAAATGGTACAGAAGATAAGCCCATCATAGAACAGCTGATTGGTATATCCATATGCTTTGAGAATTTCAATAATTCTTTTGTTGCATTAGAACTTAACACCCCACCACCGGCATAAATCATTGGACGTTTTGCTTTCATGATTTCTTCCAGTGCCTGTTCAAAGATTTCATCATCTACCTTTGGCAGTTTACGAATGCGATAACGTGGCAGTTTTACATATTCTGTCACTGCTGCAGTCACATCTTTTGGAATATCAATCAATACTGGACCTTTTCTTCCAGAATTCGCAATGACAAATGCTTTTCTTACGATTGCTGCTAAATCATCTACATGTTGAACAATAAAATTATGTTTGGTGATCGGCATCGTAATACCAGCGATATTTACTTCCTGGAAAGAATCCCTTCCTAACAAGTCATTACTTACATTTCCGGTAATTGCAATTAATGGAATAGAATCCATATAAGCTGTCGCAATTCCTGTTACCAGATTCGTTGCTCCCGGTCCTGATGTCGCAAGACATACCCCGGTTTTCCCTGTTGATCTAGCATATCCATCTGCTGCATGTGCAGCTCCTTGTTCATGGCTGCTAACGATATGACGGATATCCTCACTTCTTTCATATAATGCGTCATAGATATTTAATACAGAACCACCCGGATAACCAAAGATGGTATCTACTCCCTGATCAATCAATGCCTGTATCAAAATCTGCGATCCATTCATTTTCATAACATTTCCTCCTTTACTCCATGGTAATATCGTATCCCTTTTTTCTTAATGATTTAATCAAACTTTCTCCATGTTCTTTACTTCTTACTTCTACTGCCAGATGTAATATGGTTTCATTCAGATTTAGATCTGCCTGAATTCGGTCATATTGGATTTGTATAATATTTGCATTTGCTACTGTAATCAAATGCGTCAAATGCTCTAAAGCACCTGGAACATCTAACATCAACACCTTGAATTTCATATTTCTTCCACGTGTCACAAGACCTTTTTCAACGACTTTATGAATGAAGCTTACATCGATATTCCCTCCGGATAATACGCATACAACACGTTTTCCTTTACAATCGATTTTACCATTCAATACTGCCGCAAGACTTGCTGCACCAGATGGCTCCACAACCTGTTTTTCTCTTTCTAATAGTAGCAGAATCGTAGAAGCGATATCATTGTCATTCACGGTAACCATATCATCTACATTCTGATTGATAAGATCCACTGTTAATTTACCAGGCTGGTTGACTGCGATACCATCAGCAATCGTATTCACATGATCCGTGGTCGTATACGCTTTTTTATGGAAAGACTGTACAATAGCACTAGCACCTTCCGCCTGTACACCAATCACTTTAATTCTTGGATTGATATGCTTAGCATAATAACTGATGCCGGCAAGTAATCCACCACCACCTGCTGGAACAACGATCATATCAACATTTGGTAAATCATGACAGATTTCATAAGCAATGGTTCCCTGTCCTGCGATAACATCTTCATCATCAAAGGGATGAATAAATGTTGCGTTCTTTTCTTTTTGAAGCTTTAATGCTTCCTGATAACATTCATCATAACAATCACCAGCAAGTACCACATCTGCGCCATAACCCTGGGTAGCGCTTACTTTCGCTATGGGTGTACTCTTTGGCATAACGATTGTCGCATGCATTCCTAACAGGCTGCTTGCATAACTGACTCCTTGTGCATGATTACCAGCACTGCTTGCAATGACTTCGGTTGTTTTTCCTTCCTCTTTCAATTTGGCTAATTTGTTAAAGGCTCCACGGACCTTAAATGATCCTGTCTTTTGTCTGTTCTCACATTTTAGATATAAATCGCATCCACTCATTTGCGAAAAGGTACGAGAACTTGTGACCTTTACATTATGGATATTGCCCATGAGGCGCTGTGCAGCCTGCTCGATATCTTTACAATCCATATATTTCCTCCTCTATGACCTGACTCAACTCTTATAAAAAAGCAGCCCTCCGAATAGATAGCTGCTTTTCTTTCTTTACTCACATCCTTGTGCCTAAACAAAAATGATCTGTTGTGAAGAACCTAACGAATGAGGTTATCGGAAAGAAAAACAGATTGACGTAGGACTATGAGAATAATAATGACGATTAAACTATAGAATACTTGCATCTGGTTCACCTTCCTTCACGTTGTTGATGTGTATAAGGATAAAACTTTTTCAGTAATTTGTCAATGCTTTTTACAATTATTTTCATAATAATTGTAAATTTTGTTACATTGCGTTTGTAAATTGTATCAAAATATGAAACAATGCTTTTCAAATGTCTTTTCAACCGTTATAATGATGGTAATTGTAAAAGGGAGGAATTATTTATGTATAAGGAATGTGCGAAACTTATTTTATATCGCAATTTAGGAAAAGACAGTATCCTATATCAATTATCTGAAATATTTCGGGATTTTGATACGGAAGCCGATAGTGAAACTCATTTGATTGAACGAATCTATGAACAGATCAAAGCTCTACTTGATTTATCTACCATGTATGGATTTGATGATAACTTATGGCACAATTATCTGACATTCATATTATTGATGAATGAAAACAGTTTTACATTAGTAAGTGAAAAACAGGGGGCAATGGATGGCAGTGTCAATCAGTTCGCATTAAATGATTGTAAAGTGTTTAAAGCATTATTTGATTTTGACTTCTCAGAAATTGAAGCATCTTTAGATATCAACTGTTTCAGTATCATCAGCAATTATCATGCCGTTACCAAAAAAGAACGCATGTATAATAAAAATGTAAGTGTTATGGTACGTTCGATATCTAAAGCTATTGAACAGGCAAAAGATGAAAATGAAATCTTTCAAATCATCACAGATTTCTATCAACAATATGGAGTTGGTATGTTTGGCTTGAATAAAGCCTTCCGTATCCGTCCAAATGATGAAGGCGTAGAATTCCTTCCCATCAATAATATGGAAAGTGTGTATCTTAATGATCTTGTCGGCTATGAGCTACAAAAAGAAATGCTGGTAGAAAACACAAAGGCTTTTGTGAACGGGAAACCGGCAAACAACGTCTTATTATATGGAGATGCCGGCACTGGTAAATCCACCAGTATCAAAGCTATCGTCAATGAATTTTATGAAGATGGCTTACGTATGATTGAAATCTATAAACATCAATTTAAGGATCTATCCAATATCATTGCGCAAATCAAAAACCGTAATTATCGTTTCATTATCTATATGGATGATCTCTCCTTTGAGGAATTTGAGATTGAATATAAGTTCTTGAAAGCTGTCATAGAAGGTGGCGTTGAAACAAAACCAGATAATGTATTGATTTACGCAACCAGCAATCGACGTCATCTTGTAAAAGAAACATGGAATGATCGTGATGATATGAGTGATGATGGTTTACATCATTCTGATACAATGCAGGAAAAGCTAAGCCTTGTGGCACGTTTTGGTTTAAGTATCTGTTATGAAAAACCTAATCAGAAGAATTATTTCCATATCGTATGCGAACTTGCGAAAAAACATCCAGAGCTGAAAATGAGTGAAGAGGAATTATGCGCTGAAGCAAGAAAATGGGAATTAAGTCATGGTGGTACCAGTGGTCGTGCTGCACAGCAGTTGATCAATTATCTTTTAGGAAAAGTTGAATAAATGAAAGAAATCACAGGAACAAATTTTATAGTCCTGTGATTTTTTTTAGAAAGGAATCCCACCTTTTTCGAAATATTCGATTACAATTTCATTTAATATCTTATGAACATCCCTAAAATTTATATTATCATTTGAGTAAATCTCTTTTATAATCATCTCTTTCTCTTTCCTTGTTAATAAAGTTTTATTTGTTGCATATGAAAAAGCTTCTGTATATTTCAAGAAATACAAAATCATCGATTTCTTTAAATCTACATCTTGCAAGATTATATCGTAAATCACTTTATTAGATAAATCATTTTTATATCTTTGAATTTTATTGCTATCACTGTATAAAGATATAATTCCTATGGGTTTATCTCTTTCTTGCATAAATGTATTAATTGAGCTTAATACTCTAAACATATCAAGAATAGGTTTTTCCTCTAAACGATCTATATCTTCAATTATCAGCATCACTTTATTCATCGTTAACGCTTTTTTTATTCCTTTTAAATAATAAGATTGGTGAATTTTACTGGAATTTTTTACATGTATTATTGCATAAGGCAATAAATAAAAAGTTCCTAACAAAGCTAATAAAACACTAGAAATACCAATGCATATGTCAAATAAATGAAACGTATATTGATTAAATCCTATCATCAAACCTCCTTTAATAAAATCGAAAATTCCTTTCGTGTTTTTGATAACGAATAAATCAGAAACTTTTATTTGAAAATGAAAGCCAATTAAAAATGAATTTATCATATCCTCTATTATATTAAATAAATTAAAATATAATGTTACCAAAGCCACAAATATACCTATGAAAAAGATAATAATTGTCTTATCATCTTTCACAGGTTTTGTTTTCGTGTTTTTCATTAATTTTGTATAGATTAAGTAAATAAAATCTTCATCATAATTATCTTCCCAAGGTGAAATCACAATTGGTCTATATCCATTATTTGTTATAAGAGAATGATCTAAAACACTTTTACCGTACCCCATCTTATCATCATGTAAAAGCCATTTTCTATTATCACACAAATTTTGCTTAAAAAATTTTTTACCTTCGTCCATAATATCTTTATTATAATAGTATGCATTATTTAACATAGATGATAGATGTGTTACATAATCTTTAATATTGATTTTCTTATTTAGCTTTTTTTCTCTTAACACAAATTTAAAAATATTTCTATATTTTTCTATATAAGGCTCACTTAAAATCAATTCATTACTTTTGTTATCTATATTAAAATAAAGATTGATGATATATTTTTTATTTTTTGTATATTTCGAACTTTTTGGAGCTTTTGTAAATATTTTTATTTTAATAGTTTTAAAATAGTACCTCTTATTAATAGCATAATAGATATAATTTCCTGTTATATCTTTATTTCCTTTATCAGGATGTAAAAGATATTGATGGTTTAGTATATAAATTTCTGCATTATCTTCAATTATAGAACTGATATCTATTTTGAATATCCTCATATTTTCTATTCTTTCATGATATTCTAAAAAAATAGGTTTATTTATTATATCTATAAAATCAAGATTAAAATAATTAACATCTATATCCTCATACCGCTTATTTAGATTGTCAATTAAAAAGAACTCAAAAGCTGCAAAAACGAATAATATTATTAAATATATATTATCGTAAACATTAAAAAGATCAAATAAAAAAAGTACTAAATTGAATAAAACAATAAAAAGCCAATAGGGAGTTTTTTTAATTAGACATATTAAATTCGTTTGTGTAATTTTAAATAACAGATCATTTGATAATGTCTGTATTATGGATTTGAAAATAAAAAACAAAGGTATAAAGAAAAAAAACGATAAAATGCTATAAACAAAACCTAAGACTTTTATATTTTCATACACTATAAAGAAAAGATATATTATTAAGCAAGATATATGAATGACAATACTATTAAAAAACATTTTAATAGTATGTATTGTTTTAGCAGTCATTATTGAGTAGATGTGTATAGTGAGCATCATTAATCCTATTCCTAGAAACAAAAGGAAGATACTTGAAAATGTCAATACATATATATTCATATTTTTATTGAATATATAAAATAAACTAGGAATCAAAGAGATTATTAAAGGACTAAGACAAATCATCACTCTCTTATTAATTTCATTTTTTATTAAGCTTATGTACATATGAATTCCCCCTAGATTATCAAAAAACTTATCTGAATTAATTATACCAAATTTTCTCTATAAAATGTTTACCAAAAAGAGAAAAAAGAGCACCAAATACAATTTCATCTGGTACTCTTCTCTTATTTTATAATTTCATCGCCGCAAGTGCACCATCACGTACTGCTTCTAATGCCTGTGCAACTTCCTTACTATCTCCGATATTATATACTTCTTTATGATCTTTTAATTCTTCATACAATGTGCTATCTGATTTAGAACCTGTCGCATAAACGATATGTGTAAAAGTCTTTTTGATCAACTCGTTATTTTGTTCAAGTGTGACAGTATTGCCTTCTACTTTACATAGACGTGTATTCGTCATCATGTTGATACCGGATGCATACAGACGTTTCATCATACCGATACGATCATTGATCACCATACCTTTGGCAATTTCATCTTCCATTTCGATCATGGTAATCGCAAGTGGTCCTCTAGCTTGATGACATAAATGTTCACTGACTTCACATCCAACCATGCCTCCACCGACAACTAAGACATTTCCACCAGGAATGACAACATTGTTTTCAATGATATTCCATGCAGTGATTGCGGTTTCTTTATCTACACCTGGAATTGGTGGAATGCTTTCTTTCGCACCTGTAGCACAGATGATTGCATCATATTCATCAGCCATTGCTTTTGTAAATGGTGTCTGTAGATGAATGTTGACACCTAAACGCTGACATTCATTTTTCAAATAGATTACCCATTTGCTAATGGATTGTTTATGTGGTGGGATGCATGCTAAACATAATTGTCCACCTAAGTGATCACTGCTTTCATATAGTGTGACATCATGTCCTCGAAGTGCTGCCCAGCGAGCTGCCGCAAGACCGCCAATTCCTCCTCCAGCAATTGCCACATGTTTCTTTGTGGTACAAGGAATAATTTGCATCTCTTTTTCTCTGCCTACAGATGGATTGATGACACAGGTCGCATGACGACGTTTTGTCTGTTCACCAACACAGCCTAATACACATCCTGTACAAGGTGCGATTTCTTCGTATTTGCCTTCTTTTGCTTTGTTTACAAAGTTTTCATCAGCCAATAAACTTCTACCTAATACAACACCATCCAAATGATCCTGATCTACAATCTTCATTGCCATCATTGGATCTGTGATTTTTCCTACAACAATCACAGGAATGGAAGCGACCTGTTTGATAGCTTTTGCCTGTGCAACATTGACACCTTCGATTTCTCCATGACTTGGAATAATTTTATTTGGTGATTCATATTGGGTACCACCACTAATTTCTAAGGCATCTACACCATGGGCTTCTAATAATGGTACTAATTGACAAATATCCGATACATGATTGCCACCATCTAATTTTTCATCCCCACTGATTCTTAAAATGATTGGGAAATCTTTACCACAGCGTTCTTTGATTGCATCCATCACCTCTAGCAATAATCTGGCACGATTTTCTAAACTGCCACCATACTGGTCACATCGTTTATTACGAAGTGGTGATAAGAAGCTGCCTAGCAGCATATAGGCATGGGCACAATGTAATTCAATACCATCAAAGCCCGCAAGTTTTGCGTTATAGCTAGCCTGCGCATATAGCTCAATGATATGAGGGATTTCTTCTAGTGTTACAGCTCTTGTTTTCTGCGCCATTGAATTTAAATACACACTGCTGGCAAGAGGTGGAATACCCATAAAGGCACTGATGCTTTCTGGTCCTGGATGCGTGATCTGAGGAATAATTTTTGCGCCTGCTTCATGTATCTTATCTGTAAATGCTTTATAGTGCTCAATGGATGCTTCACTTCTAAAACATAAGGTATTGCCTAAATAAGGAAAGTTTGGATCTACACTTAATGCATCTAATATGATACAGCCAACACCACCTCTTGCTCGTGCAAGCCAATATTCCTGCATAATATCATTGACTGTGCCCTCTTGACTTTCATATCCTAAAGACATTGGCGCCATAAAAGTGGCATTGCGTAATTTCATAGAACCAATTGTGAGTTCTTCAAATAATTTTGATTTCATATTTCCTCCTAATTATAATGCTCTAGCAACTTCGTGTGCTTCTTTGATTGCATGTAATGCTCTTCTGGCTTGTTTTGCATCTCCAATTATATGATAAGGAATGGATAGTTCTTCACATGCCTTGCTCAGGGTTTCATGATTTCTTGCCTTTGAACCTACTGCCATAATCACACTGTCACATAGTACCTTTTCTTCTTTGTCATCTTTTTCAATCATGACACCATCTGGTAATATTTCTGTGACTTTTGCATTCACGATAGAATTGATTTGATTCATGTATAGGGATTCCATGACACATATTTTACGAAGGGAGCCTAAATCTTTTGCGACTTCATCTAACATTTCTATAATGGTTACATTTTCACATCCATGTGCTTTTAGATATTCCGCAGTTTCTACACCAACAAGACCACCACCAATGACAACACAATGTCCATTTGTTTCTGTCATGCCATTTAGTACATCATGTGACTGGTATACCTGTTTTCCATCTGCACCAGGAATTGGTAAGCTGATTGGTTCAGCGCCAATCGCAATAATTACTTCATCTGGTTTTATTTCCTTTATCAATTCATCGCTCACTTTCTGATTCATATGAATTTCTACGCCCAGACGCTTTGCTTTTTCTCCATAAGATAATGCTGCTTCTTTCATTTCATTTTTTCTTGGTGCTTTGCCTGCGGTTAAAAACTGTCCGCCTAAATGATTGCCTGCTTCATAGACAACTGGTTCATGTCCTCTTTCTTTTAGGATACATGCGGCTTCAAGACCTGCCACACCGCCTCCTGCAATCAATACTTTCTTTTTGTGTTGTACAGGGTGTAATATATCTTGTGCTTCTTTACCTAAATATGGATTTCTTAAACAAGTAATAAATGGCATGGTTGGATCTGTGAATCCATCATAACATCCCTGATCACAACCGATACAATAGGTAATTTCATCAATTTTTCCAGCTTTTGCTTTGTTACAGAAGTTTGCATCCGCGAGTTGTGCACGTCCCATTACAATCATATCTGCTTTATCTTCTTCCAGGATAGATTCTGCTAATTGTGGTGTATTGATACGACCAACAGCAATTGTCAGCATGCCGGTTTCTTTACGGATACGTGCAGCATTGTCTACATTAAAACCGTTTGGAATATCAATAGGTGGTACTTCATATTTCAATCCTGCCGTGATCATATTTCCACGGGATACATCTAATACATCTACACCTGCTTCTTTGGCAAGTTTACAGAAAGCAATGATATCTTCAATACTTAAGCCTTCCTTGAAATAATCGTCCTGCGCATCGATACGCATAAGTAATGGCATATCTTCTGGCATATGCGCACGAATGGCACGAATACATTCTAATGGGAAACGTGCTCTATTTTCAAAGCTTCCTCCATATTCATCTTCACGATGATTTAAGCCAGGGGATAACATGGAGTGTGGCAAATAGTTATGCGCACAATGAAATTCGATACAATCATATCCTGCTTCCACAGCACGTCTTGCACCCTGTCCAAAGCATTCTACGACTTCATGCAGTGTTTCTATTGTGACTGCAGGTATTGTATAACCATGTACATTCATATCACTGGCTACTAATATCTGGGCTTTAGGATCCATACCTGCAGCAATACTTCCCTGCCATAACTGAACACCGCATTTTCCACCTGCTTCATGAATCGCATCACAAAAGCGCTTATGAGAAGCAATGTAGCTGTCTTGATGAATACCTAAAAACTTACGTGGGGCACTTGGTGTATGCACGCTACAAACTTCACTAAGATTTAGCCCACATCCTCCTTTGACTCTTGCGACCTGATAGTCAATGATCTGCTGCGTCACATTTCCATCCTCCGCAGCCATTTTGGTTCCCATGGCAGGAAATACAACACGATTGTTTAAATGCATTCCCTTGATATCAATGGGTGTAAATAGTTTTTCAAACATAGAAAAAACCTCCTTATTGTTACTTCTATTATAGCGCTTACAATCAGAGGCTTCTTATCATATAGTATTGTGAAATTCTCATTTTTGTAGATTTCGATAGGCACTGGGCGTACAGCCAACAGCTTTTTGAAAAGCTCGCTGAAATGTCATCATACTCTCAAATCCACAATCTAAGGCGATATGGGTAATCTGCATATCCGTAGCTTTTAGTAATGCTTTCGCAAAGTGGATACGGATACGTTGTAATTCCTGATAAAAACTTGTGTCATAGCTTTCCTTCAACAATTGTGATATGGCATGTGGAGTGGTATCTAAAGCAACTGCTAAAGATTCTATTGTGACAGCTTGGAAAAAATGCAGGTATAAATACTGTTCAATTTTCAAAAATAAATCCTGATGCTCATAGATATGCAATTCATCCATGATATGTTCTTTTCGATATTGTAAGGGATGCATACCAGTATAGCTTTCAAATACACGATAGAATGTAGCTGTACTGTCAAAATTCATTAAATCTGAAATATAAGATATTGATAATTCTTCAAAATGCAGTAAAGCACAGGCGTTGATTACCTTGCCATACTGGGTCAGTTCTTTTAATGTATATCCACAGCGTTCTTTGATCATTTGATTTACATAATGGGGATTGCGATTGATTTTATCTGCGATATCCTGTAGTGATACATCACTTGCCGGTGCACACAGAATATGTTGAATGGCTTTCCAGATTTCATCATGTGTTTGTTTATTTTTTGATGATAAGGCATAGCGGCAAAACAGCATATGGATTTCCATGGTTAGATATAAAATCAGATTCTTAGCGCCAAATTGTTTTTCCTGCTGTTCCTTACAAAGTCGCATAATACATTTTTTGATATATGGCTCCTCACATTTCATATATGGTCTTGTTTCATATACCAACTGTGCATTTTTGCCACGTTCATGCTTCTCCCAGATCATATGCATAAACACCCCGATATAAAAACGGATGATCACGACTTCTACGGATGAAATAATGGATGCTTCATATAGATGATAAGGATACATACATAAAAATGTATCTTTTTCTAATGGAAAGTGTTCCCCATTGATACAGATATCCCCTTTTCCATTCAATACATACCAAAGTTCTGCCTGTATATGTCGATGTAAGGGAATATCTTTTTTGATCATGGTATGTATGACCTGAATTTCTTTTTCTTTATATTGATCATAATAATCAATGCCTGTAAACCAATCCTTTTGTTGTTTCATATGCTTTTTCCTTTTTTCTTATTATACTATATTTTTCATCACCGGCAAAAGAAAACGTGGCATATTCGCCACGCATTTTCTAATACCGGTTAGTTGCCGCCTGGACCATCCTTACGTTCTCTGGTATCAGGATAATATTTCAGGTTGTTATTGGTCCATTGGTTATTGCCAGCTGTTTTCTTGTTGTCCTGCTCATATGCAGGTTTTTTCGTTTCTTTCATTTTCATCACCCATCTTATTATGGATGTTTACCCTGAAACGTATTCTTCTTTTAAAATACTATAAATCATATCATCATACACAATTCCCTGATATCCTTTTAAACATCTGCGGATGACACCTTCTTTTTGAAATCCCAAAGCTTCTACCAAATGCATAGAAGCCGTATTTTCACATAATACCCTTACAGATATCACATCCATTTCATCATCATAAAAGATATGATGTATCAATGCTGTCATTGCCTCTTTCATATATCCCTGATGTGCATATGCTTCTTCTAAGTAACAGGATAAACTACATGCTTTCGCGCCATATCGAAGACTATCACGTTCCACAAAAATTGCCCCAATAACTTTTTGTGAATTGACCATTTCTAACATATACACTGGTTCATCTTTATCCATCAACATGGTGTGAATTTGTTTTTTATTCATTTCTTTTAAACCATTATAACGTAATACATAAGGCGTGTTTTGTATTTCATAAATTGCATCAACATCCTCATCACATGGCTTTCTGATAGATAAGCGTTTTGTTTTTAATATATTCATGCTGCTTGCCCAAAAACAGATGTAAATGCCTGAATATTGTTTTGCGTTTTACTTTTATCATATACCGCAAACAAGATTTCATGAAAACCTGATTTCATATCTTCATCTATTAATAATTCTTTCCATATCTGCGCAATTCGTTTGGGATCATTGCGAAATACCCCACAACCAAATGCACCTAAGATGATATGTGTATTTCCCATTTCATGAAACAACATCAAAATCTTTCGCATTCTGGTTTTCATCATCCGATAACATGCTTCTTCATCTTCCCCTCGTGACAATGCAACGCCAAGATTTACTGCAGGACTGGTAATGATATCCGCTAACTTTGGTTCTGGTAAATACGCATATTGTTCATCACGGATATAGACAACATCCGGGGAATAAATCATGGTATCACTGTAACATTTTGTCTTAATGGATTGATGATAGTCATAAAATTCTTTTTGAAAACGAAGCTGTGTTACATACAGATTACTGCCAAAACATAAACTTTCCTCCTGTGCTAGTGAACCATTTAAAAATCCACCACCAGGATGATAGGCACTGGCGAAATTCAATACACCGTATTTTTGATTTGTTCTAGTAATTGCCTGAATGATATCAATGTTTTCAATTGTAATCTTTCCAGCAAGTGGTTTTGTTAAAGGGAACTGTAACTGTTCACTTTGTGATACAGATATTAATCTGCATACATCCAGACTATGGGCATGCTTTTCTTTCAAGTCAATTTTTTGTTCATGATATAAATAATACCCCTGCCTGAAACAGTCTAATGTCTGTTGGGCAATCGTACTTAATTCATTTCTTTTCATAGGTTATTCCTTTTCTGTTTTGATAGCATCCTGTTGTATTTGATCATATTCTTTACACACGTCTTTTGAAGATTTTCCTTCCAGCATTTCTCTTCCCAGATTTCGTATGACTTCCCATTCACCAAATGGCAAACTGGTATCTTCCATCGGGATCGTGATGCCATGATAAATATCATGAATTGCATCTTTTCTTTCATTTCCCATATAAGAGAAATCCATTTGATCTGTTTCAACTGGTGGCAAAGCTTTTAATTCTTTGGCAATCTGCATCATATTATCTTCTTTTAAAATATAACTTAATGCTTCTTTTGCATATTCAATTTGTTTACTTGAAGGATTGATGGCAAACTTTCTGGCACTTGTCACAACAAATCCTCCTCCATCAGCCAACACATTGGCGCTCGTCATTTCATAATGGAAAGTAATATCACTCATATCATAGTTGGAGGATGCCGCAATACAAACGCCATGCCCGGCTTTAAAATCAGCTAAAGATTCATCAGGTGTTTTTTCCAACGCATACTTTTTATCCATATATCCTTTATCTATAAACAGTTCCAGTAAATCAAATCCATCTTTCATATAAGTACTGATAGGTGTTTTCCCATCTTTTAAATCATTTAAGAGCTGATCTTTTTTATCGGAAGTATACACTTGTGATAATCCACTTACCATGGCAGGTACGGTTAATCCATAACCTTTATTTCCAACGTATGGAGTAATGCCATTTTTCTTTAATGTTTCAAATACAGACAACATTTCTTTTTGATTTTTTGGGACACTTAGTCCATATTGATTTAACACATCCACATTCCAATACATTCCATATGCTGCATAAACTAGTGGAACGGCGAATATTTTATCATTGTACGTTGCCGTATTCAAAGCCGTTTTGGTTAAGTTATCAATGCCTTCCAGATCACTTAGATCTGTGAATAATCCAGCATCTCCCAGCTTTTTGATATCTTCATCCAGCACAACATATAAATCAATATCATTGTCTTGTTTTAACTGGGTATCCAAGTAGGAACGATAGTCTTCTTTTTCTCCATCTTTGGAATAATAGCTAGCTGTACGTTCGATAATATGGATTTTAGAATCATCTTTCGCTAACAGTGCATCATTCCATACTTTACTGTTTAATACGTCTATTTCAAACATCGTCAATGTTACTTCTTTTTGTGTATCGTATTCTTTTTTTAGTCCCTGTTTTTCACTATTACATCCACCAAGCAATAACGCACCTATACAGAGCATACTAAGCAAACCACGCTTTTTGTTCAACATAAAACTACTCCTTTCCATATGATTCTTCATCACTGATATGAATTTGTGGATGTTTTAACAACTCTTTAAACTGTTCTTCTGGAATTGGTTTTGATACTACATATCCCTGAATGATGTCACAATTCATCTTCTGAAGAATTTTAAACTGTTCAATTGTTTCAATGCCTTCTGATACGGTAGAAAGCTTTAATTTATTCGCCATGTCAATGACAGAGGAAATGACGGTTTTCTCTTTTGGATCATCTAGATTATCGGAACGGAAGAATGCTTTATCCAGTTTGATTGTATCTACATTTACATCAATCAACATATTCAATGAAGAATAGCCACTGCCAAAATCATCCAGCGAACACATGAAGCCAGCATCATGAATTTTATTTACCGCATCTGTCACAATCTTCATATTTTCTGTGAACATGGATTCTGTTAATTCTATTTCTAACAGTCCTGTTGGTATTTTATACTTTTCCTGTAGTTCTTGATATGGCCGGATAAAGTCAGCATCATTTAAATGAACACGTGAAAGATTTACGGAAATCGGTACAGGGGTAATACCTGTATCCATCCAGTTTCTTAAATATTGACATACTTTTTCAAAAACATATAAATCTAATTTAATGATGAAGCCGTCTTTTTCAAATACCGGGATAAATTCATTTGGTGGAATCAGTGAACCATCTTTTGCCCGCCAGCGTACAAGTGCTTCCCCACCATCAATACGGGATTCTTTTAGATTCGCCTTTGGCTGAATAAATACTTCAAATTCATGATTAGCCAAAGATTCCTCCATACGATTCTCCAAATCTTTTTCTCTATGCATACGAATACGCTCCAAATCAGAGAAAAACATGCATTTATATAAGAACGTTCCTTTCGCACCTTTTTCATTACGACGGGCTGTATTTGCCCGATCCTGAATCAGATAGATGGACATTTGTGGGTTATCAATAATATATACACCTGCGCTTAATACCAGATAATATTTTTCTTCCAATCCCTCATTGAAAGCATTAATGCTATGGGAAATCTGATCCATTTTATTTAATATTTCCTGATCACTCTGCGTTTTCACAAGCAATAAGAATTTATCCGCAAAACTTCGACACATCAATTCATCAGGTAACAGCTGTTGTTCAATATTCTTATATACATGCTTTAACATCTTATTTCCACGACTTGTGCCAAAAGTTTCATTGATATATTTAAAATGCTGGATATCAATTATGATCATGGAATAATAATTACTCGGATGTGCTTTAATTTTTATTTCTGCTTCATTATAAAAACGTGTGGTATTGTATCCCTTTGTCACAGGATCCATATATGCGATGTTAAACAGTCTGTGATTATTGGTATAATAATTATAAAATAAGGCAGACCAGATTATCAGCATCAAAATGAAAATAATAATAGTATTGCGTAACGATTCATCAAAGATTGTATGGAAAGTATCAGATATCGCAGCTGTACGATCAATTACTAGCACTGCATATAAATTTCCCAGTTTCATCGGTGTATAAGAAGCCAGTTTTTCTACATTGTTTTTAAACTTTATCTCCACCACTACGCTTTGATTATCAGAAAGTGCCTTTTTTAAATCTGTAATATCACTTTCTTCCAATTCGGTTTGTTCATTTAAGGAATAATACATATTGTTAGAATTGATTATGACACCTTCTTGTTTAGACTTGATCACAAAAGTACCATCACGTTCCATCACATGTAAAAACATATCTTCATTATTATATGACTCACATAATTTTGCAGTTCCTTTTGAAAAATCCGTAATCGCAATAATGGCCCCGTTGACTTCTCCTTTTTTATCCATCATTGGATATACATACACCAGTCCTTCATCAACAGTAAAGGTATTGTTGTAGATATGTGGCTGTTTATCTTTTTTTAATGTATCAAAAAGTTCTTTGGTGGATATCTTTTGATGAAAATCCGTATAGAATTTTCCTTCATCATTGACAGCAGTGACCATGATAAAATCATTTTGTTGTACACTGGATAATATCTTTTCATTCATTTGATCAATTTGATAAGTTTGTGCTACATGGGCCAACACATCCAGATCATTTTCCATTTGTAAATCTAACAGCTCTACTACACGTTGATTCATATCCTGTAAGTGTTTTGTAGCGTCCATAAAAATCTCATGGTTTGTATTTTTCAGGTATGTATAGCTTAAACCCATTGTAATACATATCACGATTACCAATGCACCAATAAATGTCCATATTTGCTTTTTGAACGCAAACTGCTTTTGATTATTATTCATACTGTCACATCCTGTCTTATTTTAGTGATATTTTTCCTGAATCAATTGTATTTGTTGTTTCATTTCCTGACTGATGTTACGATGGAACAGGTAAACATAATGATGATCTTTTTGATGATAACATGTACTATAACATTCATACCAGAGGGTTTCATCTGACATGATCCGATAATGTATATGCTTGATTTCTTTATGTTCATGATAGGCTTTTTTCAGAGAAGATAAAGTAAATGTTTCAATAAATTCATCTACATCATCCATATAAATTTCCTTACTATAAGCACGCAGTGCCTGATCATATGTATCATGAAAAAGATTTGCTTTTTCATTGTTATCATGGTAAATCTTTACACTACATAATGCTTCATCTAAATCAACACATACAGAAAAATCACAGTTGCGCATAATAATCTCACGATTCATCATTTCTATAGCGTCTTTTTCCATCTGGTATTGGTTTTCTAACTGATCTCGATATTTCTTTCTTTGACCATGGAAAATTAAATAGATAGTAATGATGGATACAAGTATCATAGCAATTAATAAAACCACTATAAAAACCGTATTTCTCTCAACCTGTGCAATCTGTGTCGCAAACATATCCGCACGCATAATTGTCACAATCTGCCAGTCGTTAATTTCATGTACCGGTGTTGTACAAAGAATCAATGTCGCATCATTTCCCTGGATTTCAAATACACCGGTTTTCTGTTTGGCAATACTGTCTTTTAACTGCTTCACAGTGGAGTCATTATTTCCATTTTCCTTGATGGTTGCATAAAGACCATCATCATTTAATTTGATCATATCTGATGCAGGACTTTTTAATAACCAGGCACCATCTTCACTATTCACAATAAAGGTTCTTCCCTTTCCTTCCTGGAAAGCAAATAACTCATTGGTATAGTAACGCTGAACCATAACTTCACAATATAAAGCACCTTTTTGTACATTATTTCGATATACTGGTGTCTGAATCAACACAATCGTATCTCCTGCCTCATTCATATACGCAGGTGATATACTGCTTTCCCCTTTGGAAATCGCTGTTTCTTCATTTTTGATATAACTGAAATCGATGGTATCATCATTATGGTTAATTCCCTTCCCATCCATATCCAGATAGAAGGTACTATATAAATCATTATTACGTGTAAATTCTTTTAAAGCATATTTCAATGTATTGTGATCAAAAAGAATTGACTCTGAAAGATAATTCAATTTCTGTACATCTTTTTCTAATGAACTGACCACTTTACTTTCTACGATTTCCGTTGTACTTAACAGATAATCATAAGAAGTATCATTGATCTGCGCAATCACATTATCCTTTACCCGATAAGCTCCTATACCAAGAAAAGCGATGACGAAAAGCAGAATGATGATAAAAAATCCTGTGTTCTTCTTATAATGAAACTTCTCCTTATTCATATCCTTAACCTGCCTCTCACCCTGGGCCAAACAATGACAGCTTTAGAAAAAGATTATAAGCATATCTTTCTCTTTTCCTATTGTAACCGGTTTCTATGTTCTACTTTTATTATATAACAGTTACCTACTGATAACAATGCACTTTCGATGTTATATCATATTTATATCATATTTTTTTGAAAAAAGACAAAAAAATGCCAGTTATATTTCATATTTTCACTTATTTTCCTCATAATGACGATATCGTTTTGAGCTCTTATGATGATCATAATACTCTCGTTTATCTTTATACATTGCTGCATCAGCTGCCGCAATCATTTTATCAAGCTGGGCAGGCTCCTTGAACCATATCGCACCCAACGCTATCTGAAGCATATCATTTTCCTGTATCTTTTCCCGCATTTCCTTTATTTTCTGATAGAAAATCGCTTCCTCAATATTTCGATAAATAATCACAAATTCGTCTCCACCAATACGATAAATTCTAGCTTTCACAAATACTTCTTTCATATAAGCAGCTGCCTGAATGATAATTTCATCACCCTTTGCATGTCCATACATATCATTGATATCCTTTAATCCATTGATATCTAAGAAAACTAATCCCATCGTTATCTGTTGATGTTTAAATTGTTCAATGTCTTCAATATAACGATTACGGTTATAAAAAGATGTTAAAGTATCATGATAGCTTAAGCGTGATAATTCTTCTTCTGCCTGATTTCGCTTAATTGATAAACTAATGAAATAACATAACGTTTCTAATAAAGACGCAATATTCTGTATTTTCTCAATCGGTGGATTATCTACACCAATGATGCCTGCAATCTGTCCATTGCTTTTCAATGGAGATGAAACCAGACGATAAATATTATTGGTTTTTAACAGTTCATATTCTTCTTTTGAGTTTTCCTTTAATTCTTCTATATTATTTAATATCATATAATTTCGTTCTTTAAAAGATCTTAACCAGCGTTCAATTACAGCAAATGGTAAATCTTTTAAATCCAGTATAGAGCCTACCCCAGACTTACACCATTCCCAATCCTTATTGACTAATTCACCTTTTAGGCTGACTAAATAAACACGATCAGCACATAAATAATTACCAATTTTTTCTAAAACAATATTGATACTCTGATTGATATCATGAATATCATATAAAATATGGATACATTCTACGATGATCTGTTGTGCTTCCAACGTTCTCTGTAACTCGTTTTTTTCATTTTCAAGCTTTGTCATATCAAAGGCAATTTCTAAACGTGCAATACGTTCATCCCATAAAATCTTACGATCCTTCAACATATAATGCTTATTAGTGATGGGATTATCAATTTCCCATGAATAAATTTCATTTTCTTTCAATAATGGATTTGTACAGAATGGGCAGGGACTTGTTCTTCCCTGCAACACTTCATAGCACTTTTTACCATAGAAATCATTTGCATGAAATGTTTCCTGTCCTGCTTGATTCAAAAATAACAATTCATAAGTTTCTATATCACTTACATAAAGCAGTTCAGATATCTCATTTAACGGTGCTTGTAACTGATCTGCCATCATTGATAAATATTCGCGTTTTTTACGATTCTCTTCTTCTGCTTTCTCAACTTCCATCTTTTGTTTTGTGACTTTTGATGTATAAATCGCAATTAATGCCGCAATAAAAAGACATATACTGATTAAGATAATCAATCCATGCATTGCTCGTCGTACGGTTCTTTCTGTGTATACTTCTGCCGCATTTACAGCAGCGTTTGTTTCTGTGAAAAACTGTTCACTTAAAGTGAACAATTGTTGCTTATCTTCTCCCTTGCGTACCAGATTGATTTCCGCTTTGATCTGTTTCCATAATTCATCTACCACAAGCAGCTGCTGTTGGAAATCCTTATCATCTAAACAAATCAAATCATTCTCATCATCACCCTTTTGTAAACCAAGAATAAGTTTATCCAGACGTTTTATCAATGCATCATCCTGCATACCAGAAAGCTCTTGTTTTACAAGCATCTGAGAAGCTCCACGAACAACCCCTGCATAATTCACAACCCTTGCGTTTCCTTGTACATTTTTAATCGAGAAAAGAGCAACCAACACAGATAAAATCAATGCCAGCGTCAGCGTCACAGGTAATAATTTCTTCTGCATAGTATCCCCCCGCTTTATGATCTTTATTATATTAATCATACTACTTATTTGAAAATAAATATAGCTATATACGATTTAATTCGGTTGTTTTTACATTTTCATTTGCTTTCCTATCACTTATTTGCATATAAAGTTCACAAGTTCTTAACAATACATAAAAAAAGATGAAATTTCATCTTTTTTTATCCTTATGCCTGAAGTCTTTTTATGATGGAAAGTTTATCTTCCCTCCATGAAGAATATAATTCTTCATTATCTTCCCATAATTCTTTTAATTCACTATGGTCCGATAAAACGGCTTCTAAAGCTTTTACAGCTTTCTGTTTCAAAGGGTGAACTTCAAGATTTTTGATAGATTCCATCCAGCGAATGTATGTATCATCATCACAACGCTGTTCTGTACCATTTAAAATGGTATCCATGATTGCGGCAGAAACAATCGCATATTGTCCATCATCATACTCTACATATTCACTTGTGATTACATCATCAAGATACTGTCCCATATCTTTCAACAAATCTTTGGATGCCATTAAATCTTCTAAAGCATCATAAGCTGTATCATCATCAAAAACTCCATAATTCCATGCGCCCATAATTATTTTCTCCTAATTTTCCTTATATCGCAGCTAGCACAAAAGCTGATAAGACAAGTAATGCTGTTATCTGTAAGAAAAGATTGATGATATCCGGTAATATAGATGCATTGTTTTGACGTAATTGCTTTGTGATTGGTAAATCATATCCTTTAGTGAAAATGATATTTACGATAATCTCCATCATAAAAATCGCAACTAATATAGATTTATCACCCATGGAAAACCCACCAGTTAAGTTACTATGAGCCTTTACCTGTTGTCCAATCTCATTCCATTTATATAACATCATACAGCCAATCATTACGATGATAATCCATGATACGACATTCACAATCTTCCTTAAGGTTTTCATAAGCATTGTCCTTTCGGATATATGATAACACAAAAAGCGATAACAATCAGTAATTTACTGAAGTTATCGCTTTTACTTAATCTTCTAACTCATTCATAGAAATGGTTGTGAAATTCAATGATTCTAATACCTTTAAAATAGCATTGGCTGTATCAAAAGATGTGAAACAGCTGATGTTATTTTCCGCAGATACACGACGAATCAAGAAACCGTCATTCGTGACTTCTTTTTCATTTGACATCGTATTGATGACATAGTTGACTTTTCCTTTACGGATGATATCTAACACATTGTTTTCATCATCTTCACTGATTTTCTTAACCGTTTTCACATGAATACCATGTTCATTTAAGAAGGCCGCAGTTCCTGCTGTTGCTAAGATTCCATAACCAATGTTAGAGAAACGTTTTGCGATGGCTAAACCTTCTTCTTTGTCCATATCCGCAATGGTCATTAAGACATTGCCATGATTTGGAATTTTAACACCACTTGCTAGTAATGCTTTATAAAGTGCTTTTTCAAGTGTGACATCTCCACCAAGTGCTTCACCGGTTGATTTCATTTCAGGTCCAAGTACCGTATCGACACTTCTTAGTTTCGCAAAAGAGAAAACTGGTGCTTTTACAAAGACACGATCGCCTTCTTCTTTTACTGCATCTAATGGATATCCCTGTTCTTGTAAGCTATGCCCCAATACACATTGTGTTGCGACATGACTCATTGCTACGCCTGTAATCTTAGATAAGAATGGTACGGTACGAGAGCTTCTTGGATTTACTTCCAGTACATATACCTTTTCTTCTTTATCTACGATAAACTGAATGTTATATAATCCAATGAACTTAAAGCCTTTTCCAATACGAATACCATATTCAATGATGGTATCCTTCACTTTTTGTGAAATGGATTGTGGTGGATAGACACTGATAGAATCTCCGGAGTGAATACCAGCACGTTCGATATGCTCCATGATGCCTGGGATAAAGACATGTTCTCCATCACAGATCGCATCGATTTCAAGTTCTTTTCCGACAACATATTTATCGACAAGGATAGGTGCGTCATGACTGATTTCCTTTACAGCTGTTGCCATATAAATCTTTAGATCATCATCATTATGTACGATTTCCATCGCACGTCCACCCAATACATAACTTGGACGAACAAGTACTGGATAACCAATCTTATTGGCAATGACAAGGGCTTCTTCTACTGTTACAGCTGTTTCACCAGTTGGTTGAGGAATATCTAATTTATGAAGCATTGCCTCAAATTCATGACGATCCTCTGCTTCATCAATACTTTGTAGCGAAGTACCTAAAATTTTAACACCGCGTTCTACTAATTTATCCGCTAAGTTAATGGCTGTTTGTCCACCAAATTGTACTATGACACCAAGAGGCTGTTCCAAGTCAACGATATGCATAACATCTTCAATCGTTAATGGTTCAAAATACAGCTTATCTGATATAGAGAAATCGGTAGATACTGTTTCTGGGTTGTTGTTAATGACGATTGCTTCATATCCTGCTTCACGAAGTGTCATGACACAGTGTACAGTCGCATAGTCAAATTCTACACCCTGACCAATACGGATTGGTCCACTACCCAATACAATAATTTTTTTACGATCTGTACGAACAGATTCGTTTTCATCTTCATAAGTAGAATAGAAGTATGGTGTTGCACTTTCAAATTCTGCCGCACAGGTATCTACCATTTTATATACAGGAATGATACCATTTGCTTTACGCAAATCATAGACTTCACGTTCCTTCATGCTCCATTTACGAGCGATAAAGCTATCCGCAAAGCCGTTTTCCTTCACAAGGCGCAATGTTTCTATATCTTGTGGATGTGCCATCATTTCTTTTTCAAGCGCAATGATGTGTGCAAATTTATCTAAGAACCAATCATCAATCAATGTGATCTCATGAATCTTTTCTACACTTTCGCCTCGACGAATCAGTTCTGCGATACCAAACATACGCAAATCATCTTTGACATGAATCTTTTTCCAAAGTTCTTCGGTAGATAATGCGTCAATCTCCTTATTGTCGATATGATCGCATTTCATTTCTAAGGAACGTACTGCTTTTAAGAAACTTTCTTCAAAGCTTCGTCCTATAGACATGACTTCTCCGGTTGCCTTCATCTGTGTTCCTAAACGACGATCGGCATGTGGGAACTTATCAAATGGGAAACGTGCAAGTTTTGTGACGATATAATCTAATGTTGGCTCAAAGCAAGCATAACTTGTTTTGGTAATTGGATTGATGATTTCATCTAATGTTAAACCAACAGCAATCTTTGCTGCAAGTTTTGCGATTGGATAACCCGTTGCTTTAGAAGCTAAAGCACTAGATCTTGATACACGAGGATTTACCTCGATAATGTAATATTTAAAGGAATTTGGATCTAAGGCAAGCTGTACATTACAGCCTCCACAGATTTTTAATGCACGAATGATTTTTAAGCTTGCGTTACGCAGCATCTGATGTTCACGATCACTTAAGGTCTGCACAGGTGCCACAACCATGGAATCTCCGGTATGGATACCAACCGGGTCAATGTTTTCCATGTTACAAACAACGATAGCATTATCGTTGTAATCACGCATAACTTCATATTCGATTTCTTTAAAGCCGGCAATGCTTTTTTCAATCAGACATTGATGTACTGGTGATATTTTTAATCCATTGTCTGCGATAATGCGAAGTTCTTCTTCATCATCCGCAAATCCTCCACCAGTACCACCCAGGGTATAGGCAGGACGCACAACGACTGGATAACCAATCTGATTAGCAAAAGCTACAGCTGCATCTACTGTATGTACGATATCACTTTCTGGTACTGGTTCATTGATTTCATACATCAGATTACGGAACAATTCACGATCCTCTGCCTTATTGATTGCTTCTAAATCTGTTCCTAAGATTTCTACATTGTATTCATCCAAAATTCCAGAATTCGCTAATTCTACGACCAGATTTAATCCTGTCTGCCCACCAAGGCTTCCAAGGATTGCATCCGGGCGTTCTTTATAGATAATACGGCTGGCAAAATCCAGCGTTAATGGTTCAATATAAACACGATCGGCAATCGCGGTGTCGGTCATGATCGTCGCAGGATTGGAGTTGATCAAGATCACTTCATAACCTTCTTCACGAAGCGATTGACATGCCTGACTTCCCGCATAATCAAATTCTGCGGCCTGTCCAATAACGATTGGTCCAGATCCGATCACCATGATCTTATGTATATCTGTACGTTTTGGCATATTACATATTCTCCTTTTCCATCAGTTTCATAAAGTCGTCAAACAAATAGTTGGCATCTTCTGGTCCAGGACTTGCCTCTGGGTGATACTGCACACTGAATACTGGGTATTTACTGTGTTTTACACCTTCCACACTTTTGTCATTTAAGGCACGATGTGTTAGCACTAAATCAGTACCTGCAAGGCTTTCTTCTTCTACCGCAAACCCATGGTTTTGGGAAGTGATTTCTACCTTGCCACTTGCAAGATTGACTACTGGGTGGTTACATCCTCGATGACCAAATTTCAACTTTGTGGTATTGGCGCCACATGCTAAGGAAATTAGCTGGTGTCCTAAACAGATACCAAAGATTGGTACCTGTCCCATCAGTTTTTGAATTTCTTTGATTGGACCTTCCATATCTTTAGGATCTCCTGGACCATTACTTAACATCACACCATCTGGATGAAGTGCCATAATTTCTTCTGCACTTGTATCATATGGTACGACGATTAAATCACAGTTACGTTTTGATAATTCACGAATAATGCCATGTTTTGCGCCAAAATCCATCAATACGACTTTCTTTCCACGATTTGGAATAGGGAAAGGCTTTTGGGTAGACACACGTTTTACCTGATCATGTAAGAAGTCTGTATTCTTTAACATGGAAACAGTTTCTTCCACATTAACACCTTCATCTGCCATGATGGCACGCATGGTACCCTTATTTCTAATTTTTCTGGTAATGGCACGGGTATCCACGCCATAAATACCAGGTATATGCTTTAACTTTAAAAATTCATCGACACTCATATCGCCGCGGAAGTTGCTTGGTTTTTCACATGCTTCCTTCACCACAAATCCAAACACTGCTGGATTCAGGCTTTCAAAATCATCACGGTTGATGCCATAGTTACCGATCAATGGATAGGTCATCATGACGATTTGCCCACAATACGACAAATCACTTAATACCTCCTGATATCCACTCATCCCTGTATTGAATACTAATTCTCCCACTTGATAATTATCTGAACCAAATGCGTATCCCTTATAACAGCTGCCATCCTCCAGTATTAAATATCTTGTCTTCATAAAACGAGAGCAACCTCCTTTTTTGTTTATATTTTATTGTTACTATTTATTCATCCAAGACTCATCTTTAGGGTCTTTTTTCCATGCTTTCAGTTTTTCTAAATCACTTTCTTCGATATAGTTGTTTTCTAAAGCAACACCAATCAATACATCATAATTGCTTAATGTAGAATATGGTACATCCAGTGCTTTGAAGCATTCATCAGCTGCTGGCAATAAGTATGTAAAGATAGCGACAACGCCAATGACGATGGCACCAGCTTCACGAAGTGAATCAACAACATCTTTTACACTTCCACCTGTAGAGATTAAATCTTCTACAACGACAACTTTTTGTCCTGGTTCTACTTTACCTTCAATTTTATTTCCTTTTCCATGTGTTTTATTGCTACTTCTTACATAGCCAAATGGTTTGTTTAATTTATCCGCAACCATCGCACCCCAAGGGATACCTGCAGTAGAAGTACCAATGATGACGTCTGCATCATTGTAGTTTGCTTTGATTTCTTCTACAAAACCTTCCACAACAACACTTCTTTTTTCTGGAAAGCTTAATACCAGACGGTTGTCACAATAAATTGGACTTTTGATTCCACTTGCCCATGTAAATGGACTTGTTGGCTGTAAAGATACAGCTTTGATAGAAAGCAGGTTTTCTGCTACGATTTTTTCTACGCTCATTATTTTCCCTCCATAATTGCTTCAATTTCGTTATATGTTTTATAAGGATCTTCACTCTTTGTGATACTTCTTCCTACAACGATGTAGTCACAGCCTTCTTCTTTGGCAAATGCTGGTGTTGCGACACGTTTTTGATCATCTTTTGAATCACTTGCCAAACGAATACCAGGTGTCACGGTTAAGAAATCATCACCGCATGCTTCATGGATGCCTCTTGCTTCATGAACAGAGCATACAACCCCATCCAAACCACTTTCTTTCGCAAGTTTTGCGTAAGAAATGACTACGTCCTGAACTTCTCCAGGAATCAATAATTCGTTGTTCATCGCTTCCTTGCTTGTACTAGTTAACTGTGTAACAGCGATACATAATGGACGTTTTCCATTTACTGCACCTTCCACAAGGCCTTCCATAGCCGCTTTCATCATGGCACTGCCACCAGCTGCATGCAAGTTTACGATATCGACATCTAATTTTGCTAAATTCTTCATACCGTTTTTTACAGTATTTGGAATATCGTGCAGTTTTAGATCCAAGAAGATTTTGTGTCCTCTTGCCTTGATTTCACGAATCATTTCAAATCCAAATGCATACGTTAATTCCATTCCCACTTTTACATAAATTGGTTCACTGAATTTATCCAAGAAACTGATCACATCTTCTTTTTTTGAAAAATCCAGCGCTACGATTGTTTTACTCATCCTCTATGACTCCTTCCGATTGCTTCCTTGATATCTGAAATACCATACTTCTTGAACACTTCTGGTAATTCCTCTATTATTTTAACACAACAATAAGGATCGATAAAGTTCTGCATACCAACTTCTACAGCACTTGCCCCTGCATACAAAAACTCTAATACATCCTCTGCTCTGGTAATACCGCCAACGCCAATAATTGGGATATTGACAGCCTGTGATACTTGATAAATCATACGAATCGCAACTGGCTTGATGGCAGGTCCACTTAATCCTCCAGTAAGATTTGCTAAAATTGGTTTTCCTGTTTTTAAATCCAAACGCATACCCATCAAGGTATTGATCATGACGATACCATCTGCCCCTGCTTCTTCTACAGCTTTCGCAATTTCTACGATATCCGTAACATTTGGAGATAACTTCACATAGACAGGCTTTGTGGCAGCTTCTTTTGCCATACGTGTTACTTTTGCGGCAAGCTCTGGTTTTGTGCCTAGACCAATCCCACCATGTTTTACATTTGGACAACTGATGTTTAATTCATAAGCTTTCACAACATCACTGCTGTTTAATTTTTTGATGACTTCAACATAATCTTCCTCACTGGCACCTGCCACATTGGCAATGATTTCTGTATCAAACTGTGCCAGCCATGGCAGTTCTTTTTCCATGATTACATCAACACCTGGATTTTGAAGTCCAATAGCATTCAACATACCGCTTGGTGTTTCCGCAACACGAGGGGTTGGATTACCAAAACGTTTTTGTGGTGTCGCACTTTTAATGGCGATACCACCTAGCTTTGATAAATCATATAATTCAGCATATTCTCTACCGAATCCAAAGCATCCACTTGCAGGAATGATTGGGTTTTTCAGGTTTAATCCTGGCAGTTTTACTGATAAATCCATTAGTATTCCACCTTTCCGATAGGGAACACCGGACCTTCTTTACAGATACGGTGATACATGTTTTCCTCTTTTTTATCTTTGGCAACACATGCCATGCAGGCACCAATACCACATGCCATACGGCTTTCAAAACTCATATATCCTTTTGAATAAGCATTTTCGACTGCCTTTAACATTGGAATCGGACCACAGCTGTAGGTGAAATCACAAGTGATTCCTTTTTCTTTGATGGCATCCATGACGGTACCTTTGACACCATAGCTTCCATCCATGGTCGCCACAACAACACTTGCGCCTAGTCTTTCAAATTCATTCACATAGAACACACTTGCGGCATCATTGAAGCCTAAGACAACGTTAACTTTTTTATTGATGGCACGATATTGTTTCGCCAGTTCATATAAAGGAGGAACACCAACACCTCCACCAATCAACAGCACTTCATCTAATTCTTCATGAATCGGATAGCTGCTGCCAAGTGGTCCAAAGACATCCAGCATTCTTCTAGCGCTTAGCTCACTTAATACCTTAGTGCCATCGCCTACAACTTTGTAGACGATGACGAATTCATTTTTACTTTCTACACTGCAGATACTGATTGGCCTGCGCAACATGTACCCATCCACTTTGATATTCACAAATTGTCCGGGCTTCATATCCTGGGCAATCTTGCCCTGCAGCTGCATACGGTACGTATTTTTCGCAATCTTATCATTGCGCATGATCAGACATGTTTCTACCTGCATATTAATCCTCCAGTTCATTCATTGAAATTGTTGTAAAGTTCTGGCTTTCCAATACACTTAAGATGGCATTGGCTGTATCCAGAGATGTGAAACAGCTGATATTATTTTCTGCTGCTGTACGACGAATCACAAATCCATCATGGTTTGCTTCCTTTTCAACGCTCATTGTGTTGACAACATAGTTGACTTTACCACTTCGAATCACATCTTCTACATTATCTTCCCCATGTTCACTGATCTTACCAACGGTTTTCACAAATAAGCCATGCTCTTTTAGGTAAGCAGCTGTACCAGCTGTCGCATAGATACCATAGCCAATCGCATAGAAACGTTTTGCGATAGATAATGCTTCATCTTTATCCTGATCCGCAATCGTCATTAAGACATTGCCATGACTTGGAATACGGATGCCACTGGCAAGTAATGCTTTATATAATGCTTTTTCAAGTGTCACATCACTTCCTAAAGCTTCTCCTGTAGATTTCATTTCAGGTCCTAAGGTTGTATCGACATGACGCAGTTTCGCAAATGAGAATACTGGTGCTTTTACAAACCAGCGATCACTTTCACTGTGAATGCCTTCTTCATATCCCTGTTCTTTTAAGGAATGACCAAGTACACAACGTGTAGCGATATAGCTCATTGGAATACCTGTGACCTTGCTTAAGAATGGTACGGTACGTGAACTTCTTGGATTTACTTCCAATACATATACCTTTTCTTCTTTATCTACAATAAACTGAATGTTATATAATCCGATAAATTTAAAGCCTTTACCGATACGAATTGCATAATCTAAAATTGTATCTTTTACTTTCTGTGATACGGTTGGTGCTGGATACACGCTGATAGAGTCACCTGAGTGAACACCGGCACGTTCGATATGCTCCATGATACCTGGAATATATACATGTTCTCCATCACAGATACCATCGATTTCAAGTTCTTTACCTACGATATATTTATCGACAAGGATTGGTGCATCATGACTAATTTCTTTTACAGCTGTTGCCATATAGATTTTCAAATCATCATCATTGTGTACGATTTCCATTGCACGTCCACCCAATACATAACTTGGACGAACAAGCACTGGATAACCGATACGATTCGCGATGACAAGTGCTTCTTCCACCGTTGTCGCAGTTGCGCCATTTGGCTGAGGGATATCTAATTTGTGTAACATTTCTTCAAATTCATGACGATCCTCTGCCTCATCAATGCTCTGTAAAGAAGTACCTAAAATCTTCACACCACGTTCTACTAATTTATCCGCTAAGTTGATAGCAGTCTGTCCACCAAATTGAACGATGACACCCAATGGCTGTTCCAAATCGATGACATGCATAACATCTTCGATTGTCAATGGTTCAAAGTATAATTTATCAGAGATAGAGTAATCAGTTGATACAGTTTCTGGGTTGTTATTGATAACGATAGCTTCATAACCACATTCACGAAGTGTTTTCACACAATGAACCGTCGCATAGTCAAATTCTACACCCTGTCCAATACGGATTGGTCCCGCACCTAATACGATTACCTTCTTGTTATTGCTTGGGATACTTTCATTTTCATGTTCATACGTAGAATATAGATATGGTGTATGTGATTCAAATTCACCCGCACAGGTATCTACCATCTTATAAACTGGAATGATGTGATTAGACTTACGTAAGTCATATACCTCACGTTCCTTCATATCCCATGCTCTTGCGATATAACTATCCGCATAGCCTTTTTTCTTAGCTTCCTTCAATACTTCCAGATTGCCTTTGTTTTCTTTTAATACCGTTTCAAATTTTACAAGATTTTTAAAACGGTTCAAGAAGTATTCATCCATCATGGTGACTTTATGAATATCCTCTACTGTGACACCTTTTCTTAACAATGCCGTAATCACAAAGATACGTTCATCATCATTATCACGCAGTTTCTTCCATAAATCTTCGACATCCATTTCATTGATTTCTGCTTTTTCAAGGTAATCCACTTTCATTTCTAATGAACGGATAGCCTTTAACATCGCTTCATCAAAAGTACGTCCAATGGACATAACTTCACCAGTTGCTTTCATCTGAGTTCCCAGTTTACGATCGCCTTTTGGGAATTTATCAAATGGGAAACGTGGGAATTTTGCGACTACATAGTCAATGGTTGGTTCTACACAGGCATAACTAGTCTGCGTAATTGGATTGATGATTTCATCAAGTGTTAATCCAACAGCAACTTTTGCGGCAAGTTTTGCGATAGGATAACCGGTTGCTTTAGAAGCCAGAGCACTTGATCTTGATACACGAGGGTTTACTTCAATTACATAATAGTTAAATGAATTAGGATCTAATGCCAGCTGAACGTTACATCCACCACAGATTTTTAATGCACGAATGATTTTCAATGCACTTGCACGCATGATACCACAATCACGATCTGTAAGTGTCTGTGTAGGTGCTACGACGATAGAATCTCCGGTATGAACACCAACTGGGTCGACATTTTCCATGTTGCAGACAACGATGGCATTATCCGCATTATCACGCATTACTTCATATTCAATTTCTTTATAACCGGCAATACTTTGTTCAATCAGACACTGTGTTGCTGGTGAAATCTTTAAGCCATGTGCACAGATTTCTTTTAATTCTTCTTCATTATTGGCGAAACCTCCACCAGTTCCACCTAAGGTATAGGCAGGGCGTACTACCACTGGATAACCATTTTCATTTGCGAAAACAAGTGCTTCTTCCACTGTATGAACAATCACACTGGCAGGTACTGGTTCTCCGATTTCATACATTAATTCACGGAATTTATCACGATCTTCTGCTTTTTCGATTGCATCTAATGCTGTACCTAATACTTCTACATTAAATTCATCCAAGATGCCAGATTCTGCTAATTCTACAACTAAATTTAATCCTGTCTGTCCACCAAGACTTCCAAGGATTGCATCTGGTCGTTCCTTAAAGATGATACGTTTCGCAAATTCTGCGGTCAATGGTTCAATATATACACGATCAGCAATGACAGTATCTGTCATAATCGTCGCTGGGTTGGAGTTGATCAGAATAACTTCATACCCTTCTTCCTTTAAGGAAGTACATGCCTGTGTACCGGCATAGTCAAACTCTGCAGCCTGTCCAATGATGATTGGACCTGATCCTATGACTAAGATCTTATGAATATCTGTTCTCTTTGGCATGATTTATCCCCTTTCCTTCATCAGTTCGATGAATTCATCAAAAATGTATTTCAGATCATCTGCCCCAGGACTTGCTTCTGGTTCAAATGCGACAGAAATCAATTCGTATTTGTTGTGTGTAAAGCCTTCTACAGAATCATCATTTAATGCACGATATGTGATTTCAATACCTGTACCATCGATATTGGATTCATCTAAATCATAACCATGATTCTGAGCTGTAAATTCAATCTTGTTTTTCTTCAGGTTACGTACAGGCATACTGTTTCCATGATGTCCTGTTTTCATTTTCTTTATCTTTGCGCCTAAAGCTAAAGCAAGCACTTCATGACCTAAGCCAATTCCTAACAAAGGAACTTTACCTAACAACTGTTTGGTTGCTTCAATCGTTTCAGGAATTTCATCAGGAGAACCAGGTCCACCACTTAAGATTACACCATCTGGTTGAAGCTCCATAATTTTTTCTGCACTCATATTGTAAGGTACTACCAATAAATCAATATCACGTTCATTAAATTCACGAATCACCGCAAACTTTGTGCCGATATCTAACATTACAGCTTTTTTACCACGACTTGGAATTGGGAATGGTTTCTGGGTAGAAACTTTTGCCACACCGCCTGTTGGTAGTTCTGTATGCTTCATCATATCAACGATGGCTTTTACATCTGCACCTTCATCAGCCATCATAGCTTTCATTACACCGTTATCTCTAATTTTTCTTGTGATCTCTCTTGTATCGATATCTGCGATTGCTGGAATATTTTTCATTTTCAAGAATTCATCCAGACTCATATCACTTCTGAAATTGCTTGGTTCTTCACAATATTCTTTAACAACGAATCCAAATACATTAGGAATCAGACTTTCAAAGTCATCACGGTTGATCCCGCAGTTTCCAATGGCAGGATATGTCATCATAACGATCTGTCCATAATAAGACAAATCACTCAGGATTTCCTGGTATCCACTCATACCCGTCTGGAAAATCAATTCTCCCATCTGGTAATTGTTGCCACCAAATCCAATACCTTCATAAACACTTCCATCTTCTAAAATCAGCAGCCTTTTCATTTGCGCTCCTCCTTATATACGATTGTCCCATTCACAATCGTTGTGACTATGTTTCCATAAACTTCCCATCCATCAAATGGGGTATTCTTTCCTTTTGAAAAGAATTTTTCTTTATCTATCGTCTGTTTATGATCGATATCCACTAAGATCATATCTGCATCATAACCAGGGGCAAGTTTTCCTTTTTTATCAAATCCAAAGCGTTTTGCTGGTGCTTCACTCATAAAGTGAACTAGCTGGTTCATTGTGAAGCGCCCTGTATCCTTTACAAAATGAGTATATAACAAAGGGAATGCAGTTTCAATGGATACTATGCCAAATGGTGATTCTACCATTCCTTTATTTTTCTCATCTTCACTATGTGGGGCATGATCGTTTGCAATCATATCAATCGTACCATCCAATAAGCCCTGAATCAATGCTTCCTGATCATCTTTTCCCCTTAATGGTGGATTCATTTTATGATTAGGATTTTCTACATCCATCTCATTCAACAACAGGTGATGCACGGTGACTTCCCCACTGCAATCTACACCCATATCTTTATATTCTTTTAAATACTGTACACTTTCTTTTGCGCTCATATGACACACATGATATTTCACACCAGTTTCTTTTGCCAGCTTTAAATCACGCAGCATTTGCGCATATTCACAAGCACTTGGAATACCAATATAACCTAGTTCTTTGTTACGGATCCCCTCATGCATGCAAGCACCTGGTTTTCGATAATCCATATCCTCCGTATGTGCCACGATCATCGCATTTTCTTTCTTACAGGCTTCCATAGCTGCCTTCATCATATCTTTGCTCGCAACACCAACACCATCATCACTGAATGCGTGGATGCCAAGTTTGCTTAAACCGGCTATATCACTTAATTCTTTACTTTTTTCACCCTTTGTAATGCATCCATAAGGAATGACATTCACAACGGCATCTTCTTTTATTTTCTGAAGGTATGCCTTCATTGTTTCTACATTATCTGGATAAGGAATGACATTTGGCATTGCCATGACTGTTGTAAAGCCACCATGTGCCGCTGCCATTGTTCCGGTTTTTATCGTTTCTTTATGTTCATTTCCAGGTTCACGTAAGTGTACATGCACATCGATAAGTCCAGGCAACAATACAAGACCATTCGCATCGATTGTTTCATCAGCATCTATCTCTAAATGTTCTTTGATTTCTTTGATCCCTGTTTCATCATATGCAACATCCATCTTACAATACGTATGATCCGCTTGCAGGATATTTGCGTTTTTAATCAGCTTCATAGTTTCACATCCTTAAATGGCGCAAAGCCAAATGCTCTTTTCACAACAGCTTTTCTTACTAGCACACCGTTTTCCATCTGTTTAAAGATTCTACTCTTTTCACATTCTACCAGATCATTATCAATTTCTACACCACGATTCACTGGCGCTGGGTGCATAATAATCGCATGTGGTTTCATCATTTCTGCACGTTTTTTGGTTAATCCATATCTTTCCAAGTACTCTTCCTTACTCATTGCCATGGTTTCCTTATGACGTTCATGTTGAATACGAAGCATCATAACCACATCTGCCCATTTTACAGCTTCATCCACTGGCATATAAGACTCGTCTTTATGTATCCATTCATCTGGACCGGAAAATCTTGTTTCTCCTCCCAGCATCGCCATGGCTTCTTTAATACTGTTAGCAACACGGGAATGTGTCACATCCCCAATGACAGCCACCTTGATATTTTCAAAAGTCTTAAATTCCTGATAGATCGTCAGCAGATCCAATAAGCACTGGGTAGGATGATTTCCACATCCATCTCCGGCATTCAGAATAGGAATATTGATATTTTCCAGTTCTTTAAAGTATTCATCTTTACTGTGACGAATAACAACAGCGTTGTACCCAATACTTTCAAATGTCTTAACCGTGTCATAAAGGGTTTCTCCTTTTTCCACGCTGCTTCCGGCTGCGCTGAAATCTTCAACCCTGGCACCAAGCTGTAATTCCGCTGAAGCAAAGGAATAATGTGTACGGGTGCTTGGTTCAAAAAAAAGATTAGCAATTAACGTACGATCAGGTAATTGCCAATCTCTATGGGAACATGAAAAAGCATGAGCATCGTTAAGAATGTCAAGTAGTTCTTCTTTCGTTAAATCACTGATTCTTAGCAAACTATTCTGATTCATAAACAACCTCCATCAGACCACAAAAAAGGTCCATTTTGATATGCAAAAGGACCTATAATATCTAAAGCGGAAATATATGTTGCCTTCATAACCTCTCTGGATTATCTTAAAGGACCTTTTTATCGTTACTATTTTACCTTATTCTACATCATTTTACAAGATTTTTTTTAAAATATTGCAGAATGGTGAATGTCTTAATAATGTCAATATTCAGTAATTGCTTTTATGGAGGTTTTTTCTTATTTTAAATGTGGCTTTTGTTTCTTATATATAACACACTTATCTTCTAATAATTTAAAATCACAACAAAAACTTTTTAAAAAATCATCTTTATCATGCTTAACGATATCATATACATTTGACACCTTTAATAATATCTCTTTTATCACCTCTTTTTTTCTCAAATATGTATATTCACTTATCAAATAATCTTTATATTTTTCTTTTTCTATATTTACTAAGTTACAATATCTTAAATCAACAGGAATCATATTATTAATCAATAACGCCGAAATTAATATACCACTCTCATTATAAATTTCTACAGTAGTTCTTTTATTTCTTTTTCTACCATCTTTTCTTAATGGTTTTGATGTTAACGGAATTACATAAAAAATGTTTTCTAAAGATACAATAATTCCCGTATATTTTCTATCGCTTTTTAAACTGACTTTCTTATCAAATTGATATAAATTCGCCTATATTCATCTTCCACTTCATAAAACCTTATCTTTTGATCCAACAGCGTTAATTCATCCATTTTTTCACCCCTTTTTAATTTTAAATAAAAATTGAGATTGCTTAATGCAATCTCAATTTTTTTGTCCACTAAAGTAGGACCTTCTCTGTTTTTCATCGCCTACTATAGCAAGGCCACTCTCGTTTTACATCGTCCACTAAAGCAGGACCTCTCTCGTTTTACATCGTCCACTAAAGCAGGACCTCTCTCGTTTTTAGGTATTTCTACCTTCACTTATATTATACATTTTATATAAGAAATGTCAATGATAATATTAACTATTTGCAATTAGTATACAAATCAAACCATTTAGGAAAGATCAACTTTTTTGCATCACAGTTGTCTGTACAACATTAATAAATTCTTCCTTACGAATTCTATATATTGGATATCTAATTTATGATGGTTTATTCTCTATTATTTCTATACGTTTCTATATATTGAAAAGCTTAACTTTTGCATATTTATATATATTGTATTTCGTATTGTTATATCTATATCTTTATCACAATTTTCAAAAAAATCATAAATGATGATTCATCATCAAACATTATCCATAATATAAAAATAAATTTCCATACCTGTTTTTGTTAATTCATACCATTTATTTTTTCCTATTTTTTCAACATCGAATATATCATATGTATATACCTTTTTCATAATATTCGTCAAATAATTTTTTTGTAAACCTAGCTTGTCTGCTAATTCTTGGTGTGTGATTCGTCTTTCTTTATAAACTATTTTTATAATATCTATCATATGACAATTCAAATCTAATATTGTTTTAGGATTTACGCTTTCTTCTTTTAAGTTATCCATAAATTCCTCGATTTTTATAAAAGCGAATAATTGTCCTATTCGAAATGTTTGATAAAGTAATTGATGTTCTGATAAATCTAGATCATCAATCTGATCAAATATATCATAGTGTAGAGCATCAAATTTTTTCATATATTCACTTTTCTTTGAAGTTTTCATATACATACAAATTTGTTTTATTATACTACCTATCACTTCGTCATCATATCTCATTGCTTCTACTGAAACACTTTGATTTAAATCGTTCATAGTGATAACTTGCCAATTTAGCTCAAAATCCTTATTTATAAATGATTGCGATTTCATAGTATACCTCCTAAGTTGTTTTATAGTTCACAACAGTTCACGCCACTATTATATCATGATTTCTACAGCATTAAAGATTATTTATAAAAATCCAAAAAAACAGATTAAACAAAGAGTATGGATTGGTAAATTTAAAATAGCAATTTTTAAGTTTTTCATACTCTTGCATTATGCAAAAACTATAGATTTCTTTATCTATACAATAATTAGGAAGGCATTCTATCTGCATAATCTAATGGATACTCCCTCATTTTCCATATTTTATCAATAAACTTTTCGCATAATACTCACATGCAGGTTCACAATAATGTCAGGAGGTAATTAAAAATGAAAAAAGAAAAATCTAAAAAACAGAGCACTAAGTTTGTGGCAGCACGTCGTAATTCTGATGGAACTCTAAGTGAGTTTAAAGATGCAGAAGGAAACACTTATGATTATGAACAGGCATTAGAAGCAGTTGAACAAGGTTTGATTGAAAATGCATTGCCTTTTACTGGCCGTGATGGTGCACGTCATATCCGTGGAGTAAATGACGGAGATGAATCAACAAACTTAAGAAACTTAAAAGAATTCTAGTATGAAAAAGAACATATGGAGAAATTAATCTTCCATATGTTCTTTTATTTCTTCTACTTCATAAGCTAAGCTTTCTTTATAATTTCCTATCGTTATATGCAAAGATAGAAATGCTATTACCAATAATACAATGTTGACAATTAAAAATACCTGACCAATCAATCGGATATAGATAATTGCGCCATTAAGAGAAGAAGCACGTAAAGCAATCACAACAAGAATCGTACAGACAATAAATTCTGCCAACAGCAAACTGATGACATAAGTTGTCTTTTTTTTATTGATATAGAGTGCGTATGCCATGATACAGACAAATCCTTCTAACAACTCCATTGTTCCGATATTTTCTAACAATAACTTTAATATTCCTAAAGGCGTTACTTTCGTCAATGATATCGCATCCAAGATGACTCGTGATATATAACTAGAATCTAAAATTGGATAAGACAGCATTTCAAATAATGAGGTATAAGAACCACGGGATACTAATAATATGCCTAATAAAATATATGGAATGATAAAGATGATAGAAACAATCAGAAATATCAACATACAGACATGGACACGTTTTTCTCTTGTATCGATCCACGCATCATAAGGCAGCATCATTTTTCTAACCAGTCTTCCCCTTTGATGACTTCTACGCCGGATAAGCCTGGATAATCTAACTGTCGCAATACTTCATAAATGATAATTGCTGCACAATTGCTTAAATTCAGACTTCTGGCATTGGCAACCATTGGCAAACGCATACAACGATCCAAATGCTGGGAAAGTATTTCTTTTGGAATACCTGTACTTTCTTTTCCTAATACAAGATAAATATCTCCCTCACATGCTGTAAAGTCAAACTGGCTTGGTGCTTTCTTTCCATATCTTGTCATATAATAATAGTTTTCACTAGGGTGCTGGGATACAAATTCATCCCAGTTTTCATATACATGATATTCCAGCTCTTTTACATAATCCATGCCAGCGCGTTTTAAGTGCTGTTCATCTAATGAGAAGCCTAATGGTTTGATCAAATGCAACACACTTCCTGTTGCCATACATGTACGCATCATATTTCCTGTGTTTTGAGGAATTTCTGGTTCATATAATACCAAATGTAACATCGTTATTTACCTTCTTTCATATAATTTAAAAGCATTTGAATTGCTTTTCCACGATGGCTGACTTCATTCTTTTGATCTTCACTCACATTCGCTAATGTAGTTTTAAATGGCGGATAATAGAAGATTGGATCGTATCCAAAGCCTTTCGCACCTTCGATATGATCATAGATTTCTCCTTCTACAACACCTGTAAATACATTTTCATGTCCATCTGCATCGATATAGGCAATCGCACATACGAATTGTGCTCCTTTATCTTGCGCATCTTTTACCTGATCAATGATATATTGATTCTTTACATCATAACTGGTATCTCTGCCTAAAAAACGTGCGGAGTAAATACCAGGTTCTCCATTCATCGCATTGACCGCAAGACCACTATCATCTGCGATTACTTCGATATGCAACTTATCATAAATGGTTTTGGCCTTTATCAATGCATTTTCTTCAAAGGTGGTTCCATTTTCTTCAATATCTATTTCTTCATCTAAATCAAGCAGGCTTCTTACTTCATAGCCATATGGTTGTAACATACGTTTAAATTCTTCTACTTTATGCGCATTACTTGTCGCAATCATAATCTGTTTCATCGTTTCCACTCCTTTATTTCCAGCGTATCTTTATCAATTAAGTATTGTTTTGGATAGCTTTGTGAGGTATTGTACACTACGAGCTGATAACATATATGACCATTATCATATCCAAGATCTATAAGTCCATAACGAAACAGCTGGTCCTGGTTTCCAATGCCTGCATCTACACAATGATACATCAATTCTTTCTTTTTTTCCAGTGATACATAAGATTTTATAAAGCGCTTTGGACGCTGTTTATGGATAGCATAATATTCCATCAATAAGAGTGCATCCACCATCATTTCATCTTGATCTTTTAGAATATCTTTTACACAGGTAAACAATTGATATGGCTGATAAGGACGTGGCAATTTCGCATATGCTTTTCCTAATGCCATAAACATGGTGAAAGGACTTGTATACCAGCCTTGTTTCAATACTTGTGATAAAGTATAACGAAGCTTTCCACTGTTCCAGAATTTTTCAGTTGCATCGGCACAATGATGAATGGATTGTAATTCTTCTTCACTCAGCCAATTGGTTTTCTGGATATCATAAGGTGGTATGATAGAATACTGAAAGCCATATTCTTCCTGCTGGGATTTTAGTTTGGTACCTTTTAATAATTTTAAGATACCTAATTGTACTTCACTTGCCTGTAAAGCGAATAGTTCATCATAGGATTTATGAAAACATTCTAAATCTTCATAAGGAAGGCCGGCAATCAAATCTACATGCATTGTACAACCTGCTTTACGAAGGCGCTCTATGACTTCTTTCAAACGTTTATTGTTTTGTATCCTGCCGACAGATTCTAAGGTCTGTTGGTGGAAGGATTGTACACCGATTTCAAATCGAAAGCGTGTGACATCGGCTTCTTCACAAAAGAAATCTAATAATTCTTCACTCAGTGTTTCTGCGACAATTTCAAATTGAAATATTTGATTTACGCAATATGTATTCATATATCTTGCGATAGCAAGGGCACGTTTGGGATTACTGTTAAACGTACGATCTAATAACTTCACCTGTTTTACATCACTATCTTTGATTTTCTCCAACAGATGAAAAACATAATCATCAGAAAACATACGTACACAACGATCAGCACTGCTTAAGCAATAGGTACAGCCATAAGGACATCCTCTGCTTGTTTCAAGATATAAATAACGATCTTTCATATGGGATTGATCCATCTCCATAAAATAAGGATCATCAAAACTTTCCAGCCATGTTAAATCAACACGCTGATATTCTTTGTTGGGATATGCTTTGGTATACATGCCTTTTACTTCATAAGCAACTGGCTGTTTTAACATTTCAATATATTCCCAAATGCATTTTTCTCCTTCTCCAATACAAATGGCATCGACGCCTTCCTCTAATAAATCATAAGATTCATAGGTGACTTCAGGTCCCCCTACAATGACATGTATTTCAGGTTTTAATGCTTTGATGGTTTTAATCAATGCTTTATGAATTTCAATATTCCAGATATATGTGCTCAAACATAAGACATCAACACCTTGTTCCATGATTTCTTTTGCGATACGTTTTACATCATCTTTGATGGTATATTCCTTGATGATAACATCTTCCTTACAGGGGGATGTGGTATACAACCAGCGGATAGCCAGGTTTTTATGTATATATTTGGCATTACAACTAGCAAGCATAATGTTCATTTATTTTCACCTTCTCGTTAGTATTTTACCAAATTTACGTAAAATATGCTATGATAATAGGCGGTGATTATTGATGGACTATAAAGATTTAATGGATTCTTTATTTTTTAATACAGATATTGTGTTGGAAGATATGCAAAAAGGATTGACCAACCACAATTATTTATTAGAGATGAACAATGAAAAACTGGTGTTGAGAGTACCTGGCAGTGATGCAGATCAAATCGTGGAGCGACACCATGAAACGCTGGCGTTAGAAGCGATTAAAGATGCCGATATTGATGTAGAAACCATTTATTATGATGAAATCAGCGGTTATAAAGTAACCCGTTATATGGAAAACGCTTTGACATATGGAGAATGTCAGGATGAAAATAAGATTGAACAGGTCGCGGCTTTGATGAAGAAATTTCATGGGTTACATAAACTGATTCATGAAGATTTTGACCCACTCAAACGTTTACGCAATTATCAATCTCAGGTGCAGCATCCATGTGTGGATGTATCAGAATTTGCATGGATAGAAGATAGCATTTCTCATTTAAACAATCCAAAAGTATTGTGTCATAATGACTGGGTCGATGGTAATATGTTATTTTGTAATCAACGTGTATATTTGATTGACTATGAATATGCTGCTGATAATGATCCTTTATTTGATGTTATGAGCTTTTTAAGTGAAAATCAGATTACAGATGAAACTCTTCGTGAACGCTTCTATGCTGTTTATTTTGATGAAATGAATGATCAGATAAGAAAAGAATTGGATTTATGGGAGAACTTCCATAATTATCTTTGGTGTTATTGGGCAATGATGATGTATGAAAGCCGCCGTGAAGATGTATATAAAGATATTGCAATGGATAAATATCAGGCATTGATGCAGAAGAATCAAGCATAAGAAAAGAACCACGTTACATGTTGTGGTTCTTTTTTCGTTATCTTACACTGTCCTTTTCTTCTACACGATAGAATGGTTTCTTTTCTGGCAGCATTTTCTTTTCAATCATGGCAAATAAACACTGACATACATATGATGTATAAGCTTCATAATCATATTGTAGTGATGTGATTGCCGGTGACATGACATTCGTAATGGAAGTACCACCAAAACATACCATAGATACATTTTGAGGAACAGAAATATGATATTCTTTTAGATATTTGTTTACCGGAATTGCCATTTCATCTGATTGCAGAATCAGCAGATCGATTTTTTCTTTAAATACATCCTTAATCTTTTCAAACAGGTCATCATAGGTACCATCACTAATGACAGGAATAATATCAATTGGCTGTTTCAAAGCATGGTATGCATTGCGGATACCTTCTAAATGATCTTTCGTCAATTCTTCATCACTGCCAAGGTAGCGTATAATCAAATGCTGTTTATCCAACAGATATTTTGCCAGAAGATTTGCGGCATGCACTTCATCCATCGCTACATCATTGCCTTCCATATGACTGCGTAAGAATACATAAGGAATCGCAGTTGTGCGAAGCTGTTTCATGATAAATTCAGCACTGCTGCAGCTTTCGATCAGAATACCATTTACATTTTGTACAATAAAAGTTGTCAGGTACTGTTCTTCCAATTCTTCTTTTCCTTCTGTCATAACGATTTGAAGCATACATCCAGCTGCAGATAAAGTCTGTTGAAGATATTTCAGCATCGTTCTAGTACGATAATCACTTAAATCTTTTGTTAGAAGTGCTAATTTATAACCTTTTTTCTCAACACTTTTCTTTGCTTTGGCTTTTGGTTTTTTCACTTCTTCTTTTTTGACTGGCTCTTTTTTCTCAGGTGCACTAAATAATGTTTCTTCTTTTACGGATGCGCCTTTTGGCACATATCCCAATTCATCAATGGCCGCCTGAATTTTTTCTGCAATTTGTGGCTTTACGTTTTCCTGTTTCAAATAACGTGAAACCGTTGGTTTTGATACGCCCGCTTTCTCTGCAACATCTGCAATGGTAGGTTTTTTCATAACAAACATCCTCTCTTTGCCTTTGCTTTTTATTTTACCTTATTTTTTCTCAAATGAAAAGGCTTTTTTAAGCCTTACAGATAGTTTCTATAATATATGCGACTGCATATTCGTCATTTGTTTTGGTAACATAACTTGCGGCATCTTTAATTGCCTGTGTGGCATTGCCTACCGCAATGCTGTGTGGAAATAATTGCATCATGGAAAGATCGTTCATACTATCTCCAATAACCACTACTTCTTCAGGTTTGATGCCAATGCGTTTGATATATTGCATTAGAGTCGTACCTTTTTGTGCACTGACTTCTGTAATCTCAATATTTTCTGAAATAGAATCAGATAATGCCAGTTCTTTATGTTCACTCAGTTGTTTTTTTACCTTGCGTGCAACTTCCACATTCCCACCGAATGTTTCCATTTTATAAATGACTGGTTTCTCACTTAAGTAAGCATCGATATCCTTGATTTCACGTTCATACTTACAAAAAGCATTCCGCTCCATCACATCTATGATTTCCGTTTCTTCTAGGCCATGCTGTTTCATATGTTCGATAAATTCACGTTTGGCTTTTTCTATATCTGGTGTACAAGTTCCTTCTTTTGTGTACATATTGTAGCACAAATCCTGTCCCTGCATGATTTCCATAACAACCCTGACATTTTCTAATTTCATTGGATTTTCAAATAAGACATTTCCCTTTTCATCAGCGATCATTGCGCCATTTACCAATAGATGATTACAGGTAATGCCATGTGGTTCAAATATGGAAACAACACTGTCATATGTTCTTCCAGTTGCACTCATAAAGGTGATTCCTTTTTCCTGTAACTGTTTAATTGCTTCTGCATTTTCTTTTGGAATGCTGTGGGTACCATCCAGCAAAGTACCATCCAAATCACATGCTACTAATTTGATCATTTTATCTACCTCTTTCTCCAGGGTATATTTTACCATTCAAATCACTGTATTCCAACACCAAATTTATGTTAAAATAAAAACAAGGAGTGATAATATGTTAGAGATAGGTACAAAGGCAATTGATTTTACCTTGCCAGATGAATTGGGAAATGAAGTTTCTTTACATGATTTTAAAGGAAAGAAAGTTGTAATTTATTTTTATCCAAAAGATAATACCCCGGGTTGTACAAAGGAAGCATGTGCTTTCAAAGCTGCTTATGATGGCTTTAAAAAAGAAGATGTTGTGGTTATTGGCATCAGTAAAGATACCCAGAAGGCTCATCAGAATTTCAAAAAGAAATACGAACTGCCTTTTATCTTATTAAGTGATGTAGACCACAAAGTCATTGAGGCTTATGATTGTTGGAAAGAAAAGAAATTATATGGAAAAACATATATGGGTATTACCAGAAGCACTTATGTGATTGATGAAGATGGCATGATTATTCAGACATATCCAAAAGCAAGTCCGGATAAAAATGCTGGTGAAATTTTAGCATTCTTAAATCAGTTATAAAGAAAACCAGCAGTGCTGGTTTTTTTATGATGCTTTCGTGGGTTTTCGATCAAATGGCTTTTTATCTAAAAAATAAATTGCTGTAATGCTGATACAGTTAAAAAGACTTAGTACATGACCGATTTTTGTGCCAAATACCTGAAATACAAATCCTAAAGTATTCAACAGCATTAACATAGTGGCAAGAAATAATAAAATCTTATCGGATGTCTTTATTCTGACGTTCATCAAAAATCCCCCTTTAACGTTGGTTATACCTTAATTGTAGTTGAAACCTACAAATAGGTCAACGGGTTAAAGAAATTTTGGAAATGACCCTTCATTTTTGTACAATAGAGGCGGTTACATTGCGTGATTACGACAATTGTAATGCATGCTGAAGATGAATGCCAATATGTCCGATACCTAAAATCGTGATAGAAAGCAACATCCAAATTACCTGACCATGTATTCCTAACAAGAAAAAGGCAAGTACTGGAAGGGTTGCGCCAGCAAGTGGAATATGTAAAAAATCACTATAGAAATCGTGCAAAGATTGCTCACTTCTAAAATATTGCATCCAAAATCCTTCATATAACAACATACAGATGAAAGCGATGATCAACCAGATATTTGCCTGCCATGTATCATGAATATTAAAATCTGAAAATATAATTGCACATGTGCATACCAGCACCTGTCCAATCCGCTCAAACAGTAATAATATTTTATTTTCTCCAATAGGATCATATCCTTTTGGCTGATGCTTTGTCCATATAATATTTGGTATCATCAACATCATCAAAAATATAACACCAATATAAGAAAATCCTAAATGACCTGCCATATAATCCTTCTTTCTATTGTTTTAAGGATGCAATCTCTTGTATACAATATTGATTCTTTCCCTGATGTTTGGCTTTATATAATGCCTGATCACTTTGTTTATATAATTCTTCAAAAGTGATATTTCTTAAATGATGACCAAACACAACGCCACAGCTAAACGTGATATATTTTTTTTCATTTCTAAAAGCTTCCTGATAAAAACATCTAAGTTTTCCTTCTAATGCTTCTTTCGAGATATTAAAACAGAATACACAATATTCATCTCCACCGATTCTACCAACATAGGCATTATCTTTAAATACCTGTTTTAGATAATTACCAGTTTTCATAATGACTTTGTCGCCTTCTGGATGTCCAAACTGATCATTGATATTTTTAAAATCATCAATGTCAAATATCAATAAAGCACAAGTTTCCTGCTCCTGAATCTTTTGAAGATAAGCAGCCGTTTTTTCATTCATAACTCGCTTATTCAATAAGCCGGTTAATGGATCCAATTCTCCTAGTTTTTCCTTTGTGATGTCTTTCATAATGCCAATAACACGTTTTCTTTGTTCAGATAAAGGTGAAATAGATACTTTATACCATGCAAATTTTCCATTAGAATACATGACCTTTATGGTACATTCGTTATCATAAATACCTTTTCGTGTTTCTAAAAGCATCTTTTGCAGTTTTTCTAATGATTCATCATCCAGTTCTCCATTCATAAAAATCTGTTCCTTTAAATCGTTTAAAGAGCTGGTGATTTGTTTGATTTTTGTGGTGTAAAACTTTGTAATACCACCTGTTTGTAAATCATATTCAAAAAGGATATTATTGGTTTGTGCAAGAGCTACACGAAAGCGTTCTTCATTCATTTTTATATCTTCTGCCTGTTGTTGAATTTCCTTTTTTTGAAGTAATAATTCATTGGCATATTGTTTTTCTTTTTTTAAGTTATAATTCGTATAACTATATAATAAAATTAAGAATGCTGCCAGAATAATAAAGAATGGTGCACTGCTAATCATACTTCTTCCAGCGCTTTGTTCAATAAAGTTATTCATTAATTCTCCATAAAATCCAACATATAATCCCCAGCCAGTTTCCTTTATTGGTGCATAAGTCAGATAATTTCGAGAACCTTCCCACAAATATGATCCATATCCTGTTTTTCCATTCAATGCCTGTGCCTCTAAATCAGCAACCGTTTTAGATTCCTCATCCTGATCTTTAATTTCCTGTGCATTGTATTTTGTCGTGATCCAATCATAGTTTTCTTCACGTGCGGACGCAATATTTCTTCCATCTTTTCTTACGATATAAGCAGTGCCCTCTCCTGTATCAAATTGAATACTCTCTAACCAATGACTGATACAAAAACCATCTAGACGTATGACCAGTAAAGATTTTATTTTTCCATTTTCCAAAAGAGGTGAAGCGATTGCAAACACATATTGTTGATCAGATGTAAAATCTGGTTCAATCACACTAGTATTCTTATTTTTAAATGCCTCGTTTAAATCTAATTCATTCTTCCAATTTATGATATTTCCTTTTGCATCCAGCATTGTACCATCGCTATTAGCCAAAACATAATCAATGCCATCTTCTGGTAATAACATATTAGACAACGCATCTGCTTGTTCCATTTGTGAGCCATGTAAAAGGATATCATGGTGTTCTTTAATCTGGCCTTCAACATCCATTTTTAAATTTTTAATTTGTGATTCTACCTTCTCTACACCAAGATCACGGATCACGTGAATGGTTTCTAATGTTTGATTTACTGCTGCATCAAAAAATACCTTGTGATTAGTTTGAAATGTTAACAGGCATAAAACCAGAATGGAAACCGCCATTAATGCAGATATACTGATTGTGATAAACGACCTTCTTTTGTTCATGTCTAGCCACCCCATTTACACATGCATGCACAAAACATAAATATATACAGCTTAAGTATATCATGATTTAGGGCATGCGTGGAAATTTATGTTATAAAAAAGGCAAGATGTTTTGTATCTTGCCTTGATTTTATCTTAGTACATTCCACCCTGTGGCATAGGAGGCATTGGTGCTTCTTTTTCTTTGATAGCAGCAACACCAGCTTCTGTTGTTAAGAACAGAGCAGAAATACTTGCGGCATTCAATAATGCACTTCTTGTTACCTTTGTAGGGTCGATGATGCCTTCATCAAACATATTTACCCAAACACCGTTCTTCGCATCAAATCCAACATTTTCTTCTGCATGTTTTTGAGCTTCTACGATTTCTTCAGCGTTATATCCTGCATTTTCAGCAATCTGTTCAATTGGTGCCAACAATGCATCAAATACCACTTTGATACCTTTTTGAACATCCACTGTTTCAGATTTCAATTCATCTTTTAATGCTTTATAAGCTTCCACAAGAGCAGCGCCACCACCGATAACGATACCTTCAGCAACAGCAGCACGTGTTGCATTTAATGCATCTTCAATACGTAATTTCTTTTCTTTTAATTCAGATTCTGTTGTTGCGCCAACTTTGATGATTGCGACACCATCACTTAATTTACCAAGACGTTCTGCATAACGTTTCTTATCATATTCGCTCTTGCAGTTTTCCATCTGTGCGCTGATTTCATTGATACGTGCTTCGATTGCTGCTTTATCACCAGCACCACCGATCATAGTTGTATTGTCTTTTGTGACAACTACTTTCTTCACAGTACCTAAATCTTCAATCTTCATTTCTTTTAGATCCATGCTTAAATCTTTAGAATAGAAAGTTGCATTTGTAAGAGTTGCGATATCTGCTAAGATATCTTTCTGGTTGTCACCAAAGCCTGGGGCTTTTGTAGCTACAACATTGAATGTACCACGTAATTTATTGACAACAAGAGTAGATACGACTTCATTTTCAATATCATCTGCGATGATCAATAATGGTTTGTTTGCCTGTAATACCTGTTCTAATAATGGCAGGATTTCCTGAACATTGCTGATTTTCTGATCAGTTACAAGGACAAACGCATTTTCAAGAACAGCTTCCATTTTTTCATGATCACTTACCATGTATGGAGAAACATATCCTTTGTCATACTGCATACCTTCACTGATTTCTAATTCTGTATCAAAACCATTAGATTCATCTACAGAGATTACACCGCTACGTCCAACTTTTTCCATTGCTTCTGCGATAATCTGACCGATTTCTTTGCTTCCACTAGAAATTGCCGCAACACTTGCGATATCATTACTTGTTTCTACTTTACGAGATTTATCAAGGATGTGTTTTGCAACTTCCTTGCTGGCATATTCAATACCTTCTCTCATCAGGACTGGATTTGCGCCTTTTTCAACCTGACGTAAACCGTTGCTGATCATGCTCTGGGCTAAAATTGTTGCAGTTGTTGTTCCATCACCTGCAGTATCATTGGTTTTGTTTGCTACTTCATAAACCAGTTTTGCACCCATATTTTCAAATTTATCTTCTAATTCAATTTCTTTTGCGATGCTGACACCATCATTGGTAATTAATGGAGAACCATATTCTTTTTCAAGTACGACATTACGTCCTTTAGGTCCTAATGTTACACGTACAGCATCAGCTAGTGTATTTACACCTTTTAACATTGCATCTCTTGCATCTTTTGAAAAACGAACTTCTTTTGCCATCTTTCCATTACCTCCTTGATTAAGCCATCACAGCTAAGATATCTTCATCTTCGATGATGATATATTCTACTTCATCTACTTTAACTTTTGTACCAGAATATTCTTTGTAAACAACGCGGTCATTTTCTTTGATATCCGCTTCACTGTCTGGTCCAACTGCTACTACGGTAGCAATGCTTGGCTGTGTCTTGTTTGGCTCAGTCAAGATAATTCCGCTTGCTGTTTTCTTTTCTACTTCTTCTTTCTTTAAAATGACGTTCTTGTGTAATGGTTTTAACATTTCAAAGTACCTCCTTCATCATTTTAGCACTCGCAGTTCATTACTGCTAACACCATATATTATACTCACTTTTAGCACTTATGCAATAGGATTGCTAAAATTTTTTGAAGAAATTTTAAAAGGATGAAAATAAACATAAAAATACGTTGTTAAGATATATTTACCTGTTGTTTTCTCAATATTTATAAAGAAATGAAACTAACATCTACAAGATATGAATATTATAAGTTACGCATACAGCTTCTTAAATATGTATAAAATAGCGTTTTAATATTTCTTTTCCATCTTTTACTTCATTTTCAAAAACTCCACCATTTGATAGAATTGTATGAATGCTTGCCAAATTATCTTTCTTTGCCACAAGTAATACATCATGAATTGCAAATCGTCTGCATATTGCCAAAGCTTCCTTCAGCATCTTTTTGCCATAGCCTTTTCCTCTTTGATTTCTAGCGATACTATAACCGATATGTCCACCATATTGAAAAAGGTAGTCATTTAATTCTAAGCGGATATTAACCATTCCCAATAATTGATGGTCTTCCACAAATAAATATTGTCTGGCACATACCCTGCCTTCTGGCAGCGTCTGCTTTTGTTCATGACAATCGATCCATTTCTTCCAATCTTCATAATGCTCATAGTTTTGAAGATCACCACTTCCACAGATAACTGCTTCATCTAAATGCTCTAATCGATACTGCATGATAGCTTCTTTGTATTCTTCTTGTACATTTATTAGCATATATTCTCCTCCCTATAAAAAAGACAATCAGTGAAATAATCGCTGATTGTCTGCGTGATTAATGATGACATCCACCTTCACTGTGATCTCCACAGGTGTGTCCTTCTTCATGATGATGGTTACAGCTTCCACTTGGATCATCTTTCAATGTACCTGCTTTTAAGGCATCAATGATGACATCCACGTTTCCATTCGCTCCAGCAATCACCTGGATATTGTTTTGTGCCAAAGCATCTCTAGCACCCTGCCCAATACCTCCGCAGATCAGCGTATCTACATTTGCCTGCGCAAGTAAGGTAGCAAGTGCACCATGTCCACTTCCTCCACTTGATAATACTTCTTTGGATACGATTTCACCATTTTCCATATTCACTAATAAGAATGAAGGACACTTTCCAAAGTGCTGGAACACCATATTGTTTTCCATTGTAATTGCATATCTCATTTTGTTCATCTCCCTATTTTGTATACATCTCATCTGTAAGTGTTAATTTAAACTGTTTTAAGAATGTTTCAATATCGGTTTTTACATCTGTTGCTTTTTTGATATGGATATTTTGACGTTCCCATGTTTTCACTGCGATTTCTGCATTTGGAATACCAAGTTTTTCAACAGTTGCGGCTTCTACCTGCGCTTTGATTTTATCGCTGTCTTTAGGTGCTGTTTCATTTGCGAATTTTGCGGCTTCTTCGATATAGCTTGCGACTTTATCTTCACTGCCTTTTTTCACAAACAATGCTGCCTGTGGATATCCGCTGGATTCCAGATTGTTTTTTTCTTTGTATTCTTTCTGCAGATCCTTGATAATTTTTAACTCAATACCTTTTTCTTTTGCTTTCGCAATTGTAGCAGTCGCTGCAGGTTCTGCCATTAAGCCAACACTAGCTTTACCACTTAACAACTGTGCCTGTACATCATTCACGGAATTGAAGTATGTAGGTGTTGCTTTGATTGTGGATAAATCCATGCTTGCATTTAATACTTTCTGAGGTACTGCTTTTTCACCGAATACTGCAAATGTACCTTCTTTATCTAAGGCATCATCACTTGTACCAACGATATACAGATTACCCCAAGTCACAACCTGGCTCAATGTATAATTGCTTTTTCCTTTATTCATCAAAGCTGCTCCCTGGTTGATTGGTGCTACAATGATATCATAGCTGCCATCCTCCTTGGATAACTCTGCCGCAAGCGTGTCCGCACCATCTACTGTTTCCATGGTCACCTTGTCATTTCCATATAAGCCTAATAAAGAAAGACTTGGTGCTCCCATTGGTGTCAATACTTTGATTGGTTCTTCTTGCTTTGCTGTTGAGCATGCAGTAAGCGTTAAGGCTAATACTGCTGCCAGTGCTCCCTTGAATAATTTCATAAACGTTTCTCCTTCACTTCTGCACTCAACATAGTGATAAATTCATCAAGAGGCATTGTGATGGATTCTTTACTCATCGCTTTACGTATTGTTACACTTCGATTTTCGATTTCACCATCACCAATGACCAACTGATAAGGTACCTTCTGCATCTGTGCTTCTCTTATACGATACCCCAATTTTTCATTTCTTGCATCTAATTTGCTTCTAAATCCTAAAGCATTCAGTTTTTCATTGATTTCTGATGCGAAATCTACATGTTTTTCATAGTGTACGGGTACGACCATGACTTGTGTTGGTGCTAACCAAGTTGGGAAGTGTCCTGCAAAGTGTTCAATCAGGATACCGATGAAACGCTCGATGGAACCAAAGATAACACGGTGTAACATAACAGGACGTGCCTTGCTGCCATCACTTTCTACATAAGATAAATCAAAACGTTCTGGCAGGTTCATATCCAGCTGGATTGTTCCACACTGCCATTCTCTTCCTAAAGAGTCTTTGATATGGAAGTCTAATTTAGGGCCATAGAATGCACCATCGCCTGGATTGACTTTATATTCTTTACCTGCGTGAACACATGCATCCGCAAGTGCTTTTTCACTCTTTTCCCAAATTGCTAAATCTCCAATATATTTCTTTTCAGGACGAGTAGATAATTCAATACGGTAGCTTAATCCAAATACGGAATATACACGGTCAATAAATTTGATCAATTCCATAACTTCGCTTTCAATCTGATCTGGACGCATGAAGATATGTGCATCATCCTGTGTAAATGTACGTACACGGAATAAACCATTTAATGCTCCACTTGCTTCATGGCGGTGTACCTGTCCAAGTTCACCCATACGAAGTGGTAAATCTTTATAGGAATGTAAAGCGTTTTTAAATACTAATAAAGAACCAGGACAGTTCATTGGTTTGATTGCGAATTCACGATCATCTACCATTGTTGTATACATGTTTTCTTTATAGTTTTCCCAATGTCCACTGACTTCCCATAATTCCTTACTCATCATAATTGGTGTTTTGATGAATTTATAGTTTTCTTTTGTATGTTCTTCATACCAGAAGTTTTCTAACAGATTACGGATAATCATACCATTTGGCAAGAAGAATGGCATACCAGGTGCATATTCACTCATCATGAACAAGCCTAATTCTCTACCAATCTTTTTGTGGTCACGTTTTTTTGCTTCTTCCAACAGATTTAAATGTTCTTCTAATTCCTCTTTTGTTTCAAAGCATACACCATAGATTCTCTGTAACATCTTATTGTTGGCATCGCCTTTCCAATAAGCGCCTGAGTGTTTTAACAGTTTAAAGTTCTTTAATTCTTTCACAGTATCTACGTGAGGTCCACGGCATAAGTCGATGAATTCTCCCTGTTGATAGCAAGTGATGTTTCCATCTTCTAAATCTTGAATCAAATCGATTTTATAAGGATCATCTTTAAACATTTCCAAAGCTTCTGCCTTTGAGATTTCTTTACGTACGATACGTTTTCCATCTTTTGCGATTTTCTTCATTTCTTTTTCGATTTTAGGAAGATCCTCATCACGGATTACTTCATCTCCTAAATCAATATCGTAGTAGAACCCTTCACTAATCACTGGTCCTACCCAGAATTTTGCGTTTGGATATAAACGCTTAACGGCCTGTGCCATCATATGTGCACAGCTGTGATTCATTACACTTAATCTTTCATTTTCTTTAATGTCGATCATGTTCTTCATTCCTTTCTTACATTTATACATATAAAAAAGACTGCCATCAAAGGACGTCAGTCTTACACGCGGTACCACCTTTGTTCATATTTCAAATGAAATATGCCCTCTTACCTGTTAACGCTGGTTATATGCGGCACACCTTTTCAGGGGCAACTCCAAGGGAGTAAGTACAACATCTTTCAGAAAGCTTTCACCTGCCGCTTTCCTCTCTACATCAGAATATTTGTACCCATATCCTTTTCTTCGTTTTTGTTTTACTTTTATTTTATACAACTTTTTTTAAGATATGTCAATTCTTTCGCGTTTTTTCCTTCCTTTTTCCTCCAATTCCAGTATTTTGATTTCTATTTTACCATTCAGAATGCTAAAAAATAAGAAAAATTAACATTATATGAATTAAACATTCTATGAGTACTTGTGATAGAATAATCTCATGTAGATTTCATCAAAATATTGGTAACTGTGAAATTTACCAATATTCAGTATAATCGACATCATGAAAGAGGGTGTATTATGAGAAAGACTTATGGCTATGTTCGTGTATCGAGCCAGGATCAAAACGAAGCACGACAGTATCTGGAGTTGATTGAATTCGGGATTGAAGAAAAATACATCTATATGGATAAATTAAGCGGAAAAGATTTTAACCGTCCTTCCTATCATCAGCTGGTATATAAGAAAATAAAGCCGGGAGATCTGCTGGTCATCAAAAGTATTGATCGTCTTGGCAGAAATTATAATGAGATTCTAAATGAATGGAAATACATCACAAAGGAAAAAAATGTAGATATTAAAATTCTGGATATGCCATTATTAGACACGGATCAAAGTAAGGACTTAATTGGAACTTTAATAGGGGATATTGTTTTACAGCTATTGTCGTTTGTTGCGGAAAATGAACGCATCAATATACGACAGCGACAAGCAGAAGGCATTCGTGCCGCAAAGATACGCGGTGTTCATTTTGGAAGGCCAAAAATTGACTTTCCAGAGGACTTTGGAGAAATCATCTATTTATGGGAAAAAAGTGAGCTGCAAAGCAAAGAGGCCATTGCATTATCAGGATTTAAGTATTCAACTTTTTATAAGAAAGTAAAAGAGTATAAAGAAATCATGCATAAAGCATAAAAGGTAGGAAAAACTCCTACCTTTTCTACAGCTTACCAGCTTCCACCACTACCGCCGCCAAAACCGCCGCCGGAGAAGCCTCCACCGCCAAATCCACCAGAAGAGAAGCTTCCACCTCCACTTCCAGATTTCGCAGGTGGGATATAACAGACTGCTTTTGAAATATCACGCATACAATAATGGAAATGATTCCACCACAACATACTCATAAAGACATCTCCCTGATTGCCTACATACCAGCCAGGGTTTGGCAAGCCGATGTTTTCAAATTTTTTCACCCATACATCACTGATTCCAAGTACATACGCATAAGGCAGTACTTTAAAGAATGCATATGGATCATCCTTTGCCAACGCTTCAATTCGATCTTTTTCACAGCTTTCAATAAACTCTTTTAACCCAAGAATCTGTCCCAGCCATGCATTGCCTTTCTTACTGCGTTTATCCATGAAAACCATAATGACCAATAGTCCAAGTGTCACAAGGGTTGTCAATAAGATTACATACCAGCTTGTTTCCAGCTGCATTTGTAAAATCACACCAGCACCAATACAGATGCCGTTACATATCAATAAAACGATCATCAGGATAAAGAAAGTAGAGCGTTTCATCGCATAACGTTTTCTGATGAATAAAATCCATGGAATGATTGTGATTAATAAAATCAATGATGGTATCATAAATGGTAAAGAAAGTGATATTGCATCATATTTGGCATATGCCCCCGCAAAGGATGCGATTGCCTGTGGCAACACAACAATAAACAACATCACACATTGTAATACCAAAGAGGCTTTCATATATACCTGATTCTCTTTTTTAAAATGATTTTGAATCTGTATTTTTGTTTCATTCATCGCTTTACTCATTTTCTCCGTTTTTAAATCATCTTCTTTTACGATATAATCCTTAGAGAAGATTGCAGAAAACAGCGTTCGCTCATAATCATTAGCTTCTATGCCAAGTTCTTTACGTTTCTCAAGCTGGAAGCCTTCATTTTCATCATGAATCAAAATATTCCCATTGTTTGCCCACTTCAAAATCAAAGATACCGCATCCCGATCATCTACGATATGATCGATTACATAGCCCACACCTGCACTATCTAAATCTTTTGGTGGATCAAATTCCACTGTCACAATGACTTCATCATCTTTACCAAAACGAATAAATAAAATCAGACTGCCAAGCAGGATGATCAGAGTAATACCAATCACATACGTATCATAGTTTTTATCTTTTGTAAAAGTAAAATAATCTTTTGGTAGATTAACCATAATGGTCGCCTGCTCTTGTGAAAACAACATTTTTGTATTGTGTCCACTGATGATATTACCATCTACTTTTACACTTAATTTATTGTTATTTTGACCATAGCGCCCTGTAGAAACATATATGTTTTCACTATCAAATACTTTTGGCATGGTAATACGATAGGTAAAGTCCTTAATGGTTGTGTCAAAGCTTCCTATCAGATTCCAGTACAGCATCTGTATGCCATCAAGATCTAGATCTTTTGTTTGTACACGATAAGAAAGACGATAAGACTGTTTTCCTATGACTTCTTCATCTTCATCGCCTAAACGTATGGAAATCCCATCATAGTTCTTTTCTACCTTATATGGTCCATCACATTCTATATGACTAATAGGAAAGTAATAGGACTTCTTTTCTTTTACGCCATCTACATTCCAATCCATATCATATACGGTTGGAATGTTACGATAAAAGCCATGACGTCTTTGCAGGAACTTTAAATCATAGGTTTCAGTGATATCAATACTGCCATTTTCATGTACGACCATTTCTATGTTCGCCTTTTCAATATCGAATGCTTCCTTTGCGGACAGCGGTGTCAGTGACATCATGCAGCAAACCATGATCATGATCCATAAACTTATCTTTTTCATAGTCCCTCCTTTGAAAAAAGGAATCGTATGCATAATATGGTAAACGATTCCTTCAGATTATTTAAAACTGTACGTTTACATTTTCTCTTTGTGATGCGTCATTTACCTCATACATTGGTTTCTTTGTAAAATGGAAGATACCGGCTAATATATTGGTAGGAAACATCATGACAAGGTTATTAAACTTCAGACATACAGCATTGTAGTATTTACGTGCATTCGCGATATCATCCTCAATTGACTTTAAATCAGCCTGTAAAGACATGAAGTTTTCATTAGCTTTTAATTGTGGATATTGTTCACTGATTGCAAATAATGATCCAATCATGCTTTGGAATTTTTGTTCACACTTGATTTTTTCATCCATTGATGTGGCATTCATTGCACTGCTTCTTGCTGCAATTACCTTTTCCAATGTTTGAGATTCATGTTTGGCATAACCTTTAATTGTTTCTACCAGATTAGGGATCAAATCATAACGTTTCTTCAAGAATACATCCATAGTAGAGAATGCTTCTTCTACTTTATTCCCCATTTTGATAAATTTGTTGTAACTGCTGATCAGCCAGATGACTGCAATTACTAATACGATTCCTATAACAATCAACGCAATTTGCATATATATTCTCCTCTCTTGTTTTTTTGATTATACCATTTATGAAAACAGTACGCAATATTTCTTGTAATTATGGAAATTTATATCATCAGATTGCTGTTTTCTTACAATTTTATATGCAATATCCAAAAAAAGACTAACGCATATACGTTAGTCTAAAATACAAAGTTTCCATTCTCAAAGACAGTTACCTGTGTGCCATCTTCTTTGATACCGATGACTTTCATATCTTCATTACCAAACATGAAGTCCACATGCGTTAATGACTGATTGACATCTGCTGCCAGTAATTCTTCTTCACTCATATCTGTTCCATGTTCAATATTGCCCGGATAGGCACTTCCAAGTGCCAGATGGCAGCTTGCATTTTCATCAAATAAAGTGTTATAGAATAAAATACCGCTTTGTGAGATTGGTGATTCATAAGGAACAAGTGCTACTTCACCTAGGCGATTGCTGCCTTCATCAAAATGAACAAGGCTTGCCAAAGCATCTTTTCCCTCTTTTGCATCAAAATCTTTTACGACGCCATCTTCAAATGTCAGCCAGAAATCTTTTACCAGTGTACCATTATAATCTAATGGTTTACTAGCAACAACTTTACCATATACCCCACTGCGTGATGGTGTGGTAAAGATTTCTTCGGTTGGCATATTAGGATTAAATGGAATATTTGTTTCAATTGTGACATCATTTCCACCAGCCCAGATATGACCTTTCACAAGTCCTACATGTAAATCTGTACCTAAAGAATTTGTGAAATGCAATTCTTTGAAATTGTGATCATTTAAAATCTTCACACGTTTTTGGAAGCTTTCATTTAATTCTGTCCATTCTTCAATTGGATCATTATCCTCACGAACATGTACACAGGATAAAATGCGTTCCCATAATTCTTCTACAGCTGCATCCACATCTTCAAATTCAGGGAATACAAGGGCTGCCCATTCAGGATTTGGTACTGCGACAATGCTCCATTGTGCCTTATTGGCATTGGTATATGCGCGTACTTCTTTACTTGCTGAAGCCATTGCCATACGACGTTTACTGATTTTATCAGCTGGCACATCTTTCATAATACCTGGAATATCACTGATGATATGCAGGATGCATCCACCTTCTTTAAAATAATCCAGCTTACTATCTACCTGCCATGCATGAACATTGCTTAATGTTTCTTCACTTTGGTGTATATAATCTTCTCTGATATTATAATCATCTACATAGGTTACAATTACCTGTTTTGCGCCATGTGCATAAGCTGCTTTTACACATGCACGTGTCATATCTACTGCATCAATGCTTGCGTTGATCATCAGTGTCTGATCTTTTTGAAGATTGACACCTTTTACGATAGCAAGCTCTGCATATTTCTCTAATCTTTTTTGGTCAATCATATGTTCTCCTTGTCAACATAAGATCTAGGCAGCATTGCTGCACCAACAATACCTGGTTCTTCCAACTGTGCTTCTTTGAATTCTACTGTCTGCATACCTTTATGAATCATTGTACGATAGTAAGCTTCCATCTTATCGAAGAATACATCTTTACCCTTCATAACGCCTCCACCAACAACGAATACATATGGGTCAACAACATGTGCGATAGCTGAGAACATAACCGCTAAATCATAAGCAACTTCATCACAAAGCTTCAATGCTTTTTCATTGCCTTCTCTTGCTAAATCAAAAACATCACCTGCATGTCTGATCTTGTCATCACCAAAGATTGCTTTTCCTTTTCTTGTGATTGCAGTTCCACTAGCTTCATTTTCTACTGCGCCTACATTTAAGTAATTTACTTTTTCACGGTTACGGTCAATGATGATATTTGCTACTTCACCTGCGTGACCATTTTTACCAGCAACTACACGCTGATTTACAACCAATGCGCCACCAATACCAGTAGAGATGGTTACATAATATACTACAGGCAGACCTTTTCCGGCACCAAGCATAGCTTCACCCATACCAGCAACATTTACATCATTGTCAACGAATGTTGGCATATGGAAATGATCACTGATTGTTTTTGCGATTGGGAAGCCTTCAAATCCTGGAAGGTTGGTAGCTAAAACCATTTTTCCTTCAATGGTATTCACTGGTCCTGGAACACCCATACCGATTCCTTCACAATCAGCATAGCCATCAATTTTTTCAATCATAGAAATGATTTTATTAATCACATGCTCTGTTCCCTGTGCAACTTCTGTAGGTTCTTTTACAATCTGTAAAATATTACCTTCTTCATCAACTTTTGCTACACGGACATTTGTACCACCTAGGTCTACTCCAATATACGTTTTCATAAAAAAAACTCCTCCTTTAAAATCCTTGTATATCAATATTTTACCACTTTTATGTGTATTTTCCCACTTAATATGAACGATTTTAGAAAAATAAAACAAGATATCACAAACGTTTTTGTTTTCACACCACAATCATACAGAAAATGCTATGATTGATAGACAAAATCAACAGTAAACTGACGGTTTCCATCAATTGGATGCTCCCATGATGGAACGATTTGATAACTGCTTATGGTATCTGGACATTCTTCTGCTTCTTTTTTCGCATAGTTTTCCGCTTCTTCATAAGTCATAAATACCTGTCCACTGTTTCCAATATATTGTGTATTACTCATGACGACAACTTCTTCTTTTGGAACCGTTACTTCTTCTTTTACCACTGTTTTCTCTTCTTGTTTTGTTTCTGTCTTTTCTTCTTTTTTATCTTCTTTCTTATCTTCCTTTTTTACTTCTTCTTTTGGCTGTTCCTGTTTCTGTTCCACTTTTTCTTCTTTTTTTTCACTAGCCGCAATCCGCTCTTCCAACTCGGCTGGGGTTATTTCTTTTGGTTTGATTTCTTCTACAGGTCCTTCTCGATCAAGACGTGGTGTTAAACTGTTCCTTGTTTCTCCCAAGGTATCCAGAAAAGCATAGCCAGGCTTTTTTTCCTGTACTTCCGGTTTCAGATAGGTAATACCTGCAAAAAGGATAATCGCAACTGCAACCATTGTAAATAAATGATCTGATAGCTTTTTCTTCATTGTCCATCCTCATTTCTCTTTTCAAGTAGTTTATCATTTCTTATAGCTACTGTCTAGATATTAAAAAAAATTTGGATATCCGTATATAAAAGTGTTCAATTCTGACAAAAAAAGCATAGCGTTTCTGCTATGCTTTCATAAAATCTGTTTTGATTATTTTACTTCAATGATCTTCATTGTGTTTGTAGCACCGCATCCTACAGGATATCCAGCAACGATGATGATTGTTTCACCAACTTTGATTCCCATATCTTTTGCGATGGCACGAGCCAATTCACATTCATTGTTCTGGTTGTTTGTTACTTCAGAAAGAACAGTTGTAACACCCCAGTTTGCAGCTAATGAACGCTGTGTCTTTTCATCAAAAGTAACAGCGATGATTGGTGCTTCTGGACGGAATTTAGAGATTCTTCTTGCAGTTGTTCCACTCTGTGTAAATGCGATAACAGCAGCAACATCAAGTGCCATTGCAGTATCCGCTACAGAGATAGCGATTGCATCGTTCTTTGTTCTCTGGCTAGTCTTGATTGCATTCTTTAAACGTACTGCATAAGGAATTTCTGGTTCCATAGCTTTTGCAATCTTATCCATTGTCTGAACAGCTTCTACTGGATATAAACCAGCTGCTGATTCACCAGATAACATGATTGCATCTGTTCCATCAAGGATTGCATTCGCAACATCACTTGCTTCTGCACGTGTAGGTCTAGGGTTGCCCTGCATACTTTCCAACATGTGAGTTGCAGTTACAACTGGTTTACCTAATGCATTTGCAGTCTTGATAATTTTCTTCTGATAAATAGGAACTAATTCAAGAGATACGTCAACTCCCAAGTCACCACGTGCAACCATAACACCATCAGCAACTTCAAGAATTTCTTCCAAATTATCGAAACCTTCTTGGTTTTCAATCTTTGGAATAATCTGAATATCTTCTCTTCCTTCTTCTTTTAAAATCTGACGGATAGCTAATACATCATCTTTTCTTCTTGTGAAAGATGCAGCGATGTAATCAACACCCATTTTACAACCGAAACGGATATCTGCATCATCTTTTTCTGAGATGAATGGCATACTTAATTTAACGCCTGGCAGGTTACATCCTTTTTTGCTCTTTAATGTATGAGGATTTTCAATACGGCATGTTAATTCACCGTCTTTTTTATCGATTACTGTTAAACGGCATTTACCATCATCAATCAGGATAGTTCCATCAACCTGTAAATCGTCAAAGATTTCTGGACACTGGATGTGGAATTTTTCGTGTGTTCCTTCGATTTTTTCACGAACGATTTTTACGATTTCACCTTTTTCATAAGTTTCTGATCCATTAGCGAAGTCACCTAAACGTACTTCTGGGCCTTTTGTATCAAGTAAAATCGCAACACTTTTTCCTGTTTCTTTTACAACTTCACGAATCGTTTTAATACGATTTCCATGTTCTTCATAATCTCCATGAGAGAAGTTTAAACGGATGATGTTCATTCCGTTGTTTACCAGCTTGGTCATCATTTCTTTGCTTTCAGAAGCTGGACCAATGGTACAGATGATTTTTGTTTTTCTTTTTTGCAGCATAAATTCAATTTCCTTTCCTAATTACCTACGTGTTTGTAATTTTTTTTGTTTCTGATTAAACCAGTCTTTCAAATAAGTTAAGCAGTCGTTTACGTGACTCTCTAGGCATACTTAATGCTTCTTCAATAGGAACTGATATAATCTGGTTGTCTTTGATGCTTACACATTGTCCACCAATGCCTTGCATCAATAAATCAACAGCTTTTTCACCCATGCGGCTTGCCAATACTCGATCACTTGGTGTCGGTGATCCACCACGCTGTACGTGGCCTAATACCGTGGCTCTACCAGAGAATCCAGTATTCAGACTAACCTTTTTCGCAAACTGGTGTACGTCTGTGATTTTTTCAGAAATTACCACAATTGCATGACGTTTCTTTTTGATCAAATCAAAATCACGCAATCTCTCCAGCACTTCGCCTTCCTCAAAGCCAGTGGAAGAAGTAATAACGATTTCAGCACCACAGGCAATGCCTGCCCATATTGCTAAATCACCACAACGGTTTCCCATTACTTCTACAATAGAACAGCGGTGATGCGAACTGGAGGTATCTCTCAGTTTATCGACAGCTTCTACGATAGTCGTAAGTGCAGTATCAAAACCGATTGTAAAATCAGTACATGTGATATCATTGTCGATCGTGCCAGGCAGACCGATACAGTTGATGCCCATTTCCGTTAAGGCCAGTGCACCACGATAAGATCCGTCCCCACCAATTACAACAACTGCCTCGATTCCACGTTTCTTCAGCTGGGATACAGCTTTTTTACGAACTTCAATATCCTTGAACTCCGGCAAACGTGCAGATCCTAATATAGTCCCGCCACGGTCAATGATTTCACCAACGGAGGCCTTCGTCAAAGGTTCTATATAGCCTTCTACCATTCCCTTGTATCCATCATAGATACCGAAAACTTCAATTCCACTATTTAATGCAACCCTTGTGACGGCACGAATGGCAGCATTCATTCCCGGTGCATCTCCACCAGATGTCAGAATACCAATACGCTTTACCATAATAATTCCTCCATTCACTTCTTTATAATACCATTTTCTTACAATTTTGACTAGCATTTCTTTACGTTTTACGTGTATTTATTTACGATTTATGTACAAGTTAGAATCTTCGCGTTTCTCCTTTGACGAATATTTCATCTGATAACGCTTTAATTCTTTCCATTAATCGCTCTGCGGCAATCGGCTCGGATGATTTGTTCGTTGTCACACGCAGACGTTCTTTTAAATCCTTCATAGAATAATTACTTGTAAAGATGGTTTTCTTTTTTGCCTGCATTCTGGCTTCCAATATCGTTAATAAGATATCATCACGACTCCAGCTGGTAATACTTTCTCCACCGATATCATCTAATACTAGAACATCTATGCGTTTTAACATATTTAATTTTCGTTCCATGCCTTCTGGATCTTGAAACATCAGTTTTAAATCCGAAATGAGCTTTGGCACATGGACAAATGCACATGGCACATTTCTTCTTGTATAGAAATTGGTCATACCAGCCGCAAGATAAGTTTTTCCCACACCTGGTTTTCCCCATAAGTATACCCCTTTGTCATTTGTTTCATCCATCAGATTCTGGGTAATCGACATGACGACTGATTTGTAATCTGCACTTTCTTTTTTTAAATCCAGACGTGCAATATTGACAGACAGCATTTCTTCATTCATATCTGCCTGGCGATAGTATTTTTTATGAGCAAACTGTTCTTCTCTTTGTATTACATATGCACAATGTGTTAAGCGATTTTGTAAGAAACCATCTACATACAAATCAAGATAAGCACCTTTTTGTGGCTGACGACAAAACATCAGTCCTTCACAATGCTCACATTTTTCTTTGACCTTTACCCAGTCAGAGAATTTACCGCTGTGTTCTTCCACAAAGTGTTCATCTAATTGTTGCTTTTTCAGCCATTCTTTGATGTAAGGATGAGCCAGCAGTTTTTCTACCAGCTGTTTCTTTTTTACTTTTTGTTCTTCGCTTAATTCATAATGAAAACTGATTTTATCCATGCTGCTCACCTTCCAGTTCTTTCAACATTTTTTCTAATGCTTCCTCATCCACCTGTTGATTGCTTTGTACACTGTCCTGATCATGATACCATGCAGGCAACTGTTTCTTTTCGACATTTGGTTTCGGTTTTCCTTTTTGCTTTTCTTCTTCTATCTGCGCCAATGCTTTTTCTTTGGTATCTATACCTAAGCGCACCCATACACCAGCTACTTTTTCTACATAGTTTCTGGTAAAACGCTGATTGGTGGTTTCTAATACATATTCTATCAATACATTCACAACTTCTGGTTTCATCTTGAAATCTGTGATCAAATTCTCTATTAAAAACTTGTCCGCATGACTAACTTTTACACCGCGTTGTTTCTTTTGTAAGAAAATAACTGGCGGTAGCCCATAAGGATCTTGTTGCTTTTCTTCATAGACAGGTTTGGCATTTCGGCATTTTTTCTTTAACGCTTCCAGATTTAACCGCCCATTTTTTAAATCGATACATTGGGAAACCAGCTTGCGCATTTCCATTTCTGATATGCCATGAATGGTCGCAAGCTCCCCTATGGCATGCAGATTTTCTCCACTTCTTGCCTTTAAAGGGAATATCATTGTAGAATATCCAGTTAAGAACCGATCAAAATTAAAGCTGAGCGGGATATCATTTTGGGTTAAGATATCCTGCTTTGGTTTCATCTTTTTAAACAGTTCTTCCTGACTATCCTCCCAATCTTCTTTTAATACGTTTTCAAAAGGAATCGTGATTTCCTGATAGCCTTTTTTATCCTCGATGGCTGGGGCAAAACAGAGTTTATTGAATTCATAGACCTGTTTCCCCATTTCCTTCATATATAGTCTGCCAAATACTTCATGACGCAGAAATTCACTGCCTTTTTTAGGCATGAACACCTGATAGATATAAGCATTATGTAAGGCGTCATAATAGGTTTTCATTAACAGATACTGTTCTAGAATGCGTCTATTTTTTTCTATGACTTCCATGCTTAAGCCAGTGATATTGGCAATTAACAAATGGTTTTTTATTTTCGCATGGCGGGTGCCGATGGCAAGCAGGGTCTGATACAGAGTAACTGCATCCTGTTTGATAAGGGGGGCATACAGCATGGTAAATGATGCAAGTGTTTCATTGCTGATTTCCCCACAGATTTCTATTTTGCATTTATCTTCCTTCATCAGCATCCAAACCACCTCTATTCTTTATTCAGTATATCATGAATCTGCTGTTTCAAAGCTTTTTTATCTCCATTATTCCAGAATACGACATCACTTTTGTTAATCTTTTCTTCCTGGGGCATCTGGGCATCTAATCGTCTAATTGCCTCTTTTTGGGATACATGGCGATACATCATCAAGCGCTGTAAGATGATATCACGTTCTGCTGCCACAACCCATATTTCATCAAAGAAGCTTTCCCAATGTACCTCAAATAGTAATGGTACTTCTACAACTGCCAGCTTTTGATTTTTTAATGTATCTAGACAGTTAGAGATTTCTTCTTTGATCAAAGGATGCAAAATACCCTCTGCTTGTTTTTTCTTTATCGGATCTGAGAATATCAGATCACTCATTTTCTGTTTATCTAATTCTTTTTGTTCATTTAAAATATCATCAGAGAATACTTCTACCAGTCTTTGATATCCTTTGTTTCCTTTTTTTAATAAGTCGGCGTTGATGGCATCACAATCTAATACAGTAACATCTGCTTCTTTCAGTATTTCGATTACACTGGATTTCCCAGCGCCCATCACACCTGTTAATCCAATCTTTTTCATTTCCTTTTCTGACATACAGGACAGTAGCACGTTCCTCGCTGTGCGACTTGGATCTTTTTGATTTCCGTGCCACAGACACTGCACTTTTCTCCTTTTTTCGCATGTACTTTCAGTTTCAACTGAAATCTTCCATCCACCCCTAAGGAGGATGTATAGGAACGAATGGTTGTTCCACCAGAACGGATGGCACCATTCATGATTCTTCTTGTTTGATAGATCAATTCTTCAAAATCTTTTTTACGCAAATGATTGATCATAGTTTCTGGATGCATCTTCATCGCAAAACATATTTCATCCGCATAGATATTACCAATACCACACATAATACTTTGATCTAACAAAACAGCTTTTAAGGCTGTTTTTTTATGATGCAGGCGGTGATACAGATAATCTGAGGTTAATCGTTCATCAAATACATCATAGCCAAATTTCTCAAAACAGGGATATCGTTGCTCATCTGTTTTAGGATACAGCCACATTCTGCCGAATTTACGTGTATCATGATATCGTAATTGCCGCCCATCATCTAAGGTAAATATCACATGCGTATGTTTATCGTATGCCTCAGATGGTCGTTGTACATAGAATTTACCTTCCATACGCAAATGAACGATCCATACCATATCATCTAAATCAAAGATAAGAAACTTTCCATAGCGTTCATATGCCAGTATTTTTCTGCCTTTGATTTGTTTTATAAAAGTATCAACATCAGGATAGGCGATGATACGTGTCCAATAGACTTCTACATTTTCAATAACGGGATGATTCAACTGATGCTCTAAGGTACGAAGAACGGTTTCTACTTCAGGAAGTTCTGGCATTATTTTGCCTCATACCAGTTCTTGCCTATGCTTGCTTCCGCAATCAAAGGAACCTTCAGCTTCATGATATTCTGCATACCATCTTCTACCAGTTCTTTCATTAATTCGATTTCATCCTCACATACATCAAAGATCAATTCATCATGAATCTGTAAGATCATGCGTGATTTCACGCCCCGTTTCTGCATGGTGTCATAAATAGAAATCATTGCCATCTTGATCAAATCAGCAGCACTTCCCTGGATAGGAGCATTCATGGCAGCGCGTTTTCCAAATTCACGCATCATATAATTCTTATCGCTGATTTCTGGAATATATCTTCTTCGATTAAAGATAGTTTTTACATAGCCATTTTCTTCACAATAGGCAATTGTCGCATCCATAAAGGTTTTGATGGCTGGATAAGACGCAAAGTATTTTTCAATAAAGCTGTGTGCTTCTTTTCTGGATATACCCAGCTGTTCACTTAAGCCGAAATCACTTTGTCCATACACGATACCAAAATTAACTGTTTTTGCGCTTCTTCGCATGTTGGAAGTTACCGCATCATGGTCAACATCAAAAATCTGCATGGCTGTTTTGGTATGAATATCAATACCATGATTAAAGGCATCAATCATCTGTTCCTCATTTGCCATATGTGCTAACATTCTTAATTCAATTTGTGAATAGTCCGCACTTAACAATACATGGTTGGGACTGGCCACAAATGCTTTACGTATTTCTTTGCCTTCTTCATCACGAACACTGATGTTTTGAAGATTTGGTTCACTACTGGATAAACGCCCTGTCTGGGTCTGTATCTGATTAAAAATCGTATGGATTTTTCCATCGCTTTGGATATGTTTACTCAATCCAACTGCATAGGTACTATAAATTTTCTGATATTTCCGATGCTCCAGCAGTAATGGAATGATAGGATGTACATGAATCAGTTTCTCTAATACATCTGCGGCAGTACTGCGTTTCTTGCCGGCTTTTAAGCCTAATTCATCATATAAGATGACTGCCAGCTGTTTTGGGGAATTGATATTAAATTCCATACCTGCCATTTCATAAATCTGTCTGCTTAAATCATCAATTTTCTTTGCGGTTGCCGCAGCGATTTCATCTAATGTTTGCAAACTTGTATAAACGCCTTCTTTTTCCATCGCATATAACACACGTGTTAATGGCATTTCAATATTCATAAACAGATCCATCATTTCCATTTTATTCAATTCATCTTTTAACGGCTTAATCAGATCTGATAGATCATCTACCTGCATCAGCGCATAGTTTTGTTGCTGTTGCTCATCAACCAGTTTTGGTTTGCCACGTTTGCCATATACATCTTCTTTACGAATACTGCGATCAAAGTTATATTTCTCCTGCAGCTTATCATAATCTGAAATCGTTCCATCTACTAAGAATGCCGCAATCATGATATCAAATGCAATATTGCCACATGGGATATTATTTTTATGACAGGTATGATAGAAATTCTTTGCATCATAGACCGCCATATGATTATCTTCTTTGATATATTGTAAGAAAGCTTCATCTTGTAAAGCATCCGATAAGGTGATGTATTCGTTTTTCGTTTCATTTCCAATGGCGAAGCCATATAATTGTGCATCATAATAGGCTTCATTGTCGACATCCGCATAGACAACGGAATCATCGCATAATAAATCTTTACTAATGATATGTACAACTTCCCGTGTACTATGTTTTTCTACTTTATCGGTATTCATAGTAGCTTTCGCAAAGCTGTTCATTTCATATTTTACATAAAAATCATGCAAGGTATCGCCTGGTTGTGGCATTGCGATTTCATCGATGGTAAATGGAATATCCGCATCCGTTTTGATTGTCGCAAGATATTTTGATAAAAATGCTTTTTCTTTATCGGTTACCAGTTTTTCTTTCAGCTTGCCTTTAATTTCATCAATGTGTTCATATACATTATCTACTGTTTCATATTCATTCAACAGTTTTAATGCTGTTTTTTCACCAATTCCCTTAACACCTGGAATATTATCTGCACTATCTCCCATCAACGCTTTTAGATCAATGATCTGACATGGCTTAATGCCCATGGTTTCCATTAATTTTTCTTCGTTCATGACTTCCATTTCCGTGATTCCTTTTTTCATCAGATAAACATCTGTGGTAGGATCAATCAGCTGTAATAAGTCACGATCACTGGAAAGGATATGGATATTTACATCCGGATATTTTTTCGCAAGTGAGCCTATGATATCATCTGCCTCAATGCCTTCACATTCATAGCGAGTGATACCATAACTATCTAAGTATTCACGGGCAATTGGAAACTGTACGATCAATTCCTGATCCAGTTGTTTTCTTGTCCCTTTATATTCTGTATATGTTTCATGACGGAAGGTTGGTTTTCCAGCATCCCATGCCACAAATACTGCATCTGGTTTTACCATATCCAGTGCTTTATTGATCATGGTGATAAAACCATATACCGCATTGGTAGGGATCCCATTGCTGGTTTTCATCATTCTTCCATATAATGTCGCATAGTAAGCACGAAACAACATGGAATTTCCGTCAATTAATAATAGATTTTTCATAAAATAACCTCCATTTGTACTTTATTTTACCACAGTTTTCAATAAATCACGCGTACTTTACACATAAATCAAAAAGAAAAGGTCTTGCGACCTTTATGAAGCCATATTTTCCAGCATTTTCAAATTTTCATACATAATTGTAAGATAATCTTTGGTAGCTTTCTGATCTGATTCACTGATACTAGACAGATTGCTCATATTAATAGGTGTTAATCCTAATTCATCAATCAGCTGCTGCTGTAACTTGGCCATGTCTTCTGGTAAATTTTGTTCCAGCACCATATAACGTACTTTATCTGCACGAATACGGCTCTTGATTGCTTCTAACTGATCTTTGGTAGGCAATGCCCCATATTTACTTAAACATACAGGATATACATTGACACCATAGGATTTCTGCCAAATGCCGAAACTTGGCGTCATGGACACAAAAGAAATCTGCATATGTTCTTCCGGTATCTTTTGATAATCCGCATCCAAACGTGCCAGATCTACTTCCAGTTTTTTATAATTAGACTGAAATATTTTTTTATATTCCGGATATTGGTTACTCAAAGATGTACAAATATCATGTGCCATAGAAGTCATAGCGACTGGATCCATCCAAAGCATTGGGTCGGAATCATATAAATCCAGCATTTTGAACGCATCCCCATCATAATAAGGTGCTTCCACCCCTGTGGTAATACCATTGATGGTTGTCGTTGTATAACGTTCAAATTTATATACGGCACTCTTTGTTTCCAGATTGACCATATTTACTTTTGTGGAACGGATATCATCATAATAGATATCCATATATGGTTCTAATCCACCAATATAAAACAAAATATCGCTGTTTTTTAATGTTTTTTTATAATCTTCTTTCAGTTGTGCACGTTGTACCAATGTATCTGTACTGATATTTTCCACCTCTACATAATTGCCTGCGATACGATCCACAAGATAAGTTAATGGATAAATGGTTGTGGCAACCTTTGGGTGTTCTTCACTGCATCCGCTAAGAAATAACGCACATAACATGATGACAAGAAAAGATTGAAGTTTTTTCATAACTTTCATCCTCCTTGTTTTAAATTATATCATAATTTTTTTCATGCGCCTACTCATAATCGAAAAATCGATAGCCATTTTTCCTCCTCCATCCATGCGCCATGCACATACATCACATTATAGGAAAAGCGATATAAATCATGTCCTTTATTCATGCGTACTGGATAAGAAACAGGATGCCTTCTGCGATAGCGATAGAATACCAATTTACGATATCTGATGGTGTAGTATGCCATGATGTTTTCCATAACCAATAAGACAATCACCATCATGGCACTGATGCCATGTAGTATCTGAAAGTATCCTAACATCAACAGCCATATGATTGATAGCACATGCAATAAGCGGGCAGCTGTTTCATAACGAAAGAAAAGCTGTAAACATAACTCTAATATCCGTCCACCATCCAAAGGATAAATTGGCAGCATATTAAAAACCAGTATCGAAGCATTCATCAGACATAAATACTCGTAAAAGGTATAGGAAATGATATGGGTACCTACAAAAAGATATAATAATACCGGTTCAAAAAGGTGTGTTAGAGGGCCTGCGATAAGGACACAAAGATCCTTTAAGCCACTTCGATAGCCAATGGATTCTATGATGGCACATAGGCCAAATGGATATATAATGATTTTTCGTATGGGATAATGAAACAGATATGCGATGAATACATGTGCGCCTTCATGCATGCTCATGATCAAAAAGATAAAACACAGTATTTTATAAACCGGCAGCCATGCACACAAGAAAAGAAAAGGTATCCATAACCAGGAAACCTTAATCTTGCGTAGCTTCATGCATATCCAGCTTGCGATTATCTTTCATAAAGCTGATCATGATTTGATCTTGATAAGTCCCTAACACCTTATCTTTTAAGATACGTTCATTTTCTTTGACACTGACATCTTTTACCCCTTCATATGTGGTCACAACTCCATTATCCTGTTTCATCACGATACTAACATCCTGATTTTCCATTTTCTGAATATGCAATACCACACCATCATACAGGTTATTCACCGTATTGGTATCGTTACGATACGTATCTTCTTTCACTTTGGTATAAGAAACAGGCGAGCTGACACTTTGATCTTTCAACTCAAGAAAATCTTCTAACGGCAACCATGATGACAGCTCTTCTAAATGTAGTTCTTTCATAAATGCAGGCATTTCAACCAGATGTAATTTCTCATTCAATAATAACGCTAACACCGCCACACATACAAACATCATCAACATCACTGTATGATATAAAAAGCGAAATATATGCGGACCCTTCCTATGTTCCTCTTCTTCAAATCCAATTCTTCGCTGGGCAATTCTTCTTCTCACTTTATGCAGATCATCCACAAGCTTCCCTCCTCGTTACTACAACATATGCCTGTATACGAAAAAAAAGAACAGGCAGCCTGTTCTTAAGGATTCTCAATATCGTCTTTATGTTCCTGTTTATAAATTACCATTCCTGTTTTGATCATTATCGTAACCGGTACGGACAACATGATGCCAATTGGTCCATAAATCACACCACCCGCAAATATCACAAAGATTGTAAGCAATGGTCCAAGTGAGCTTCGTTTTTCATGTACGATGGGGGAAATGACATAGTTATCCACGTTACTTAAAATCAAAATACCAATCAATAACGCAATCAGATTTGGTGTTGGAAGGGTCAACCCTGTCAATAAACCAATGGCATTGGCAATCGTTCCACCAATATATGGAACAATCGTACCAAGGGCAGATATGATACCAATAATCAGCCAGTCGGGATGTCCCACCAGAAAATAAAATGCGCAATATTCAATCAATCGGATAAATACCAGTATAATCAAAGATTTGATATATACATACACATCCTCATCCATCTTGGTAAGATAATGATCACAATGAGGGAAGAAGAAACGAATGCCTTTTTTTATGTAGTTCTTAATACGTTTAAAATCAAACATCATATAAATTGCGATAATGATCGTAAACAGGATATTCGTTAAGTAATCCAATACCATCGTCATCCAGTTTGGCAGATTGCCAAGCAGCTGTGGCAGCCAGTCATCATAGCCCTCCAATAGTTTGATAATACTATCCTGAATAGAATTCACAACCGAAAAATCTTTAAAGTTTCCAACTTCTTTGATTTTATTACTGATCCACTGTACCCCTTCTATAATACTCATAATAAAGGAATTCACTTTTGTATACAGTGCTGGTATCAGCATCACGATCAATACGATAATTAATATGATCAATAAGACCCAGATGGCTAATATTGAAAAGTTTTTCGGTATCCCTTTCTTTTTCAAAAATTCCACCAGCGGGCTCATGATATACGCAATCACAAAGCCAGTCACAAACGGAGTCATGATAGAAACAAGCATCGAAGCCCAGCTTCCCCATACGCTTTGCGTACGTATCAACAGATAAAGAATCATCAGAACACCAATGATTTTTAACAGTACGTATAAGGAACAATGGTCGTCAAATTTTTGTAGTAGTTTCTTAAACATCCATTCACCAGCTTTCTTTCTGGTTTATTTTAACATACTGGCATGAAAAAAACCAGTCAGCCAAACAGTTTTGAAAGAAAGCTTTCCTTATGAAGCTTTGGCAGATTTACATATTCGCCCTGTAAGCGTTTTGCAATTGCCATAAAACATTCATAAACAGGCTGATTGCGTTTGATAACTGCTGGCTTTCCAATATTCCCTGCTCTTCGCATTTCTTCATCTTCAAATACATATCCTAAAAATTCAACCGCCAGCCAGCGTTTCGCATCTTCTAAAGGAATCGCAATCTTTTTTTCTATGGCTTTGGGTGAATAACGATTCACAAGAAAGGATATTTCTTCTTTTCCCTCCTGCATCAAAATACCGATGATGCGATCAGCATCCTGTAACGCTGTCACATCCAGTGTCGTCACAACAATGACTTGATCAACACAATACATGGAACATGCAAAACCTTTTTCAATACCTGCTGGGGCATCTAAGAACACATAATCAAACTGTCCTGCCAACTCCTCTACAATCAATTTCAACTGTTCCTTTGAAAAATCATGAATCTGAACACTTTTACAGGCAGGAATCAGATAAACATTTCTACAATACTTATCCTGCAGCATCGCTTTCCGTAAGGAGCAATGCCCTTCCATGACATCTTTTAAATCGTATAATACCCGATTTTCAAGTCCCATCATATAATCCAGATTTTTTAATCCCAGATCCATATCAATCAAACATACTTTCTTATCCATGTTTCCCAGCATTTCACCAAGATTCAATACGATACTGCTTTTTCCAACCCCGCCTTTTCCTGATGCAACGGCAATGATTTCTCCCATAAAGCTCCTCCTTTTACTGCTTTCAGTAATACTTTTTCCCTGTTATAGTAAGCTTTTATGGGTGCGAAACTTGTCACATTTTGAAATGCACTATCACAAATGCGCACCTTGGAAGTAATAGAGGAGGCCACAAGTACATCTTCTTTATGCCAAAGATCAATCACTGCCTCCACATGTCCAATCACATATAAATTTCCCATAGCATGCACATAGGCACCTTTTCGCATATCCCCTATCCATAAGGTATCTTCTGTTAATGTGATGATTTGCCCATTGTACAAAGTTGCTTCTTTGATTTGTTGTTTTCGCTCAACTATTTCATCAAATCCTTTAATCAGTATATGATTATTTTCACAGATGGCAAATAATGATAATAAGGTATCATCACAGACATCGGGTATATGAAAAAAAGCCTCAATCGCTTTTCCATACATTGAAATTGCTTTGAGTCTTTTCTCTAATTCTTTTAAAAATATTGTTTCATCATCAAATTGTGCAAACAGATGCAAGCCATCTTTTAATCCTTTGATTTTAATCTGAACCATTCGACCTTTTCGCTCCTTCTTATCCGTTTTTCTTTCATAAACAGATAATCATCTTTGATTCTCATTAGGAAAACGATGATCATAACCAGAATTGCATTCGCTAACAGCGTTAACAATTCAAAGCGTTCTGCCCATTCCAGAAACGTAAGTGCTGTCACTCTTTGGAAATACATATAAAAGTATACCAAAAGATCTTTGGCGAAAATTGTCACAATACATAATACTAAGGATTCAATTAATGTTTCTGTCATATGTTTACTCCATAAACGCAATAAACATGCGACAATACCATAGACAATGGCATATACCAAGAATGTATTTGCGCAGAAGAAGTCATAATACATCCCCCATAAAACAGCAAATAATACAGAGTCTAAGAAATCAAATTTACGAATTGTCAGAATCATGGCGCAAAAGCCAAGGTTTGCGATAAACAACAAATCATTCAACAGATAACTGCCAGGAAACAATACCATCAATATTTCATCCAGTATAAAACAGATGAATACAAATACTGCATGCGTCAACATTATTTCTCACCTGTCACAACAGCAACCGTTTCAAAACTTTGGAAATCATCCACTGGTTTTACATAAACAGTCTGTCCTGTCTGATTATTCAAAGCCTGCACAGTGTCCACGGTACCAATAAAGATACCCCCTGGATATCCTTCCCCTTTTCCACTGGAGATGACCTGTTGTCCCTGCTTGATCTTATCTGATGTATCAAACAATTGAACCACGTATCGTCCTTTACTTGCATCATAGCTTTGTAAAACACCATCCACGGCTTCTTTATCTGAAATGCTTACCTTAATAATGACATTGTTTTGTTTATCTTCACTCGTCAAAAGCTTCACAGTGCTGGAATACTCACTAACTTCAGAAATCTTGCCGATTAAGCCTTTTGCGGTTCTTACTGCCATTCCTTCTTTGATACCATCTTTTTTACCTTTATTGATTGTTAACTGATTGTTCCAGTATGCCTGATCACGACTTTTTACTTTCGCATATGTTAATTTATATGCAGTTTCATCTTTTTGTAAATCTAGCAGTTCTTTTAATTCCGTATTTTCTCTTATCAGTTCATCATTTTGTGCCTGTATACTTGGCATGGTGCTGATCAGATATTTATAGTTGTCATTTTCATCCTTGACCGCCCATAAATCAGAAAAATCTTTCATCCATCCTTTTAATGTTTGAAGTGGCTGATCAATCAATCCATATTTCAGCATACTGACACCATCATATGCAAGATTTCCACTCAGACTACCACTCATACTGCGCAGAATCACACCTAGTATTAGAAATACTGCGATCAATCCCAGCAGTATTTTTTGTAATCGATTTAATTTTGACATGCTATCACCAACTTTACTGCTATTATTATAAAGGCTAATCGAAAATAGTTCAATCAATTAATTGCTTTTGTCGCAAACTTGTATAAGAATTTTTTCCTACAATGATATGATCCACCAAAGGAATACACGTCATCTTCCCGCAGGCATCAATAGCTTCTGTCAATAAGATATCAGCTTCACTGGGTTCTACATTTCCAGAAGGATGATTATGCACACAGATGATCTTTGCACAGCCACTGGCCAAAGCTTCTTTATAGATTTCTCTTGGATGTACACTTGCTGATGTCATAGAACCTTTAAACATCGTACGATAACTAACAATCTGGTTATGATGATTCAAAAAGAGTACCAGAAAATGCTCCTGTTTCATAAAACCGATTTGCTGATTCAACCAGTCCACAATATCCTTGGGACTATTAATACAATGCATCTGTTTGACTTTATCAAAAGCAATGCGTCTGCCAAGTTCAAAAGCTGCCTGTAGCTCCAATGCTTTCGCCTGTGCAATCCCATCAATTTCCATCAAATCATTTAATTGTGCTACACCTAACTCTCCTAAATGTTCCATTTTTGCTAGTACTTCATCAGCGACTTCTAGTGCTGAGCGCGTCTTACTGCCACTTCGTAATAATATTGCCACAAGCTCCCGGTTGTTAAGTGCCTCAATACCATCCTGTAATGCATGTTCTCTGGGACGTTGTTCCTTATTCATATCTTTTACTTTCATTCCGCGATCCTTTCCAGTACCTCCTGGTATTTCTTTTCATCGATCAGTTTTGCCACTTCATTGCTTTCGATATCAGCTGTTTTCTGAATATAATTAATCCCTAGAGATTTTAATTTATCCTGGCCATTTTTGGTATCATCGATATTGGTGGAAATATAACAGACGATTGCTGTTACATCTTTTTGTTTCCACGTATAGGAAACAATACCCTGGTCTTTTAATTTTTTCTGCATTTTCTTTAAGGTATCCTCTTGTTTATATAAACCTACCTGGTTCATATATAATGTCTTATGTAGGATATCCTCATTTTGTGTGGTATAAGAAAACAATAGATAATAAAATCCAGTAAACAATATAGAGAAAACAAGTGCTGAAATAATAATCATACGTTTCTGATTCATCGTACACCTCCCATATCAATTTATGTAATTGAAGCAATGGGCATACCTGATTCGACAAGAAAGGATAAAACACCTCCTCATATATATACATACGTTTTTTTGATGTGAAATTCCTAAAAAATTTTGAATTTTTTTAAATTAATGATAAAATAAAGAAAAAATGGAGGTAAAAGACTCGTGAATATAAAAAAATTATTGGCAATCGCTGGTTTGGTACTGATGCCAGTCACCTTGCAGGGATGTACATCAAACAGTATTACACCAACAGAAACCGTCAAAGAATTCCTGGATGGCTATCATGATCGTGACAATACGAAAATCGCAGCCAACAGTACATGGAAAGATTATGATGCCACCGCTCTTGAACTACGTGATGAAGATTATATGGAAGATGTCGATCAACAGCTGCAGAAAAAAGTATATGATATGATGCTTGATTTCTCTCATAAGGAAGAAAAAGAAACCATTGATGAGGATAAAGCCAGTGTAGAAGTTACACTGACCATGTATGATTTTTCAGCCGTTATGGATAAAGGTATGAAGGAAGCTGCCAAAAAAGCTGATGAATTAAGTAAAAAAAGTGATGTAGATGATAAAGAAATTCAGAAACAAATCTTAACCGTTTTATTTGACAATATGGCAAAAGCTTCTAAAGATAAAACAATTCATGTCACTGTTGACTTAGTAAAAGAGCATGGCGATTGGAAGGTAAGTGACAACAATACTGCATTAACGGATGCCTTGCTGCAAAATACACAATCTATCCAAAATATAGCAAAATAAATGTGCGAAATTAATTGTTTTCGCACATTTTTTCTTATTCAAATTTTCCAACTTCTTCTGCACTTCTTGCATGACTTACACGTTTGACTTCTACACCCTGCTGTTCACACATGGCAAGAAACGCTTTGCTTAAACCTTTATCCACATGATGAAAGCGATAATCAATGCTGGCATCATCTTCTACATAAATATGATTTTTCGCTAACAACGTTGCCATTTTATGATATGTATGATCCATCTTAAAAGGGCATTTCACATTCATCAGCTTGATATTATCAAAACCGGCAATACCATCGAATAGATGGGATGTCAGCATTGCATTCATCATTTCATAATAACGACGATACAAATAACCTGCGTTATATTTATCCCACATCATTTCACGAGAATGCTTTGGCCAGTCAAAGGCGATATTATCAAGAAAATGAATGCGTCCAATAAACACATCATAATCAAACGCTTCTTTAATACCAGCAATATAGCTTTCATGCTGTGTGAAGTAACATGCTTCTAATCCAAATTTCACATCAATAGGAAATTCTTTTTTTCGCATTTCTGTGATAAAATCCTGATACTCTTTTAATGAAGCTGTATTCACCTTTTGAAACCATGTCTTTTGATAAGGATATGTTGCACATACCTCACGATACATGGATTTCAATTCACGAAATTTATAAGTAGGCTCTAAAATCACGATTCCATCCAGTCCTTTAGAAACTGCCACATCAATATATGCTTTTAATGCTTCATAAGTAAATGGCTGTGGAAGCGCCACATGTGCATCTATCATGTTCATAACCTCTTAATATTTCAATTTCTTGATTCTGCCAAAACCAATCGTACCAGGTCCTGTATGGGACATGATAACTGCTTTGAACACATGCTGTTCCACAGGCTGTCCGGTTGCTTCTTCCAGCATTTCTTTTAATTCATCACTCATGGAACGATTATAGGCATCAATGATCATCCAGTCATATTCTTCAGGATTAATGCCCTCTGTAACAACACGAATACCTTCTTTATATGCTTTCTTCAGCGTACGTACTTTATCAACCAAATCAATTGCGCCATGATCTACTTTCAAAAGTGGCTGAATCTTCAACAAGCCTGCTAATGCAGCTGCTGCTGGGGATATTCTTCCCCCATTTTTTAAAGCAGTCAAGGTTTCTGGAATCAGAATCGCAAACATATTGGTTTCTTCCTCCAGTTTCTTTTTCACGGTTGCACAATCATAGCCTTTTTCAAACATAGCTCTTGCTGCCAGTAATTGTTTTACGATTGGATAGCAGGCATATTCACTATCCACAACAGTTACACGTCCATTGTATTGTTTCGCAAGTCCAATCGCTACATGACATGTACCAGATAAAGCTTTGCTTAATGGCAGATAAAAAACCTCATCATAAGTTTCCAACAGATGATCCCAGGTTTTCACAATATCGCCAATGACTGGCTGTGCTGTTTTTACTTGTTCTTCTTTATTTAATGCTTCAATGATATCCTGATCGAATATCGTTTCTTCTTCAATATATTCTTTTCCATTAATCGTAATCGGCATACGAATGACATGGATATCTAGTTCTTCTGCCTCTTGTTTTGTGATATCTGCGCTAGAATCACATAGTAAAGCGATGTTTTTCATATAATCACTCCTTACTAGAAATTATAACAATTTTTCATCATAAATACAACCAAGTAAATGATGAACTTCCATTCATTTATGCGGTTTTTAAACGCGTAGTGACTTTCCTGCTCATCTCATGCATAAAAACAAAAAAACGTCTGTATATAGACGTTTGATTTCCTATGGCGGAGCGCATGAGATTCGAACTCACGGTAGCTTTCACTACGCCACCTTTCCAAGATGGTGCCTTAAACCGCTCGGCCAACGCTCCAAAATTACTTTATCCAAGTCACTTCTATAATTTTACAGATTTTAAAGCAATTGTCAATCATTTTTTTATATATTTCATCAATATATAAAAAAACTGGCATACGCCAGTTGCTTACTTTTATATGGGGCGGACGATGGGGATCGAACCCACGCATGACGGGACCACAACCCGCTGTGTTAACCACTTCACCACATCCGCCATGTGTTGTAAGCGAGTCATATTATAACCTATCCCCATCGTTTTGTAAACCCCTTTTTTTAAACTTTTTTATTTTTTTTGCACAAATTTGTTACTATTCACCGAGATAAAGTAAAATCAATACAAAAAGTGCTCTTTTTGATACACCACTATTCTTATAAATGTCTTTAAGTTTACGTCATTGAATATTCTTTTTTTTATTCAAATCACAAGATGATAGGAACAATAACATTATTAAAATGCTTATTTTTTTTCATAACATAATCCCCACTCGCATTATAAGGCAAATGACATGTAGTAAGCCAGATTATCTTAACTTATTAGTTTATCATCATATTATGGCAAAATGCATTATATAATTAAAGCGATTCTCCTAAATGATATGAATAATTTCATAAACATTTGTCCTTTCTTTTAAATCAATTCTTTTATTGCCTTATAATGTTCACTAATGCAAATGTAAACATTTAAGGGTTATAACGCCATAATTGGTATATATCGTATACACATATTAAACAAATTTATCTTTATAAAAGTAAACTTTTTTCAGTTATTCATATTTTAGCTGTTTTTTTCTTTAAGGAGATGCGATTAACTTGTGAAAGAATGTATTTTTACATTACTTTCTTGATGATTCGTGATAAAATATACATATATATACAAAGGAGGAATCACACATGAATAATCTTGGTGATGAAATGAAGAAAATCATTCTTGCAGGTATCGGCGCTGCGGCAACAACGGCTGAAAAAAGCAAAGAGGTTGTTGATCAGCTGGTAAAGAAAGGTGAAATTACGGTTGAACAAGGCAAAGTCTTAAATGAAGAATTGAAACACAACATTAAAGAAAAGCTGAGAACACCGGCAAATGCTGATGAAATCAGCCGTGACTTAGAAAAAGTAAGCAAGGATGACCTTGCGAAACTGAAAGCGAAGATTGAAGAATTGGAAAAGGGAATGGATGAAGAAGAACCATCTGCTCCTGGCCAGGATGGCGAATAATCAAAACAGCACCCTGAGCAGTAAAAAACGGCTTGCCCAAATCATTGGTATTTTAAAAAAACATCATTTAACACAGGGCATTGATCCTGTAAAGTTTAGAGAAATATTAGAAGATCTGGGACCGACGTTTGTAAAGATTGGTCAGATCATGTCCAGTAGACAGGATATGTTCAGTGAACGTTATTGTAAGGAATTAGTCAAATTGCGCGATAATGTTGCCCCTATGCCCTTCTCTGTTGTTGAACAGGTGATAGAGGCAGAATATGGGGTTAGTCGTGCTGAGATATTTCCACAGATGGATCCAAAGCCGCTTGGGAGTGCTTCTATCGCACAAGTACATAAAGCAACATTAAAAGATGGCAGATCCATTGTCGCAAAAATACAGCGTCCTCATATCTATCAGATGATGGAACGTGATATCTCTTTGGTACGTCGTGCTGTAAAGATATTGCGTTTGAATGAAGTGCTGGGCAGTGTTGTTGACTTAAATATCGTATTGGATGAATTCTGGTATACCGCAAAACAGGAAATGGATTTCTTAAATGAAGCGCATTTTGCGATGAGATTTGCGGATTTAAATGACAGCATTACATATATTGGATATCCTCAGATAGAAACTGATTATAGTACTAGCAAGGTACTCGTTATGGAGTATATTGATGGATATCAGATTGATGACTTTGAAGCATTAAAAGATAATGGATATGATTGTAAAGAAATCGCAGAAAAACTGGCAGAAAATTATATCAAGCAAATCGTAGATGATGGATTCTTCCATGCGGATCCCCATATTGGTAATATTCGTATCCGTGATGGACAGATCGTATGGATTGATTTTGGTATGATGGGTACTTTGACAAGACAGGATAAGGACCTGATGAAAAAAGCCGTGATTGCGATTGCCAGCAGCAATGCACAGAAACTAGTGGATGTTATCTTGGTATTGGGTGTTCATGATGATCGCATTGATTATACTGGTCTGTATTGTGATATTGAAACCTTTATGAATAAATATATCAATCTGGATCTAAAGGATATCAATCTTGGATTTGCGATTCAGGAGGTATTTACCATTGCGCATAAGCATCGTATTTCCATGCCAAAAGGCATCAGTATGCTGGCAAGAGGTCTGGTCACAATTGAAAGCACGATGACAGTATTAGATCCTGATATCAATATTATTACCATTGCCGCAAACCATGTCAGTGAGAATAAACTGAAACATATGGACTTAAAGAAAGAATTCGCTTCCACCAGTCAAAAGATTTTGGAAGCTGGAAACAATGGTATACAGATTCCTGTGCATTTGAATGAATTGATTCAGATGTGTTTAAAAGGCAGAATGAAAATCAATCTGGAAGTTATGGATTCTACAGTGCCTTTAAATACCATCAATCATATGGTAAATAAATTAACCGTAGGAATTGTATCAGCTGGTTTATTAATGGCCAGTTCCCTGTTATGTACAACAGAGATGACACCAAAGGTATTTGGCATTCCTGCCATCGGCTTTATCGGTTATGTGACTGCTTTATGTTTAGGATTCTGGTTATTGTTCAGTGTTATTAAAGAACATCACAAAAGAAAACGTTAAAAAACGGATGAAATTTTTCATCCGTTTTATTTTACAACCGTTTTTAACACCTGTCCGATAGGATCATGTATGACAATGTCTGCCTGAGAATCCACTGATGTAGCTTCTTTATTGATCAAAACCAAATGTTTTCCATGAAAATACTGGAGTAATCCTGCCGCAGGATATACGACAAGGCTGGTTCCTCCAACAATCATGGTATCTGCCTGTTCAATATAAGATACAGCTTTTTCCATGACATCCATATCTAAACTTTCTCCATATAAAACAACTTCCGGTTTGATGATACCGCCACAAACAGGACATACTGGCACACCATCTTTTTGAGATAAGATATCTTCCAAGGTATAAAATTTATGACAATCCACACAGCGATTGCGATGGATACTGCCATGTAGCTCCAGCACTTCTTTACTTCCTGCTTTTTGATGTAAACCATCAATGTTTTGCGTGATAACGGCTTTTAGTTTCCCTTGCGCCTCCAGTTTTGCCAATGCGATATGCGCAGGATTTGGCATAGCTTTTTCATACACCATCTCATGGAAATAAAAGTCATAGAATTCTTTGGTATGGCGTATAAAGAAGTCGTGTGAAATCATTGTTTCGGCACGATAAGGATAGGTTTTCTTACTATAAATCCCACTTTGTGAACGAAAATCAGGAATATTGCTTTCTGTACTGACACCTGCGCCTCCAAAAAATACGATATGATTGCTTTCTTCAATTACTTTTTTTAATTCTTCATACATTTAGATCAGTCCTTTCTGATTATGATTGTACTACCATTTCGTGTTTTTTCAACCTCGATTCCACCTGGAATATTTTCTTTTAATACTTCCACGTGGGAAATGATTCCAATTTTCCCTTTTTGTTTACTCATTTTTTCAAGTATGGATAATGCATCCGCAATACTATGTTCATCTAATGTGCCAAAGCCTTCATCAATAAACATACAATCAAAGCTGATTCCTCCATTTCTTGCCTGTACACTCATAGATAAGGCAAGAGATAATGCCAGGGATACTAAAAACTTTTCTCCTCCTGATAAGGAAACAACATTACGCATGGAACAGGAATAGGCATCATATATTGAAAATTCAAGTCCTGCTTTACGAGTTTTCCCACTGGCATGTTCGCTTCGATAGATTTGATATCTACCATGATGTACACCAGCTAACAACTGATTGGCATTTGCGGTGATGTTGGAAAGCATGATTCCCAATACATAACGTTCAATACCAACGCTGTTATCTCCCCGCATTGCCCTTGAAAAATGCAGAAGTTTCTGATAACTTGGCTGTAGTTTTTCATATTCCTCACTCATGCTGGCGCCCTGTTTTTGGATATCCTTTAAAAGCTCGATCCGGCTTTTTACATCTGCCATCATTTGCATATGTGCTTTTCTTTCCTGTTGAAGCCTGATCATATCCTGATTCAGCATCTGTAGATCTTCTATTTTTTTATTTTTTAACTGCAGAGTTACTTCTTCCATGCGGGATGCTGTTTTAATCATCATTGTCTGATATTCTTCTATTTGTTTTTCATCTTTTTTTATTTGTGCGGCATCTGGCTGATGTAGTAAAACTTCTTCCTTCATATCCTCTGTGCAATGGGCAAGGTATGCCATATGTGCTTCTTTTTCCATATCTTGTGCCCGTATGATCTCTGTTTTGGCTGTTTCCAGTTTGCCCTGTGCTTCTTTGTGTTTTAGTAAAATGTTTTCAATTTCTTTTTGCTGCTGTTGTTGTTTTTGATAAATTGTCAAAAGCTTCTGTTTTAAGTTTTTTTCTTCATTTTGTAATTTTTCAATAGTATCAAGTGATGCGTAGGCAGAAAATTTTGTTTGATAGCTAGTTTTTTGTTGTGCATATTGATGGATGTAATGATCATAATCTGTGCTTATTTTTATCCATTGCTTTTCTAGTTCTGACTGTTTTTGTTTCTCCTGTTCTAATGTTTCTTTCAGGCTTTTTAATGCCATCACATCTACATATTGATTCGTCATCATTTTTTCATAGGGATGATGTAGTGACCCACATACAGGACATGGTTTTTGATCCTGCAACGTTTCTCTTAACTGCATTGCCGTATCATTCAAATAGGCCTGATACATAGTTTCATGTTGCTCCTCAATAGCTTTTAACTGTAAGCTGTGTGCTTCCATGCGCTGCTTGATTTCTTTTTGTTTATTCTGATATAGATTTTTCTGCTTTTGCAACTGCTGCAATTCTAAAAATGCCTCTTTACAGTTTTGAAGAGATGTCGCTTCATTCTGCAGGTTTTGATAAATGATCATACCTTTTTCATTATCCTTGCGCATATCTTCTAAGTGACGCATTTTTTCCTGCATGATCTTCCACTGCTGTTGTGCCTTTTGTAAGTCTGCCTGTCGTTTTAGATGTTCCATCTGACTTTTCTTGTAACTGTGAAAATAAGGCAGAATCATTTCTACCTGATGATATTCTTCTATACGCTGTTTTATTTTTTCAATAATTTGTTTCTGTTGGTGCAGCTGGCCTTGTTTCTTTAATAATGTTTGTTGCTCCACAACCAGATCATGAAGCATTTTTTGTTCATTTAGGATATCCTGAAGTTTTGTAAGATCATGTTCTAAAATCAAAGATTTTTCTTCCATCTTTTGAAGAACTGCTTCTTTTTCCTGTATTTGACATAAGACATCTTCTTGATCTTTTACCATGGCGCCCTGATACAATGCATCCATGCGCTGTTTTTTTTCATCCATCTGCTTTTTCATCAGGTTGGCTTTATCACTTAGATAAATCGTAATATTTTCCCACTTGTCCATTTGAAACAGGGTACGCAGAATTTCTTGTTTTTCCTCGCTTTTACTCGTCAACAGCTTCTCAAATTTGCCCTGTGGAAGTACCATGACCTGAATAAACTGTTCATGCGTTAATCCGATTAATTCTATAGCTTTTTCTTCGATATTTCTAAGTTTTGGATTTTCAAAGAATGGATAGAATTGATCATCGAGCATCTCTCCTGCATCAACACTTACTTTTATTGTCTTATCTTTATTGCGTTTTTCTTTTACTTCTACTTTTCGCATAAAACGATAATGTTTTCCATGCAAAGCAAATGTAAAATCAATGATGGTAGGTGTATCATCTTTGACAAAGCGTGAACGCATACTCTCTAATTCTTCCCGCTGTCCCCCACTGCTTTTTCCATATAATGCATAGGTCATTGCGTCCAGAATCATGGTTTTTCCACTGCCGGTTTCTCCCCGTATCAAAAACAGATGTGAAAAATTATCAAAATCGATTTCTTGTTTATCTACGTAGGGACCAAAGGCCTGCATCGTGAGTTTTTCAGGTAACATGGCCTACACCTCCTCTACCATCTGACTGGCTTCTAAAAACCAGCCTGTTTCTTCTTCATCTAATACTTCATCATAATAATCCTGAAAGAAATGGGAAACAATATCTAAATCATTCATTTCTTCCATCTCATCCAATGCGATACTGACATTTTGGTTTTGTAAAGCATTCTTGCCACTTAATTGTAATAGTGTTTCCACATGCTCACGGAAATAATCCATCATTTCATACTGTACACTTTGATCTTGAAGTTCTATTTTGTAATAAGCATTGGTATCTAGGCCTTCTTGTATAATTTTTTGTATCTGATCAAAATTGCCTTGTAGGCTGATTAGGGGATGAAGTGGATGGATTGTTATTTCTTCTACCTCATCTGTTTCACTATCATAAATCAAGACAGCTTTTTTATATTGGGCTTCTGAGAAAGAATAAGCTAAGGGAGAGCCACTATAGTAAACATGGTGGTGTAGCTTTTGTTTACGATGTAAATGTCCAAGTGCTGTATACTGCATATCTGAAAAAACATCTGCCGATACCAAATCAGAACCGCCGACATTCGCAAAACGATCACTTTCACTGACGCTTGCATTCGCACAAAAAGTATGCGCAATCGCGATATGGGTGGATATATTTACCGTCTTTTGTTTAGCTCTTTCCAATATCATCGCAAAAGCTTCATCTAGATTTTTTACCTTTGCCTGATAAACATTGCGCATAGTTTCTAAATGAAAAAAAGGTATAGGATAAAATGCACAGTTTTGTATGATCAATGGTTCTACTTCCTGGTCCATGCGCCCATATATATGCAATCCCATAGGCTTTACCAGATCTTTTAATGATGATAAACGCTCTCCGGAATCATGATTTCCCGCAATCACAATAACTTCTTTTTTCATTTCCAGACATAAACAGCTCATCATTTGATCATACAAACGGATTGCCTCTTTATTCGCAAGGGCAGTATCATAGATATCTCCTGCGATTATGATAACATCTACCTGTTTTTCTTTGATGATGGCTTGTAATTGTTGAAAAAAGTATTTTTGATCTTCTAATAAAGACATTCGATGTAAATCAATGCCCAAATGCCAGTCTGCTGTATGTAGTATACGCATATATATCTCCTCTCCAGATAGAAAAAGCAGATTTTTATCTGCTTTCTACTCGCTCTTTGAAAAATCTGCTGTAAAATCTTTGTTTAATTCAATGTCCGCAAAATACCAGCGAATGGTAAACGGTGTGATTGTTTGTGACTGATCCCATGTAAACGTATATTCCTGTGTCACGATAACATATTTATCATTGACTCTGGTATCCGTCTTTGTGACTTTGTAATTCATAGTGATATCGCTATAAATCAAAATTCGTGGTTCTTTTACTTCATTGTTTTTTCCATATTTATAAGACAATGTCAGTTTTGCTTCTCCTGGTTTTACATCTTTGATCGTCTGTGTCACATCTAGTACCAATGGCAATTTCACTGTTGTTGTTTTCTCAAGTGTTTTCCCATTAGATAAGACTGCCTTGATTTTAAATGTATTAGATCCTGGTAATATCTGATAAATACTGGCATTGATCCGATAACTGGAATAATCACTTACATCTAACAATTCTGATTCTTTATTGTCCATGGGATCTACATAATATAAGAAGATGCTATCCACAGTACTGTCTGCTTTATTCAATGTCCAGTTAAAAAAGATTTCACCACTGTTTCTTTCATATTCCCCACTGAAATATGTAAATTCAGTTACTTCTTTTTCTGCAGGCTCTTCCCCTGTATCCGGATCTTTATGTTCAATCTGAAATACTTCCTGATTAGCTAAAATCGTATATACTTTATAACCGCCAAGTCCTAAAGCGATACTTAAAAAGACAACACATAGAATCACAAAGAATAAATTTCTCTTTATAAACTCCACTCATCATCGCCTTCTTTCTATCTTTTTTATTATACTGTTTTCCCAAACAAAATACCACTGTATCCATGCATATGCTTACATATAGTATATGTTGTTTTTATTTTATAATAGATTGTTGTATTTTACAATAGTAAATTTCCTTTTATAAAAAAGAAAAGACGGGAAGCTCACCCGTCTACTTCAAATAATCTAAGGTATAATCCACAAATAAATTGCATGAAATCAATAATGCATCTTCATCTATATCAAATAATCCATGATGAAGCGCAACACATGTATTGGGATATGCTTTATTTCTGGAGCCGATAAATGCATAGACTCCTTTTACTTTTGCCAGATAATCCGCAAAATCATCTGCCTGCAGCATTTTTGTCTGATTATGGATCACATGCGATGGACCAACAATGGCTTCTGCGATTTTACTTACCTCATTTGCGATATCTTCATCATTGATAAGCGGTGCTGCATAATCTTTAAATGTTACCGTTGCACTTGCGCCAAATAAAGCTGCTGTCTGTGTGGCAATCGTTTCTACTTTTTGATTGGTAAAGGCTCTTTGTTGTGGTGTAAAGCTGCGGGTTGTACCTTCTAATACGGCATCCTCAGCCACAATGTTATATTGTGTACCAGCACGAAGAACACCTACACCGACCACCGCACTATCTACAGGTGCTGTATTTCTTGATACGATAGTTTGCAGGTTCACAACGATCTGACTGGCAATATATAAAGCATCAATTCCTAACTGTGGTGTAGAAACATGGGCACCTTTGCCTTTTACCTCAATCTTGAAGTAATCACAACTGGCATTCATAGGACCTGGTGTCAAAGATACATCTCCTACATCTAAACTACTACACATATGTGCACCATATACACGATCCACACCCTCTAACAAGCCGGCATCAACAAATTGTCTAGCACCCTGTCCGATTTCTTCTGCCTGTTGGAAAAAGCAGCGAACTTCCCCAGAGAATTCATTTTCTTTTGCTTTTAGTATCTTTGCCACAGTTAATAAAACGGCAGTATGGGCATCATGACCACAGGCATGGGCACATCCTTCATTAACAGAACGATAATCCTCATCTTTTAAATCATCCATTGCCAAAGCATCTATATCACAACGAAGCGCAATGACATGTCCCATACCTTTTTTACCCTTGATACATGCATATACGCCACTTTCCCCGATTCTTTGATGCTTGATTCCACAGTCATCTAATTCCTGTTCAATTTTTTCAGCTGTATGAAATTCTTTTAAACTAGGCTCGGGATGTGCATGAAAATAACGTCGTAATGCAATTAAATGCTCTTTTTCATCTAATACATAGGGTTTGATATTCATAAAGCATTACCATGCGCAGATAAATGCACCCTTATATGTATCATCAATGGTTTTCTTTGCTTCTGCACTGTGATATGCATCCACAACTTTCTTATATACTTCATTGTCTTTATCTTTTGTTCTTGCGACAATAACATTTACGATATCCCCAGCAGTTTCCAAGTTCACATCTTCAATATAAATAGAATCATCTTTTGGATTTAAACCAGCTGTAATGGCATTTCCACCATTGATAACTGCAGCATCCATATCTGGCAATAATTTTGCTAAGGTTGCACTTTCTGCTTCTTTGATTTCAATTTTCTTATTGTATTTTGTGATATCTGCTTTGGATGGTACATCTTTTTTCGCTGGATCACATTCGATCAGTCCGGCTTTTTCTAATAGTTTCAATGCACGGCCGCCATTGATTTGATCACTTGGAATACCAATCACAGCACCATCTTTGATATCTTCAATTTTTGATACTTTATCTTTATTGTTGTAGATGGCAAGAGGTGCCACAATGGTATCACCAATTGCTTCGATATCATATTTAAAATCTTCAACGCTCTTTGCTAGATATGATTTTGTCTGGAAAGCATTCAAATCGATTTCACCATCATTCAACGCTCTGTTAGGTGCAGCATAATCAGTGAATTTCTTTAATTCTACTTTGATATTGTCCTTCTCCAATAATTTGTTTACCGTATCCCATTGCGCATTGTATTCCCCTACAACACCAACTTTTACAGTCGTAACATCTTTACTGTCATTTCCTCCACATCCTGCTAAACCTACAAGTAATGTGAAACTTAATACTGCTGTCAATAACTTTTTCATAATTTATTCTCTCCTTTTTTATTTATTAATGACTTGTTTTTTTGATAATCAGATTACCAATCAGCTGAATTACACTGATCAATACTAGAATAATTAAGATGGTACACCAGATCATATCGGTATAGTTCATCTGATATCCATAACGAATTGCGAAATCACCTAATCCACCTGCACCGATGGCTCCGGCCATTGCGGTTAACCCAATCAAATTGATAACGGTAATCATGGTAACACGGGCAATACTTGGAATACTTTCACGTAAATATACACGTGTAATGATTTCAAATGGTGTAGCCCCCATTGCCTGACTTGCTTCAATTAAACCGGTGTCTACTTCTGATATTGCCGTTTCAATCTGTCTGGAAAAGAATGGCACAGTACCAGCAATCAGGGCAACATAAGCACCCTGTACACCTGAACCAGTCCCTACAATTGCACGGGATACAGGAATCAATAATACCATCAGAATCAAGAATGGCACTGAACGAATCACATTAATCAGTTTATCCAAAATATTGTAAATTACTTTATTTCTTAAAATACCACCAGGTCTTGTGACGATTAAAATCACACCAAAGATGATACCAAAGATAAAACTGATGATACCGGATACAAATACCATCTGCAAGGTTTCTATGGTACATTTCCATAATTCCTCGCCTAAAAGCTCTAAATTAGGAGCTAAGGTATATAGAAAATCTAACATTCTTTCAACACCTCCACTTCAATGCCACAAGCTACAATGTATTCCTGTGCTTGTTCAATATCTGCTTTATCTCCGCTTAAGATAATGGCAAGTTTTCCCAATGGCGAATGTTTTAAGACCTCTACATTGCCAAAGATGATACTTGCGTCCACATGAAACTTACGGGATATCGCAGAAATCAAAGGCTCTTTTGTTTCTACATTGGCATATGTCAACATTAACATTTTTTCACCAGGTTTCAGCTTAGTGATTTCACTGTCTGCCTCAATCAGTTCATAGATTTTATTAACGTTGCTTGCGGTTTCGATAAAATTCTTTGTAATTGGTGCTTGTGGATGAGCAAAGATTTCCAGAATATCTCCCATTTCTTTTACTTCTCCATTTTCCATTACCGCAACACGATCACAGATATCTTTAATGACACCCATCTCATGGGTAATCAATACGATTGTAATTCCCAGCTTTTCATTTACCTGTTTTAATAGTTTTAAAATTGCCTGCGTTGTTTGTGGGTCCAGTGCACTGGTCGCTTCATCACACAACAAGACGTCAGGATCATTGGCAAGTGCTCTTGCGATTGCGACACGCTGCTTCTGTCCACCGCTTAATTGTGAAGGATATGCATCCTTTTTTTCTTTCAAATCGACAAGCTCCAATAAAGATAGAATTTTCTTATCTAATTCTTCTTTTGACAACTTGCTGTGTTTTAATGGAAACGCCACGTTTTGATATACTGTACGTGAACGCATCAGATTGAAATGCTGAAAAATCATACCAATCTTCTTTCTTACTTCACGTAATGCTTTCGCATCCAAGCGCATCAAATCCTGCCCATTGACGATGACACTTCCTTCACTTGGTCGTTCCAATAGATTGATACAGCGAACAAGCGTTGATTTACCAGCTCCACTAAATCCGATGATACCAAAGATTTCACCATCCTGAATATCCAGATTTACATTTTTTACCGCATGGACATCATTTCCATTTACCGTAAATGTTTTACTGATGTTTTGTAATTTAATCATCCTTTAACCTCCTATCACATAAAAAAGCTTCCATCCTCATAGGACGAAAGCTGCATTCGTGTTACCACCTATCTTCATCACAACTTCACAGTTATGATCTCATCAAGTACGTCTGTTTACCAGATTATACTCTATCGCTTTAACGGGCGAACACGTCGTAATCTAAAGCTGGCTCTCGACTACGCGACTCCAAGACCATTTTCAGCAGGCAGTTTCTTCTTTCTCTTTCACCATACGAGAACTCTCTGTATAAGTCTTCCCTGTTTACTCTTCTTTTCAACGTCATTTTGTATCTACAAAAAAGATTACTTGATTTTTTTGTTTTTGTCAACCGTTTTGTTCATTTTCATGTAGCAGGAATACACTTTCCTTACAATCAAGCATAAATCCACAACTTTTCAGATGTTTTCTTATGTAAATATTATGTTCATCAATATCCGCAATCAATGTATGTATTTGTGCCAGATACGCCATATGTATTGCTTTTTTCAATAATAATTCACCATAATGATGTCCCTGATAAACAGGATCAACACCAATATAATAAATTCCTCCAATATCTTCTAAAAGTCTGTTTACGCAAACAAAACCAATAGGTTTCTCTTTTATCACAAGCACCTGAAACAAATCCTTCTCCTGCCGCATTTCCTCATACAACTGCTTTGCGCCATCTTGCCTGTGCCCTTTTAAAATCAATCGATCATATGTTGTTTCATTCACACGTTGAATGATTGAGATAATTTCTTCCTTTTGAAGCTTATCTGCTTTTTGAAATAAATGATCATCTGATTCCTGTAAATGGCATGTTACGGTATAACTCTCTCTTTTGATTTCTGTTTGAAAATACTTTCTTAACGTAGTATAAATTTTCTGATAATTCTTTTTATCTCCATATAAATCTATTCTCCAGTTTATCGTGGTATCCAAATGTGATAAAACAGTTTTCATAAACTGATCTGTTTCATCTTGAGAAATATCTTCAATTGTGAAATAGCCAAGATACTTCATTTGTGGAAACACCACGATTCTACAAACACAGCGTTTATTTTTTATCGCGATATAACAGTTTTCTAATGGTAATCCTTCTTCTAAATTTTGCGCAAGCGACTTGTTTTGCTGGATGCTTGATGAAGGCATCTGAATCATGACCTTCATCCATTCTTTGTTGCATTTCATTATGTTCATGTTTTCCTCTCCTTTTATACAATTGAAGTTGCAGATAAAGGAAAAAAAGTATCCCAAAGGATACCCAGCTACTGTTTCTTCATCAGGTGTGCTGTATTTTTCCTTTGTAGTATATTATGATTTTTCATACAGACCACCTGCCTTTCGTTGTGTTTATTTTATCATTTCTTTTGTGTGTTTACAATTAAGAAAGCCCCATTTCAGGTAAGAAATGAGGCTTCTTTTGTTATAATTGCTGAATCCACGCTTTTAATTCTTCATCACTCGCATCTGCATCAAAACGTTTTCCTTCTTTTAATACAGCACCTGGGCAGGATGGTTTTAATTCCTCATTGGTTTTTCCCATCTGACTAGAGCCGGATGTCGCAAATGGAATGATTGTTTTACCTTTTAAATCATACTGTTCTAAAAACGTATTGATAATGGTTGGTGCTACATACCACCAAATAGGAAATCCTATATAAATCATATCGTATTGATCTATATTTTCTACCTTATTTGCAATTGCTGGACGATAAGTCTTATCTTTCATCTCAATAGAAGAGCGGCTATTATGGTCCATCCAATCCAGATCTTTTGATGTATATGGAACTTCTGGTATGATTTCATGTACATCTGCATCTGTCAAAGAGGCCAATCTTTTAGCTAATTTTGCAGTAACTCCACTTGCGGAAAAATATGCTACCAAAGTATGACTCATAACAAACACCTCCTCTTATAGATATGTTACTGTTTCAGATAATGCTTTTCTTAGTTCATGATTGGCAAGAGGTTTTGTGCCTTCACTGGCATACCCTAGATCTAAGATCATCAACACTTCTTCATTATCTGGAAGTGCAAATTCTTTTGCGACAATTTCCGGGTCAAAAAAGTTAACCCAGCAGCTATCTACACCAACTGAGTGTGCTGCCAGCATCATATGAGTTGCCACAATTGTCGCATCCTCAATACCGGAATCACGTTTTTCGCCAGGATATGTAAAGACATGATGCTTATCAAATGCCACAATGATCACGGTGGCTGCCCCATATCGACATGGTGTAACCTTGTCAATTTTGTTTAATCCTTCTTGAGATTGAACAACATAAATACGCTGCTCCTGAAGATTTTTAGCAGTTGGTGCTAATCTTCCAGCTTCTAAAATGATATCCAATTGCTTTTGATCCACTAATGTACCATCAAAGCTTTTACATGCATAACGCTTTTTCACAACTTCTTGAAATTCCATAATGATGCCTCCTTTATATACCTCTATTCTAATACTGCCAATTCAAAATGTCTAATGCCTATCCAGCATGATTTGATATACGTAGCATGTATAGATATCAATCAATTTCTTCAAAATAGAACATATCCTCAAACTTTTGATCTAAGGCAATACATAAGATCAACGCAAGCTTTGCGGTTGGATGAAATAAACCAGTTTCAATCGATGAGATCGTTTGGCGAGATACGCCGACCATCTCTGCTAATTCTCCCTGTGATAACTTTTTTTCTTTACGAGCTTCTCTGATATGATTTTTAAACATTAACTTTTCATTCATAATGACATCCCTAAATAGTTCCCATAAACAATTTAAAAATAAATATAGCTGCCCCAAATCCAAAAAATAAAGCACCAATTAAATTTGCGATTTTTCGTGTGTAATAATAACTTGTGACTTGATAAATACATAATCCTAAAATACTTGGTCCAAACAGAAAATGAGCCTGTTTCGCATCTTCAAAAAATAATATCCGGTATAAATAAAATACACAAACCAAAACTTGTATCGCGATAAATCCATTCGCATAACTTTGGCGTTCCACAAACAATTTTCCCTCATCACGTTTCTTATTTTCTTCTCTGCTTAAAGCTAAAATTTTATCTTTTTCCATAGGTCATGCCTCCCAGTTTCTTCACTTACAATATAGCGGTAAAATTATTAATTGTCAATAAAACTTGTCATTTTTTGCAAACAAAACTTTACATTTTAAAAAGCAGCTTGCAATTCATGGAAAACATGGGATAATTCTTACAAGAAAGGGGAATTTCTATGGCATTTATTTCTTTATTTTTGATTTTACCAATGCTTGGCATCGTTTTTACTTTAGAAGTGTTAAAATTATTGGTGCCAATTTATATCGGTTGGGCTGTTTTTATGATCATTGTGGCCATTGTTGTATATGTATTATTGAAACGTAAGCATATGTTTGATCGATATCATGAAGGATGGAAGAAAACCGCAATGACTATTTTAAAATATTTTATTATATTAGATGGTTTATTTTATCTATTCACTATCTTTGCGGCCATTTATTTTCTTTGCGTATTTCCATAAAAAATGAAAGCGGATATTCTCTGCTTTCATTTTATTTTATATTTTAATTTATATGTTTTACCTTCACTTTCATCATCAAAATATTCTGTATATGTCATCATGATCTTCGTAGCACTGTTTGATATAATAAAAATCAGTTTACCGCTTTTTGACTCCTGAGGTTTCAGGGCATATTCATCTGGAAACTGATTTCTGACACCAAAATTATTTTCTGCTTCATAAGGGCCATCCTGATCAAAGGTGATCATAAAATCATCCTTATACATAGTCAATATCTCATTTGTGATATTGGTTACCTTTAGATGCAGTATCAAAAACTGTGCGCCATCATCAACGATAAAATCATCAATTTCTTTACCCGCAAGTTCTATCTGGGTTAATTTACAAGTAAAGAAAATCGTTTGAAATTCATTGATCATCGCCTGATTGGGACAGTAATCATTGGTTAACAGGATATTGTTTCTATTATGTTCATGTTGCAGTATCTCCATTGTTTTTCACCTCTATACCATACTATATGATATCATTGTGAAAAACTGTCGAACTTTGTATCAGACAATCACATTTGGATAAATTCGTACACCTTTTTTAATCACCTGATAAATTTTTTGATCCTGCAGACTGGAAAACATTTCCTCTAAATCTAAGGCGTTTACCAATAACATATCTGCCTGCATTCCTGTATCAATAATACCGACATGTTTTAACCGCAGACGTTTCGCGGGATATTTACATAATGCATTCAATAAGGTGACACAGGATATCTGCTGTTTGATATGATACATCTGCGCACTTAATAAAGGATTTTCACTGTTATAGCCAGCACTTAGACAAAAGTGTTTGCGTTTTTGATTTTGTTTTAATATTGTTTCTAAGTCCATGATGGGATATCCATTTGCCTGTTTTCTTTGCCAGTATATTTCATAAATAAATGATTCACAATACCAGATTGGCTTTGGTTCTTCGATATATAAACTGGTTACACCATGACGCATATAGGAAATCGCTGTTTCCTGCAGGATTCTGGCTTCATCAAATCGATGTAATTTGGGAAGATTCATACAAACATCAATAAATCCAGGCACCATGATATGTCCTGTCGCATCCACAACACGCGTATCTTTATCGATTAAATGGGAATAATCCTTCACACCTACTTCAATAATGAAATCATGATAGATTCCAACATAGGCATTCGATAAAACCACCATATGATGGCCAATTTCTTTACATGTATATAATTTATGTATATGGGTAATCAGTAATGTTGCTTTTTTTCTCACTTGCATTCTCCTAATCGCTTATCTTTATTATAAGACAATTTCACATAGAATGGTATGTTTTTTATGATATAATGAGGTAGAAAGGAGGCATTTTATGTTTGAAAAATTAAAACAATACTTCCAGAAAAATGAAAACCAGACAGTTTCTGAACCTGTCATCATTACAATTCATGGTTATGGACGACGTACAAAACATGAGTTTGATAATTTTAAATTGTGGGGAGAAAAAGATGGTTTCACCATAATTACATTTGATATGTATGATATATTCGATGCATCTGATTGTGATTGGAAAACCTGGCTGCAACGGGCAAAAGATGTAGTCAAAGAATATAAGAAAACAAAACGCCCCATCTATCTGGTTGGCTTTTCCATGGGTGGTGTCATTGCCAGTTATCTAGCGGCGACCTTCCAGGTGGATCGTTTGGTATTAATGGCTCCTGCATTTAGTTATATTAATATGGATTCTGTTGGTGGTGTGATCAGTAAAACAGCCGCCAGTCTTTGGTCAAATGAGAAAAAAGAAGAAATCAAGCTTCCTTCCTCGTTTTATAGTGCCTTCACAGATATTGTGAAGAATCTGAAGAAATATATTACCGATGTAGAATGTCCTGTCTTGATCCTGCATGGAGATGAGGATGAAGTAATTTCTATCAAAAGTTCTTTATGGGCATATGATAAAATACCTCATGATCATAAGAAAATGGTAATCCTACATGAAGGGCATCATCGTTTGTTGATGGATGAAAAAGTCAATTGGGAATGTTATATCCTCATGAAGGCCTTTTTGAAAAAACAGATTTTAGGCGATCAGGAAATAGTGATGGCAAAAGATATCATGGAAGAGCTTTTAGAAAAACAAAGAGCGATGCATATGGATAATGAAAAAGAAATCAGCGAAGAGGAGTCTTCTAACTGATTTCTTTTATTTTATTTATGGGGTGCTATATTTCTTTCATAGAATTTTTCATATACGTTGGTAAAGAAATTGCCTTTGCCAGTTTTGTGATAACGGATAATCAACAAGGTTAATAAGATACCCGCAAGAGTTGCGCACATCACATCTGTAATCGTATCATGTACCCCTTGTGAATAATGATTAATACAATCATTATTAAAGAATACCAGCATGGCATATTCATAAAATTCCCAGATTTCACCAACTGCGATATTGACAGCATTAATAAATACCAGAAATACATGATAATCTGTTTGATCTTTGAATTTGTTGCTTTTTTTCAAAAAGAAATACAAAATGACTGCCAGGGTCGTAATGAACCATCCACTTGAAAAATGCAGTACTTTATCAAATCCGGTATAAGAATACCAGTGGAATCCACTGCCAATCAAAGACGCAAAGTAGGTAAATATCGTAGATACGATATAGATTTCATATACTGGTTGAAAATGAAATATTTTAAATGCTACAGGTACGATCAATGGGGTTAAAATAGCCACAAAGCTCATTCCAACAGCATTCCAATCCTCATTTGTAATGCCTCTATAAAAACTAAATACCAGTGTAATGGCATAAATCAATACACAAATATGGAAGACCCGCTTTAAGAAAGTCTCTTTTTTATCCATGTTTTACATCCTCCAACATTTTCAATTTTAAATCCAGCAGCTTTTTGCTTAAGTCCACATAATAAGTCTGCGGATATTCAAAACGTAAGATTTCATCCCACATACATTGAAATTCTTGTTCACTATATGCACGGATTTCTTCAAGTTTTGGGACATCATATACCAATTGCCCTTCTACAAAAATTGGTTCTAATAAATCTTTCACAATATAGTTGCCTCCTGGAATAGTCTTATTCTTCCAGCTGTTCATCTGATGATAGATCGTTAAGTCTTTTTTGGGATCTATCACTTCTCCATGAAGCGTCATCAAATCACCAATCGCTTTGCCACTTTCTTTATCATAAATACGATATAAGTCTTTAAAGCCTGGATTGGTCACCTTTTCTACATTTTCACTTACCTTGATTTTAGGAATCATTTCTCCATTTTCATACACGGAGCTCATTTTATAAACCCCACCAAATACTGGTGCTGATTTACTACATACTAAATTTTCCCCAACACCCATGCTGTTGATCTGTGCTCCCTGATCGATCAATGATTTAATCAGGTATTCATCTAAAGAATTGGATACGACAATATTACAGTCCTGCATTCCTGCCTCATCCAAAGCTTTACGAATTTTCTTTGATAAATAAGCCATATCACCACTATCAATTCGTACTCCCTGCATACGATAGCCATTAGGTTCTAAATAATCTTTTGCGACACGTATCGCATTGATCAATCCACTGTTTAATGTATCATAGGTATCTAAAAGCACAGTACAGCTGTCTGGATAGGTTTTCGCATACGCTAAAAAAGCTTCATATTCACTGTCAAAAGACTGGACAAAAGAATGTGCCATAGTACCAAGTACCGGCATACCAAACTTTTGACCGGCATAGGTTGTCGCAGTCCCTGCAACACCTCCAATATAAGCAGCACGTGCCCCATAGTTTGCGGAGTCAAAATTATGCGCACGGCGAGCACCAAATTCCATGATAGCCCTGCCTTTTGCGGCTTTTACGATTCTTCTAGCCTTTGTGGCAATCAAAGTCTGATGATTGATACATAATAGCATTGCTGTTTCAATCAATTGTGCATCTATGATTTTCGCTTTTACACGAATCAAAGGTTCATATGGAAATACAGGTGTCCCTTCTTTGATTGCATAAATATCTCCTGTAAAAATAAAGTGACGCAGATAATTTAAAAACGGTTCACTGAACTTATGTAATGAACGAAGATAAGCAATGTCCTCATCTTCAAAATGAAGATTCTGAATATATCCAATCACTTCTTCCAATCCCGCAAATACCGCATAACCGCCTTCATCTGGATTTTTACGATAAAATAAATCAAACGTTACTATACGATCACGATGATCAGAATTAAAATAACACTGACTCATTGTGAGTTCATAAAAGTCCATGACAAGACTTAAGTTGCGTTCATCACGAAAATCAAATTTATAATCTAAACTATTCATGTTTATTTCCCCTCTCTTAAACTTTTCACCATAAGGATTCCATTGGCTTTCATATTTGCGATTGCAAATTCGTTACAGCTATATGCATCATGGATGCCTTCTATATGATATGTATCTATGGTATTCACTGGAATGATGATACGATGATCAACCATATTATGCTCATTGAACCACGCATTTAAACAAAGCGCAAACTGTAAGATACAAATATCACTGCAACATCCCATTATGATGATATCCTGATAAGCATCCAAACGTTTTTCTTCAATAAAAGATTGAAAATCCATACAGGTAAATGTATTGGTACTGTTTTTATGAAATAGTTCATGAATATATGGCTGTAGTTCTTCGACTACTTCACTTTCCCTTGTGCCAATCACACAATGAGATGGAAATGATAGAAACTCTCTTGTTTTTGGTGGATGTGCATCTGCGATAAAGATATTACGGGTATCCAGTGCTTCTAATACCTCTATGATATTCTGCGTGATTTCATTGATTGCCTCATCTGCCAATGCGCCTTCATGGATAAAGCCATTGATCATATCCACAACGAATACGATTGGATCTTTGATATCCATAACATGCATGTCAGATAATTGCTGCATAAACATTTCGCTAACTCTTGCCATAGAAAATCTCCTTTAAAAATTTTTATACTTCTTTATTATAGACTTTTTTTATTTGATTTTAAACAAAAAGTAACGATTTCTCGTTACTCATGCTTTATAGATAGATATATAACCACATTCTTCAGGTAAATCCATTCATATATAAGGCAGCACACCATTTTCTATTCGTTCTAACAACTGTTTGCCATCTATCTTAATCACCTCTTGAACATTTCGCTGCATCAATTGCCAGTACGATCATCAAACATAGTAAGGCATCCTCATCTCTTTCAATATCCAAAACGTAAGTATCGCTGAAGTGAAACAGTTCTTTTGAAGCCTGCATAATAATACGTGTATCATTTAAGACGGTATAATCCCATTCCATAAAATCACCTTCTACACGCCAATCGTTACATGTCAGATGAAATTTTGGACGAAAGAATGTAAATTCTTTTTCAATCTTTCCAATCTCTATACCATGATCATATAGGATGAATTTTGGTAAAAGTGTCAATACTTCTTCTTTTACTTCTCCAATCTGTAAATGCATCTGATCATAGATCAATAATTTATGTCCCCAGGACAGTTTTCCTTCTACCTGAAACAGCGTTTCTCCATTTTCATTATAGATATCATAACTGTCAAACCAGCTAAATATTCTTTGTTTAAATAATAGTTTCATATGCTTCCCTCATTTCTTATTACTTTTTTACGATATCACATTATAAAAGAAATGAAAAGAACTGAAATAAAAATACTGCTACGCCATAAGGAATGATGATCATCATCGCAATGGATAATGCCAACATTTTTTTACCATATTCATGATAGAGCGCTTGTAAAGTCATAATGCATGGAATAGATAGTAATACATATACCATAAAACAAAAAGCTCTTAAATTTGCGTATTTATCCTGCCATAGGTTTTTTACAGCGATCACAGCACCCTGATCTTGAGATTTTAATTTTACATTTGGAAAGAACGTATCGTGAATACTGCTTTTGATAGCATGCAGGGTTTCCTCTTTGATGGATTGTATATCTTTTTCTAAATCAATTGGCGCTGGTTTTGCGTCTTTATCTCCTTCTAACACTGTTCCAAAATAGCCAACGATGGTTTCTTTGGCGATGATTCCTCCTGGTAACGATGCCACACATTCCCAACGATTTCCAAATCCTGCCGGTTCAAAAATGGGAGCGGCCGTTTTCGCAAATGTTGCCATATAGCTTTCAGATAAATTACCAGTTGGAAAATAACTGATTCCCCATAAAATTACCATTGCCCATAAGACGATACCAAAGGCTTTTTTTACATAGTTTTTCACTTCTTCTTTGACCTTATGAAATACCACATGAAAATTAGGCATATGATAGTTTGGCAGCTCTAAAACGAATAGTCCATCCTCTTTAAATGCTTCCTGTTTACTTAAAAGAAAGGCCAGAATCAAGGCAATCAGGATGCCAATGCCATATACACTCAATATCATCAAAGAAGCTTTATGTGGAAAGAAAGCAGATGCAAATAATACATAGACTGGAAGTCTGGCACCACAGGACATAAAGGGTACTAAGACAGCGGTTAAACGTTTTTGATGTTCATTATCCAAAGTTCTTGTCGCATAAATGGCTGGTACATTACAGCCAAAGCCTAATAATAATGACACAAAACTTTTTCCACTTAGATGAAAGGTATGCATCATACGGTCTAATAGAAAAGCAATTCTGCTCATATAGCCGCTTTCTTCCAAAATGGATAACACCATATACAGAATTGCCATTAAAGGCACAAAGGTCAATACACCACCTACCCCTGCTAATATACCATCCAGCAAAAGATGTTGAAATGCGATAGGAAACGATAGAATTGCGTGGGCAAGATATTTTTTCAAGATATCATTTATCAAAAAGTCTATGAGTGCATTATATGGTGCACTGAATTGAAAAACAAATAATAAAAGAAACGTAAAGATCACAAAAAAAAGTGGCAGACCAAAATATTTATGCAGCAGGATACGATCTATTTTCCGTGTAAAAGCAAATCGCTTTTGTTCATCTTCTTCTACATAATTCATTAAAGAAGCTATCACATGATACCGGCTTTTTTCTATACGCTCTTTATTCATTCCCTGTGACAGTGCTTTGATAGCTTCCAGATCTATTTGCCATCCCTCCAACTGTTTCCATGCTGTTTCCTCCTGTTTTAAAACCTGTAAGGTAAATACATGACGATGTTGCTCATTCCATGTAACATAGGATGGTAAATGATCATCCAGATAGTTATATACATGCACATAGATTTCTACATCTTCATTAGATAATAATGGATAATAAAATCCATCCTGATGAATCTGTGTACAAATGGCATCCCAAACAAGTTGTTTATCTTTTTTACGAAATGCGCTCACACACAGAATCGGTATCTGTAAACGCTTGGAAATTCTGGTATGGTCGATATGTATGGCACACTTTTCTACTACATCCATAAAGTTAAAAATGATCAGCATGGGAATCTGTAGTTCCCTTAACAACAGCGTTAGATACAGGTTATGAGAAAGATTACTAGCATCCACAACATTCACAATCAGATCAACCTGTTCCTTTTGAAGAAAATCACTGGTAATACGTTCTTCATTTTCTTGTTTATTCAAGCTGTAACAGCCAGGCAAATCAATCAGATGATATAGATTCCCATGGTATTTGATGGTTGCCTCTTTACGCTCTACTGTTACACCAGGCCAGTTGCCGACTTTAAAATCTGCATCACTTAATGCATTGATCCATGCACTTTTTCCAACATTGGGATTTCCTACAAAAGCAATTGTATATTCCTTCATAAACATTTCACCTCAATTCTTTGTGCATCCTGCTTTCTTAAAATCAGATGTGTTCCCTGTACATAAAACAGATAAGGATCTTGAAGGGGCGCTTTTTGTATCAGCCTGATGATTGCACCTTCATAAATACCTAGATAAAATAATCGTTTGGTATCTGCTTCCTCCATATGTACTCTTATAACTTCACATAGCTGCTGTTCCCTCATTTCACTTGCATTCATCTTTATCACCATACATAATATACAATGTAGAAAACATAAAAAAAGTCGCAATATTACGATAGATTCTGGTTATATTTTTCATTATGAATGAATATATTTTCATAAAATATGAAAAAATTAATTTTTTTATTTTCATTTTTGTAATTTGCGTTTATAATATAGGCAGGCTAAAGGAGGAAATTGTATGGCTAAATTAGATTTCGTAAAAGAAGCAGTTCGTAAACGCAACCCAAATGACGCAGAATTCATTCAAGCTGTGGATGAAGTAATGCTTTCTCTTGAGAAAGTTGTTGAAAAACATCCAGAGTATATAGAAAAAGGTGTATTTGAACGAATTATTGAGCCAGAACGACAAATCATCTTCCGTGTTCCATGGGTCGATGATTCTGGAAAGGTACAGGTGAATCGTGCATACCGTGTGGAATTCAATTCCGCAATTGGACCTTATAAAGGTGGACTTCGTTTCCATCCAAGCGTAAACATCAGTATTATCAAATTCTTAGGATTTGAACAGATCTTTAAAAACAGTCTGACTGGACTGCCTATGGGCGGTGGAAAAGGTGGAAGTGACTTTGATCCAAAAGGTAAAAGTGACGCAGAAGTCATGCGTTTCTGCCAGAGTTTCATGACTGAATTATGTAAATATATCGGACCAGATACCGATGTACCTGCTGGAGATATCGGTGTTGGCGGACGTGAAATTGGTTATATGTTTGGACAATACAAACGTATCCGTAATGAATTTACTGGTGTATTAACTGGTAAAGGTTTAAACTGGGGTGGTTCTTTAGCAAGAACACAGGCTACCGGTTATGGCTTATGTTACTTCACAAATGCGATGTTAAAAAACAAAGGCTTATCATTTGAAGGTAAGAACGTGGTTGTTTCAGGTAGTGGCAATGTTGCTATCTATGCCGCAGAAAAAGCTATGACATTAGGCGCAAAAGTTATCGCAATGAGTGATTCTAGTGGATATGTTGTAGATGAAAACGGCATCAACTTAGATGTAATGAAAGAAATCAAAGAAGTAAAACGTGGCAGAATTCATGAATATGCTGAAAAAGTTGAAGGTGCTACTTTCCACGCTAAAGAAAGCATTTGGAATGTACCATGCGATATCGCATTACCTTGTGCTACACAGAATGAATTGAAAAAAGAAGACGCAGAAACATTGGTAAAAAATGGTGTCATCGCTGTATGTGAAGGTGCCAATATGCCGACAACACCAGAAGCCATTGAAGTTTTACAGGCAAACAAGATTTTATATGCCCCAGGTAAAGCAAGCAATGCAGGTGGCGTCGCAACTTCAGGACTTGAAATGTCACAGAACTCAGCACGTTTAAGCTGGACATTTGAAGAAGTTGATGAAAAATTAAAAGGCATTATGGAAAACATCTTTGATACAGTTTCTAAAACTGCTGAAGAATATGGCATGCCAGACAACTATATGGCTGGGGCAAACATTGCTGGATTCATCAAAGTCGCAGATTCTATGATTGATCAGGGTATTGTATAATACACGTAAAGAAAACCGATGAAATTCATCGGTTTTTTCTATGTTCATTCACAAAAAAAGGAGCAGATCACTACTCCAACTTTCGTTTACTCTTCTGTTTCCATATGGCGTTTAATAATAGAACTAATCAAATCAGCAGCCAGTTTTGGATCATCATTACATACAATATACTTGTAATTATCCATCATCTTCATTTCTTTGCTGGCTTTTGCTAAACGCTGCTGTACGATTTCTTCTGGTTCACTTCTTCTACCACGGATACGTTTTTCCAATTCTTCCATGTTTGGTGGTATGATAAAGATCGTTAATGCGTCAGGACATTTCTCACGCACCTGCGTTGCACCCTGTACTTCAATTTCCAGTAAAACATTTTTACCTTCATTACGAAGTTTTTCAACTTCCTCCATAGGCGTACCATAATAGTTACCTACAAATTCTGCCCATTCCAGCAGTTCCCCGTTCTTGATAGCTTCCTCAAACGCTTCTTTCGTTGTAAATATGTAATCAACACCGTCTTTTTCACCAACTCTAGGACTTCTTGTCGTCATAGATATGGAATAAGCCAGTTTCAGTGATTCATCATTCATAAAGTAGCTTCGAATAGTACCTTTTCCAACACCACTTGGGCCACTGATGATGATCAACAATCCTTTCTTCATACGCTCACCTCTCAACATCTTTATAAACATTTTACTAGCTGGAACCATCAATGTCAAACAAGTTTCATAAAGATTTTCATTTTTATGTTATAATAGGAGCATTGAGGTGAGAAAATGGCATTAGATGGTTTATTATTAAGACAGCTGTATCATGAAATCAATACCTGTCTACCTGCAAAGATTTTAAAGATTCAGGCAGTTAGTGATACGGAATTACTTTTTACCCTTCGTACACAACAAGGTAATCAAAAACTGATGATTTCTTTACATAGTGTATATAACCGTATCAATATCACGAAGGAATCTTATACAACGCTGGAAGTTCCGGGTAATTTTGTGATGCTGTTAAGAAAACAGATAGATGGTGGTATTATTCGTTCTATGGAACAAATTGGATTAGATCGTATCCTGCATATGGAAATTGAAGCCAGAAATGAAATGGGCGATATCCATGTAAAACATTTTTATGTAGAGCTCATGGGCAAATATGCCAATGTGGTATTAGTCGATGAGGACATGCGCATTATTGATGCGCTAAAGCGTATTCCGCCTTTTGAAAACAATAGTCGTACCATTCATCCTGGGGCAGCTTATGTATTACCTGCACCCCATGTTGGGAAACAAGATCCCTTTCATCATGAAGCATTTGATCTTGAAGAATCTTTCACAAAACAGTTTCACGGATTTTCTCCATTGTTGAGTAAAGAAATGCAATATCGTATAAAACAAGGTCAATCATTTGATGAAGTCATGCAGGAAATTGCATCATCAAATCAATTATATATCAGTGATGTTGAGGACAATATGTTTTTCCATTGTATTCCTTTGCTTCATTTAGGAGCACATTATCGTGTGTACCCTTTGATGAAAGGTATGGATATTTTATTTTATCATAAAGAAGAAAAAGTGCGGATCAAACAACAAAGCGGAGATTTATTCAAAGCGTGTCGTAAAGAATTAAGAAAAAATGAATCTAAGCTTCCAAAACTGAAGCAAAGTCTAAAAGAAGCACTGGATTGCGATAAATATCGTGAATACGGTGATTTATTATTTGCCTATCAACATACGCTGCAAAAAGAAAAAACGATTGTACTTCCCTCTTTTGAAACCGGTGAAGATGTAAAAATTCCGATTGATATGCGTTTTGATTTAAAAACCAATGCAAATAAATTTTATCAAAAATACCATAAATTTAAACGTGCACAGAGTATTTTAAATGAACAGATCGAACTGTGTGAAAAAGAAATCCGCTACTTTGAAGCTATGGAAGTACAACTGGAGCAAGCTGGTATACAAGATGCCATCGAAATTCGTGAAGAACTGGCAAAACAAGGCTATGTAAAAGCATATAAGAGCCGGATACGTAAAAAGAAGAAACAGGAACTGCCCCATTATGATACATTTCAGTTTGAAGACGTTACATTGTATCTGGGAAAAAACAACCTGCAAAATGAATATGTTACATGGAAGCTTGGAAGAAAGAATGATACATGGTTTCATGCCAAAGATTTACATGGTGCCCATGTGATTATCACAACCCCTGATCCAGATGAACAGTTGATTCGTGATGCTGCCATGCTTGCGGCATGGTATAGCAAAGGACGTTTTTCATCCAGTGTTCCTGTGAATTACTGTTTAGTAAAACAATTGAAAAAAATACCTGGCAGTAAAGGCAGCTTTGTATCTTTAAGTACCTATAAAACTATTTATATCGATCCAGACGCTGCTTATATTCAACAACTGATTGATGAACATATGGTTCATCAGAAATAAGGAGGAGCTTATGGGACTGTTTTCTAAGAAAAAAGCGAAAAAAGAAATACAACCTGCTGTTGAAGAAGTAAAAGATGAAGAATTGGATGCAACTGGATGGCATGCAATTACACAAGCTTTTGAAAAGCTTTATCCAGATCAGAAGGATCCCAGACACTATGGTGTTTTGATTCCATGGCGATTAGGCGGCAATGATCCTTTACAAGGTATCAGTATTTATGAAGCAAGTGATTATTATCACTTTGTAACCTATGGTTTTAGTGAGCTGTATGAAAAAGAATTTGAAAATAAAGAATATAGCGGTTATGGCTTTGAGTTGACCTTAAAACTAAAAAAAGCAGGTTTATCTGATGATGAAGCTGAAATCAAAGGCATCTGTGGTATCCTTCAGGCATTAGCCAGAGAAACCTTTCAACATGGTGATATCTTTCAACCTGAAGAATATATCTATACAGGGCAGAAAACCGGTATGGATGTAAAAGCTGAAAGTAAGATTACAGGCTTTATCACTACCTTAGATGAAGCAGGCGAAATTGATACCCCAAATGGCAAAGTACAATTTGTACAGCTGATTGGTATGCAGGATCAAGAACTTCAAGCAATCGTAGATCATACCTATCGTGTCCATGATCTATTAGAAAAACTGCCAGATACCCTGACAGATTATACAAGAGAAAGTGTTATATAATATAAAAAAAGAGAAGAAATGAACCAATGCCAATAAGTTAAGGGTATTGACAAAAACAAAAATCAGGAATATAGCTATTGAATGGAAATCAAAGGCTAATTCCTCTTTTTTTGCGTTTTTTCTGATATATAGATAGATTTATGGTATTATGAAAACAACATTTTGATTCTTGATAAAAATTAGACTAATACGTGCTTTTATAAGATATTGAAGAAGGCGTTGTTGTTCGCTTTCGTTCATAGGCACGTCCTTTTTTAATCCATACTAAATTGCCTGCTATATTATCCTTTATTACTGATAATGCATAATCATTTGTATCTTCATCCATGCTGATTAATGCCCTTATAAATAACTTCTTCATAATTCCTATTGCTTTATTGAAATTTCGCTTTAGTATGTATTCTCCCTCCTGTTTCTGTTCTATCGCTACTTGATCATTCGCATACAAGATTTCTAATGATATGATATTATATAGCCAGATATCTGCGTATATATCCTGATAAATAAGTGTTGATTTGTATCCACTGAAATTCTCCAGTTTCATCCTGTTTTTTAATCTGTTATAAGATGTTTCAATCGTCCAACGTAAATGATATAGTTCTTTTAAATCATCCTTACTATATTCATCTTCTGGTAAGTTTGACATTAGTAATTCAACGATATCTTGGTCGTCTTTGTCCTGTCCTATAATCAATTTAGTGAATCGTAGGGTATACGTGGTATTCATCAGATGCTGTCGAAACTGAATGTCATCTCGATATTGATTCGTACTTTCTCTATCAAAGGTAATGTGTATGACCTTGTCTTCTCCCGCCTTTATTTGATTTGTATATGCTTTCAAAAAACTACTAGGTAATCTGAATACGAAATATTGCTTACTGTTTATCAGTTGATCTACAAGTCTCATAGATGGATATCCTCTATCCAAGGTGAAAATGGCACTATCAATGAAGTTTTCGCAGTATGTTGTGATATGCTTCGAAGCGAAATACTTCTCACTTGATGAACATGGACCAAACTTTACATCAAGAAACGTATCGTTCAAACAATCATGAAGGGTAGATAAAAGACCACTAACAGGTTTGGAATCAAAATCTTTGGATGTAGGCTTCGCATTTATACGACCGAAGATGGCTTCATTCTCTTTTGTATTAGGTAGGATGATCTTGGAACCATCAACGGATAGTACTAGATGGTTTTTCCATTTTTTCATTTCATCGGCATTGTTGTCATAAAAATTGGCAATAAACTCATTGCTCATGACACGCAATGCCTCAGGATTGAATTTTTTTCTGGCAAGGTAAAAGCCAGTTTCTGTTATTGTTTGTTTTTTATTGAGGTCATCGTAAAAGTTCATAATATCACTCCATTGTGAGCACCCTTTTCGATCAAACATTTGATAAATAATATCAAGAACAGATAGTTTCCGTAATCTGGTGAAAGAATCAGGATTATCGCCTTTAATAAGTTCTAAAAAATGCAGGGATGCATCGGGTAGATAATCATGTACGGCATGAATAGCACTATCTACCATATAAGTTACCTCCATTATAACCTAAAACCAGGCTTAGCGAATAGTAAATAAAGAATAGAAACAAAGAAAAAAAGAATATACATGAGAGTGAAACATGAATCGTATTCAAATGAAAAGTGTCAAATGAATTCTGTTTATAAATGAATAACATAAATGAAGTCCTCCTTTGTGTGCATTCACTTATAAACAAAGCCGCGTAAGCGGCCAAATTTTGATTCTTTTGTCAATAGTGAAAAATAAAAAGTGGTACCTAGTGGGAAATTCACTAGATATCACTTTTCATTGTTGTCAATGCCCTTAACTTATTGGCATTGGAAATGAACAAATCTTCTCTTTTTTACGATGCATTTTTCTGTTTCTTTTCTTCTACCAGTTCTTCATGGTAAAAATAATTGATATGTGGAATCTTATGTTCCATACAATAATCATGAATATCCTTCGCAAGACTTTGCCAATAAGATTTATCTTTTTTGTGATAGATTTGATCATATAAATCCATATATTGAGGGTAATCTGTTTTTATGATATCCAAAATTTCCTTCTTATAGGTTCCTCTCAAATTTAAATTTTCAAACCAGAAACAATCAACGAAATCCCTGCTTTTCTCTATGATGCCTTTCCAATCTGTCAACATGGGAAAAATTGGCGACATAAATAAAATGGTATAAATTCCATGTTCATGTAGTTGTTTTAAAGTAGAAAAACGATCCTCTATCGTACTAGCATGATCCATTTTCCTTCTAAAATCTTCATCTAATGTATTGATAGACATGGATACAGTACAATGTTTACATTTCGTTAAAAGATCAATATCCCTTAAAATCAGTTTTGATTTCGTAGAGATATTTAACGTGCAATCAACATCCCTTAGTTGTTTTAAAATTGAGCGGGTCTTTTCATATTGTTCTTCGATAGGCTGATAACAATCCGTCACGGATGATAGAAACACGGTTTTCCCTATCAGCTTTTTGGTATTCATTAATTTATCGCAATGCTTTACATCCACAAAACTTCCCCACGGCTCTTTATGTCCGCTAAATCTTTTCATAAAACTAGCATAACAATAACGACAGCCATGTGCACAGCCTGTATAAGGATTAATCACATAATCACTATCAGGAAGATTAGATTTCGTTAACAAATCTTTGACCTGAATTTCTTTTACAATTATCTCATTCATCTTTTTCTTTACCCATCATGGAATCTGCGGAAATTAGCCTTCCCCTACCTTCTACCTTCACAACATTTTCCAGTTCTTTTAAAGCATCTTTCGCAATCCATTGCTGGGGCTTACTGCCCTCTTTTAACTCATGTGCCAGCAAAATAGCCTTTTCATTTTCTGTGAAATCCTTCTTTCCAATCTCACGTAATGCCCATGAGGCAGCTTTCTTTACATGATCTCGATCATCATCACTATAATTTTTTACCATATCCAAATACTCATCTATGGTATCTTCTGTGATTTTCTTATTATGAATAACATCTGCGACCATTAAGGTAAAAGCACCGCGTTTTTTATATGTATCATTGGATATGATCCATTCATTGATCAGCTCTGTGAACCCTTTGATTTTCACAATCAGATTCTTACATAAATGATCGCATAAATCCCAGGATATCACATCATCCATTAACTTAGCAGCTTCCTTGATGGTTAATGTCTTTTTATCAAATAAAAGCACTGCCAGTAATCTTGCCTCATGATATCCACTTTCCCATAATGCATATGCCAATGCATTTGATTTTTCAATGGTTTTCGCTAACTTGCGAACTTCTCCTGTTGATACGCCAATGCTATTTGCTTCCGGAATACCCATTTTCACAACATTAGCCTTATATTTTTCATTAGACATACCCTGTAACTGCGTTATTATTTCTTGTACTTCCATTTTCCTCACTCACTTTCCCAAATATTTGTAGTATCATTATACCATAAAAAAACAGGATATATGAACTTCTATCCTGTTATAGTAATGTAATATGGTGTTCTTCACAGACTTTCACCATTTCATCATCCCACTGGCTTACCTGTACTTCACCAATGTGTGCTTTGTTCAATAGAATCAAACAGATACGGCTTTGACCAATTCCTCCACCAATGGTTAATGGCAATTCATCGTTCATCAGCATTTGATGAAATGGGAGTTGTAAACGTTCTTCACAACCAGCTTTTTTCAACTGTTCCTGTAATGATTGTTTATTTACACGAATGCCCATACTACTGATTTCAATAGGGCAATCCAGAATTGGATAATATAATAAAATATCACCATTTAATGCCCAGTCATCATAATCCGGTGCACGACCATCATGTTTTTGACCACTTTTTAATACATCACCAATCTGCATGATAAATACTGTTTTATATTGCTTGGTAATTTCATATTCTCTTTGTTTCGGTGTTAAATCAGGATAACGGTCTTCCAATTCTTGAGAAGTGATAAAATAAACATCTTCCTGAATAAAAGGCTCTAGATTTTCAAATACAATATCCAGTTCTTTTTCCGTTTCCTTTAACGCTTTCATAATATTACGAACTGTCATTTTCAAAAATTCAACATTACGGCTTTTTTCATCAATGATTTTTTCCCAGTCCCACTGATCCACATACGTAGAATGAAGATTATCCAAGACCTCATCACGTCGTATTGCATTCATATCGGTATAGATACCTTTTCCAATATTCATGTTATAGCGTTTTAACGCCATACGTTTCCATTTTGCCAAAGAATGTACGATTTCAATATCTTCATCTTTGATTTCTTTTATATCAAAATCAACTGGGCGTTCAATCCCATTTAAATCATCATTTAAACCACTGCTTTTTCTTACATAAAGCGGTGCACTGATACGCATCAGATTCAAATGATGCGCCAGTCTTCTTTCAAATAAATCCTTGACATATTTAATCGCTATCTCTGTGGATATGATATCCAACTTGTTTTCATAATATTTTGGTATCAATAAATCTTTTGCGGCCATATCATCTCTCCTCACTATACAGCCTCTATTATACCGTATTTTGTTTCTAAAATATATCTTTTTTTGAAAATATTTTCGTAATAATTTTCATTTTTTATCATTCTATAGATTTTATTTCATAAATTTTTAAACTAAGGAAGTATGAAAGAATAAATAATACTAGGGATATCGCTAAAAATACGTAAACATACATATTTAAATCTGTATATTGAAAAGAAATCGTTGTGTATTTAATAATCAAAGCACCACCACCAAAGATTAAAAACATCAAAATCATACACGTAAGCATCGCCATTTCCAGTTTTTCTCCTTTATAATAATAAATACTTGGAAAAAACAATGAAGCATAAAATAATGGCATAAGTAAGGCAATCGCCATTCCTAATTGCAAAGTAAAGTGATGATTTGTTTGTGAAAAATTTGTTATATTCATATAAACAACACCAAATACAAAGGAAAATAATGCACCTATACCCATTAATATAGCAAATGTCAGATATCTTGCGAATACAACATTTTTTGCAGATATTGGTAATGTCATACATTTTTTATTCCATTTTAAAGCTGCATCACATTGAAAACTTCCCGTGATTGAAAATGCAAAGAATACAGGTAAACTAATCACCATAATCATTCCATAGTTAAAAAAGATTGCGACCACCATAATAAAGATAGATGATAATATAATTGACCTTAAGGAAGCTTTTAAATTGATAAAATCCCGATATAATAGCCCTAACATACTTTTCTTTCTCCTTTCGCATACAGCAACATGATATCATCAATACTTGGCTTATCCATAATGATATCCTTATATTTCTTTTCCATTTTGTTCTTATGATCTACCAAAATATCAACTGAATAATCATGTTCTAATTTAGCAATAATATCTTCTTCATCAATCAATGAAGCTTGGTTTTTGCTACAACGCATAATACCAAAGTTCTCTAATAATTCATCTTTAGATTTACTAAAGATCACACTGCCTTCATGAATATAAGTGATGTAATCAGCAATTTTTTCTATATCTGTAGAGATATGTGAGGACAACAAGATAGAATGATGTTCATCTTGTACAAAATCAAGAAAAATATCTAATATTTCATCTCTTGTGACAGGATCTAAACCACTCGTTGGTTCATCCAATATTAATAACTTCGCCTCATGCGATAATGCCATGGCAATCGCTAATTTCATATGCATGCCTCTTGAAAAATCTTTAATCAACTTATCTTCTGGCAATGCAAATCGTGAATGACACATTTCAAAAAATTCATCTGCATGCCAGTTTTTATAAATTTTTAGCATCATCTTATTTATTTGTTGGATATTCATAGTATCAAAATAATTATTTTCATCAAATACAACGCCGATGTCATCTTTTAAAACAGGATCTGTATGTTTTCTACCCAGCACTTCGATTTCACCATCATCCAGTTTTAATAAATTTAAAATGCATTGAATCGTGGTTGTTTTTCCAGCACCATTTTCACCAACAAACCCCATAATCGTTCCTTCTGGTACTTCCATATGTATGTTTTGTAATGTGAATTGAGGGAATATTTTATTCACATTTTTTATAATCAAACTTTGTTCCATCTTTGTGAATCCTCCTTGTCTATTTCAGCGATATCAATTAGATAATCATTCATCATCTTGATAAAACATCGTCAATAGCTCTATCATTTTTTCTAATGAAACAGCACTGCTTCTTCCTAAATCTGCAGCATCCATAAGCTTTTGTTCGATCTGGCGTAAGTGTTCCTCTTGGATAAAGTCCTTGTTTTGCGCAGCAACAAAGGTTCCTTTTCCAGTTACCGTTTCAATAAAGCCATCTCTTTGTAATTCTTCATAAGCTTTTTGGCCAGTGATTACACTGATATGTAATGATTTTGCCAGCGCGCGCATGGATGGCAGCATTTCTCCGGATTGCAATTCTCCACTCATAATCATTGCTTTTATCTGTGAAATAATCTGTTCATAAATAGGCTTACTACTGTTATTACTGATAATGATATCCACATCATCACTCCTTCCATTAGAAAAGTGTAATATAGTGTACTTATTGTACAAGTACACTATATTACACTTCATAAGATATGTCAATCTCCAATCATGATTTTTCTAAAAAATTCGCTCAAACTATATATCTACATTTCATCAATTTCAATTTTATATTTCAATTTTGATCCTTTTTTTATTTTAGATGAAATCAACTTATCCAGCTTACATACAGCTTCATTTTCATCATTACTATTAAACCAATATATCCAATTATCCTCTAAATCTGCTTCATTACTTGTGGAATCAAAAGATATATTTTGAATCTGATCTGTTATAAAATCTATTACATCCACATCGATCATTAATTCTTTTTCTACATCTAAATCATGATTGCCATAATCAAAAAAACATAGTTTAATCATCTTTACCTCCTGCCCTATTCACATTATTTAATTTAACATGATGTGAATATATTTTCAATCTATTTATATTTTCGATAAATAAACAGGTGTTCTATTTTCTCTTTTTGAAAACCATTGTGCTCCAATACTTTCTGACTAGCAATATTTTTTTGATCTACCATTGCATATATACAAAAAACAGGCAATTTATCAAATGCTTCCTTGCATAGTAAAGATACTGCTTTACTCATAATCCCCTTTCTCCAATATTTGACTCCAAGCCAATATGAAAGCTCTGCAGAATGTTCATTCTTCACCTGTGCGCTGATAAAACCCGCAACGTTTCCATCTACGATTACAGCACGATATAAAAAGCGTTTCGGATCTGCATTTTGATAAAAGTAAATCGTACTCATTGCATTTAAAAATGTATCTGGATAAAAATATCGAAATAATCGTTCTTTTGACAAATATGGATGTTTTGATAAAGAATGTAAAGCAAACGCATCTTCCTCATTCCACTCTCTAATTTCAACAAACATAAAAACACCGCCCTTTTCTTATAAGTATGCACAATTATCCATTTTGATATACAAAATAGGTATTCGCATATTCTTAATATTTTTTAGCGCATAGCTTAAGTAACGGTGAAAAATTATTGAGAACAATCATGAAAGCCAAAAATGAGTTAATATAAAACCGTAAAAAACGAAAGAGGAAGATTCATGATAATAATTGATTCTTCCTCTTTTATTAACACCCTTTTCTATAAGTATTAGAAATCACTTATAATATAGAGTTTCATATAGCTTGACTATCCTTTTAAATCGCAATAAACAAGATATAAATAATTAATGAAAAAACATAGGATACCTATCAAAGCCAACATGCCAAATGTTGATAACTGCGACACGTATTGTGTTTCACTATATAACTTTTCTAATTGATAAATATTTATCAGATTGGCATGTTCACTTAAACCAGCAAAGACCATCGCAATCAATAGTGTAAAAATTACCAGCAAACTCAATTCGGTTTTCTTCGCAAAAAATGAAACAGTATGGATTACAATCTCTAATATGCTAATATACAGAATCTGGCGTAATAGAAATTTTATCAGCAGTGATGAAGTTGTTACATATGTAAACACCTGATCAGCGGATGTTTGTACACCATGCAGCATTGTTTGATTCACTGCTACAATGATTGGTTCCCCAACTCCATATTGAATATATGCACATGTAGCAAGGGTCACAATCATCAAGAAGAATAGACCAAGACTCATGATGATCTGCACAAGTAATTTAGATATATAAATACTTTTTCTTTGATATGGTTGAATGAACGCCAACCGATATGTTTGATTTTCAAATTCCGATGACCAGATGTTAAAATTCACAATACACAAGATAAACAGAATCAGAAAAATCGTCGCATCAGAGCCAGAAAATATTTTATATAAGACATAATTGACATCTGGCACATTCTTGACCACTTTCTCTTTGATATGCTGTTGTTCATAACTTTCCCGTAATTTTATGCGATTATTTAAATCTTCAGGTGTATTACGATAAATCTGCATATTCATTGGTTCTATTCGATTTTCTTCTAAACGTAAAAGGTTTTCATCCCGCTGCTTTTCCAAAGATAACAATTCCTCATCAAATCGTCCATCTGTATTATTGTTCCATAGATTCATTTCTTTTGCTAATAATTGATATTCTTTATCATATATATCATATGCTATCTTTAAATCTTCACTATCATCTATTTTCATATTCATTCCATAAATTCTCATCACCGAGCTTACATCTGTATATTCATTTTTTAAATTTACGTATTCTTTTTCATAATATGAGAGATAGCTTTGATGGTAATAAAATTCATAAAACAATACGCAACAGCCCATCAGACATAAGAATGCACAGATTTTTTTTCTTGTAAACCACCTTCGACACTCATTTTTTATTAACTGTTTCATACGCTATTTCTCCGCATTTCGATATAAATTTTTATAATACTGTTCCAAATGGTCTGCACTATTCACTTCTATGATATCAATATTTTCACTTACAACAGCCTTAAAGAATGCATTCAATATCTGTGGAGTATCAAAACGAATGGATACATGTGTACCTTCTTCTCTTATTTCTAAATTCATTTTTTTACATACTTGTCTTGCTTTTTCAATAGGTTGTAATTGAAATGTATAATATTGCATTTGTTGTAAAGCTTCAGTAGTAATAGAATTCACGATTCTGCCATCTTTTATAAACACGATACGATCACATATCTTTTCTACCTCATTTAATTGGTGAGAAGATAATAAGATACTTGTATTTCGTTTTCTTAAATCCAATAGTTTTTCTCTAAACTCAAACGTCGCCTGTGGATCTAATCCATTTAATGGTTCATCCAACAATAGCAGTTTGGGAGAACCAATCAATGTCAATGATAGCATTAAACGTTGCTTCATTCCCATTGAATATGTACGTACTGGTCTTTTTAAAGCTTCCTTTTTTAATCCACTTAATTCATATAACTCCTGTAGATTTTCTTTTTTCTCTTTTCTCCAATTTGCCACCATCGAAAAATGATCATATCCATTTAAGTCTGGAAATAAAGCAGGTGCCTCAATACTTGCTCCTAAATACCGCAAAGCTTCCACATGGTGATCATACATATCTTTTCCCATAATATATACCATATCTTTAGGAACTTTGAATAAACCTGTTATACATTTCATGGTAGTAGATTTACCTGCTCCATTTGGCCCCACAAAACCTACGATTTCATTTTCAAATACTGAAAATGAAATATCATGCAAAATTTCAGTTTTCCCAATCTTTTTTTTCAGCTTTTTTACTTCTAATATAGTTTCCATCTCATTTTTCTCCTTATTCAATACTGCATTTATCTGAAATGATTTTATTAAACACAATCAATACCAGCCATGTTGCTATTAAAATCAAAATCGCATGTAAATAAGTAATCGTAGCTCCTCCACCAAGTATCTTGAATCCATTTTCCATACTAAATGGATTTATTGACAACGCATGTGGATAGAACAATTGTGAAACAAATAAATATCCTACCAATACAGAACCTGTCATAATGATATAAGGAACCTTTCGCAACCAGAAAGTAATACTTACTGTGACTGTAATAAATGTTATTATTTTCATAGTTAACAATAATACAGCTAAGCTCATATTATTTAAAAAAGTTGTCATTTGTACTTCTGATGGTATTGACACTTCAAGTGTTTGTCCAAGATTCTCTTTTGTCGGAAGATAAGACAATCCGACATAATTTATTACATCGCCATGATCAAATAATTGAAAGCCTGTTAATCCATCTTTATACATGAATACTGGTTGTCGCAATCCATCAAAACCATATTGAACCCCTAGTAATAAAACAGGTATCAATAAAGACAATACAATAATAAGCAAATAAGTTAGAGCTATCATCATGACCTGTTTCATCACGATTCGAAATAAAGAAGTTGGTTGAATACACATCAGATACAAACGATGATCTTTTCTTAGCATCATCACACAGGAAATCGTATATAACATGCCAATCATCACAATGACTGTTTCTGCGTAACTCTGATCTCCTAAATGATAAATCAGATAGCTCCAAGGATTTATATCTTTTTCTGTTACTTCCACCATATCTTGATCTAACATTTTAAAATAATACTCTAATTTCTGACAATTAGCTTTATATTGAATATCCTTTGTTGCGACACCACCAAGTTTTGATAATCTTTTGGTATCAAAGCCAAAAGCCTCCTCATTGATAAAATCTTTATGATTTTCTATTTCTAATGAGTATTTTTCTTGATAATAAGGATAAACTGTATTTCCATCTGCATAAAGATTGATTTCCAACAAAGTTTCTAATATATTTAATTTTAATATAATTTTTTTATAATCTTTTAAAGTTTTATCCTCATCCATTTGATCGTAGGCTTGATGATGGAAATTAGCTAAAGCCAAATTATTCTTATAAAGAATTTCAAATACCTCTTTGTATTTTGGAGAATCTGTTGATTCTACATATGATGTCAATCCCATATAAAATAATTCTAAATCCTTCATTTCCTGTTTGATCGATTCTTTTGTGACAACATCTTCTCTAGTTACAAAATTGTATAATTGAAACATATTGAACATCAACAAAATGATAAAACAAAAGACTGTCGTTTTTGTCTTTAAAATGTATTTCATTTCTTCTCTCATAATCAATATCCTTTCTTTTAGACTTTTTAGCTAAACGATGATATAAATTTAAAAATCACTCAATACTATCTTGTATTCCTACTACTCCTTGTTTTGTAATGCTCATTATAATTTAGTGATAGATTGAGATATTTTTCTAAAGAAAGATAATAGCTAGCTTTCTGATACCTTTAGTATACTATATTAACATAAATTATACTATATGAAATTATCAAATACAGGAATCATAGTTTATATTAATAAGTGCCTTATTTAATAGAAAGTCTCAAAAAAAGAGCTTTACTAAACATCTTGCTTAGCAAATGCCCTATCTTTTTTGTTAACTGATTCTTTATAGTATAAAGTACTTTATTGAAAAAAACGATGTTGATATTTCAAAAATTATTAAACAAAGTTTTCTTAATTCAAAATATATAATACAAGCATTTCAAGATAAAAATACAAAATGAAAAAATGATTATCAATATGTCTTGAGAAATACTTCCTAAAAATCTATTTAATATGAAAAATACAGAAATGATAATTGAAAAATATAAAAGGGTTATTCCTAATAAAATTTCGCCACAAGCTATATAATTTAAAATGCATTGTGAAATACCTAGTAAAACGAAACAATATAATATTTTTTTCAATAACAATGTATAATAATAATCTTTACTTGATCTGATTACTATTTCATTATACATTTTCACATAGTAGTATATATTGTCAATCAAGAAATAACCATTTGCCAATATAAGAGTTAATGTGAAGACCAATTCAATCATTCTTTTCGGAACAAAATAAACCATAAGAATATAGTTATCTCTGTTGAAATAAAAAACAAATATTAGCGTAATAAATATGGCGGTTATTATAAATCTATACTTTAATATTTGTCTTTTCAATTAGATGTCCTTCTTCCATATCATACAATTTATTAAAATTTATATTTGAAACACCATCATGTGCGCATATTATACATGTTTTTCCCATTTTATTCAATTCAGAGATTAGTTTGTCAAATGATTTCATACTAGCTTTATCAAGACCTCTAGTTGGTTCATCAAATAATATAAAATCCTGATCTTCCATTACTGCTTGAATAATACCTAATTTTTGACGCATTCCAATACTATATTTTTTAACTATAGTTTTATCCTCAATATCAAGTTGAAAATCTTTAAATAATGAAGAAACCAGTTCTTTATCAAAACTTCCTGTTAATTCCATTAGGAACTTCATATTATATAGAGCTGATTCATTCTCAATAAAATTAGGATTTTCAATAAAAGCTCCAATTTTGAGCGGTTTTTCAAAAATTATAGAGCCTTTCTCATAAGACATTAGCCCAGATATAATTTTTAAAAGTGTTGATTTCCCACATCCATTAATGCCTTGTATTAAAATCAAATCACCCTTATCTATACAAAAGTCTAAATTCTTTATCACCTGTTTATCCTTGAATTTCTTTGACAATCCTTTAATTTCAATTAACATTTTACTTCCTCCTTTTTTATATTTGAAAAAATAATATCGGAACAATTACATAATGGAATACAATATTAAATATAAAAGGCACTATAATATAAAGAGTACTTTTTTGTTCTATGATCATATAATTAAAGAATACTTCATATAAAGAGAAGATCACTAAATTAAGAATAATAAAGACGAAATATGTAGAAACTATAGAAAGGGTATTTATGAATAATAAAGAAAGAAAAATATATGTTGTGAAAAAATATAATGTCAGACCTTTGAAAGACATCTTATAAAGTTGAAAATAAAAATTGTTCTTTCCTATTCTAATTAAAACCATATCTCTAACATTCTTTAATACACCCATTTTCTTTACTTGTAATAAGAGAAATGCATTATTTACCAAAATAGTTATAGTGTTATTCGTTATTAACCATTGATCGATTGGCGTGGTATAATTACTTTCTATAAAATATCGCCTAAAATAAAGTTGTATCAAAGATAGAAAGAATAACAAGAAATAAGGCGATTTAAATAATCTTCTATATAAACTAACCATTTTTAAGCTTCTTTCTAATAAATACATTCAGTAATAAGCTAGTCGCTAATGGATATATGATTGAAAATCCTATCATTGAAACAAAAAGCCATAAGACCATAATTCCTCTAAATATATATTTGTTTTTTATAAAGTATATAATTGAGAACCAAAAGCAGCTAAATACACCTGTTCCTATAGAAGAAGTGATTATATACGCTAGTAAATTTACTAAGGCTTTATCACCAAATATTGCATGTGTTGATACTGAAGAAGTGAAATTTATATTAGATTTTAAAAAATGTATTTCTAAAACGAATACAATCTCAACTATAATTCTAAGTAAAAAAGTCAAAATCAATATTTGAAGAATAGCTCGTAAATAATATTTCTTATATCCTATTCTTAATAAACAAAGATTATCGTGTTTATTATGATAATCATCATAATAATAAATCAATAGCAATGATGGAATAAGTATTATCAAAAAAATTGTATAAAATATTTCTCTACTAGAATTTTGAATTGAGAAATAGATATTATAACCTAAATTAGGTTCTGTAGGAACGTCCGCCAACATTAATAATATATTTTGAATAATTATAATAACTAAGGCAAGGAGTAGACCTCGCTTTACTATCTGTTTATATTCAACTTTCATTTATAAATCGCCTCCTTTTATATGAAAGGAAGCAAAACATAGTAGCATTACTTCCATGATGATATACATTACCCTTATGAATTACATAAATGTAAGCAAATCCAGTATCCAGTAGTATCTGTTTTTCAGATCATGCTTACAAATGAAATACATAACAGGTAAACTAACATCAAAGCCACAGCAATGGTAAGTAATACCTTAATTCTTCACATTTTTGCATACTGCATGTAATGTACATGAAATTCTACTAAGTTCGCTTTCATTAAACAAATGAGCATCCTTTGTTTATGGTCATAGTATATAATATGTAAATAGAACAATCAATACAGGTCTAATAAAAGCAGTTAACTCATTTTTGAAATTTTTTTTATATTTGATGAATAATATTCTTTATTTGATTTACGCCTCATATAATTTGATTTTTTCTTTTAAATATTTATTAGAAAGCTTGTATTTTCCAATTTCTTCATAATACTCTATTAATTCATCTAAAACAAATACCCTCAAATCTACATCATATTTTAAATTGTCATTAGAATGAGTTTCCAAAAGAAGATGTAAATATTCTTCATTCTGTTTTTCGTTATTTATTTTCATATGTAATATTTTAGTTTGCTGTTTAAAAAGAATTGTCTTTATATTATTAATATTACTTTCATAATACTCATTAAAATCTTTTTTGTTAGATAATTCATAATAAACATATAGTCTCATAAATATAACATTATCATTTACTATATTAATTTCATCTAATATATGTAAAGCTTCTTCATATTTTTTTAAACTAATGTTCGATTGTGCCAAATTAATAAGGAGTGTTTTTTTAAAATTCTCATTTAACTGATAATTATTCAATATTTCTTTTAGAACTTTTTCAGCTCTTTCCAATTCTCCACATCTCCCTAATATTATAGCTTCTTGTGCTTGCGAATATATTATGCGTTTAAAATTCCCATCACATTTAAATCTCAATATTGATTTTTGAATATTAAGTAAAGCAATTGCTACACTGTTTTTTAATGATTGTGTTATTGATAATTGATAATATGTTATTCCTGTTATATCCTTAAATTCACCAAATTTTAAAGATTCTAATAAAAAAGATTCACTTTTATCACAATTTGATTTTTGTCTATAGTATATACCTACAAAAGTATAGCATATACTTCTGTCTTTTATCTCAAATATATTAATGTTATCTAACAATGATTTCATTAAATAATCTAATTCACTATCTGTTTGGTTATTCATGGAAACATTATAGACAAATTTACTTAGGCAATAACGTGGAAATGCTTTATATGATTTATAATCTTCTTCTTCGTTTCTCATTTTGCTATATAAAGCATCTCTTTGCTCTTGTAAATTATAAAATATATAGTGCAATAAATCATCTACATCTTGCTGCAAGCATAAACCTTTTTCTAGATAATTTTGATAATTTAAATTTAAACAAGTAAAAATAGCGTCAATAGTATTATTTAATTTTTCTGATGGTATTACTCTGCCACTTTCTATTTGACTCAGGTAAGAGCGACTAAAGTTACATTTATAAGCTAATTGGCTGATATTCAAATTACGTCTTTCTCTTTGCAATTTTATATATTTTCCTAAATATACTAAATCTTCCATTTTCAAATCCTCCTATTCTAGAATTATAATTTCCTGTATTTATGAATATATTTGTCGATTCTAAGAAATATTAGATCTACACCATTCTGATATATCTTCCACATTTTTCATAATATTTATCATAATACCATTTATGGTTAAATTTATTCATTATTTTACTTCATTATAACAGAATAAAAATAGTTTTTGTATCAGTTTTTAGAAAGTCAAGCTGAATACAAAAATACTATATAACGTTTGAAATTATACTATATACAAAACAGGTTATTGCATATACTTTAAAATTGTATATACATAACCTGTAATGGAGGTGAAATCATGTGTGATTTTAATAACATATACGATGATGATATATGTTGTGGCTGTTATTACTACAGGGGGCCAAAAGGCGATAAAGGTGATACTGGACCTACGGGACCAAGTGGAAGTACTGGAGCGACTGGACCTACTGGAAATACTGGAATTACAGGCGCTACGGGTGCGACAGGCAGTATTGGAATCACCGGAGCAACAGGTCCAACTGGTGCCACTGGAAATTCAGGAATCACTGGTGCGACCGGGCCTACTGGCCAGGATGGAATTCCTGGACCAACAGGTAATACTGGATTAGCAGGTGCGACTGGACCTACAGGAAACACTGGAATTACTGGTGCTACTGGCCCTACTGGAAATACCGGAGTTACAGGACCAACTGGACCAACTGGAAATACCGGAGTTACAGGACCAACTGGACCAGAAGCTGTTAGTATAGGATGTGTATGTGTTCAACAAATGCGAAATGTCATTGAACAGTTAATTACCTTATATCCTACAGATAACGTTGTTGTTTCTATGGAAAGTGGCAATAATGCAAGCGGTCGTTTAGGTTCATTATTGCCTGCACCAAATAGCAATCCAAATGCTGGTTTATTACAATTAGTCAATGCCCAGGGTGTTCCACAGGAAGCAATATCGCTATGTCGTATTGCGGCAATCAGAATAACGAGTGCCACATACAATGAGGCGATTTCGTATTTACCAGCACCATCCCCACTTCCTACAAGCTGCGATGCAAACTGTGAGTCTGCTGTGCAATCATATCTACCAGTAAATACAACGAATGTATCTATTAATGCAGGTGGTCAGACTGTTGGACAGGGCACAGTTCATGTAAATGCATTTGGTATGGTCGTACTGGTATCCAATGGAAATTCCGATCCTACCTTTGTTTCCACATGTAAAACAGAAATTATCACAAAATAAAAAAATAGAGGCATATGTAAATAAACATTGCCTCTATTTCATTTGTTTAAGGTTTTACCTTTACACAGACACCATCTGGTCCCGGTGTATTATTTAAGTATTCAGCGATTGCAGCTTTCTGATCTGGTTTACATGGTTTACAAGTACCAACGACACTGATTTCACCATTTACCAAAGCTTCAGCAAGTCCGCTACATCCAGCATAACCACAGCTACCACAGTTGTAGTTAGGAAGCATGCTTGATACTTTTTCAATACGTTCATCAACTTCAACACTTAAAAACTTATCAGCGATACCTAATCCCAGTCCAAGAATTGCTCCTAGAACAAGCATCATCGCAATCGCAGTAATTACTGTTTCCATGGATTCCTTGCCCCTTTCTTATTCATCATGTGCAGGGTTGTTACAGCAGGATAGGTCATGACAGCCATTGCACTCTGCTTTTAAATTTTCGCATCCTTTAGGTAAAGGTGTTTTATGATTTAAATAATAAACCAATGCATATAGCCCACCTAAGATACCTAAGTAAATGACAGATTTTAATATGATATCCATTTTATACCAATCCCATCAATCCAGAGAATGCCAGTGCCATGATTCCTGCTACGATCAAAGCAATTGGATTTCCTTTGAATGCTACTGGAGTATCACAAGCCTCTAAACGCTCACGAATTGTAGAGAAGATATAAAGTACCATTGTGAAACCTACTGGAATCGCAATAGAATATGTCAACATTTCAATGAAATTATATCCATTAGTAATATTGTTTAATGTTACGTTTAATACAACACAGTTTGTTGTAATCAAAGGCAGATATACACCTAACGCTTTATATAATACTGGACTTAATTTTTTAATGATCATTTCTACTAACTGAACCAAAGCGGCAATTACCAGAATGAAAGTAATCAAATCCATAAATTCTAGATGCAATGGTGTTAAAATACCATAATACAAACCATAAGTAACGATAGATGCTACAACGATAACAAAGGTAACAGCAGCACCCATACCAATAGCAGAGCTGCTCTTCTTGGAAACACCCATGAATGGACACATACCAAGGAACTGGTTTAAGACGACGTTGTTAATGAAAACAAACGTGATCAGCATAACGAATAAATTACCCCAATCCATACCTTATTTCGCCTCCTTTTCCAGTTTTTTAGCTTTATCAGCCTGATGATTCTTATAGGCAGCAAGTGCAGCTGCCAAAATAGCGAATGTACAGAAAGCACCAAATGGTTGTGAGAACATAGAAATTGTGAATTCCTCTGGAATAATACGAATAGAGAAAATATTCTGTGTTACATCAAATGGATTGTCAAATGACAAGATACCAGTTGCGATAATCTGACGAATTGCAGACATTACAATAATACTTGCAGTATAACCAAGACCCATTCCTAAACCATCTAATGCAGAATCCAGCGGTTTATTTTTGCTGGCGAATGCTTCTGCACGTCCTAAGATAATACAGTTTACAACGATTAATGGAATAAATACACCCAGTGCACTATCCAAACTTGATGCGTATGCTTTGATTAACATCTGAATAACTTTAACCAGTGTCGCAATAATTACGATATATACTGGGATACGGATTTCAGATGGTGTAATGTTACGAATCAATGAAATGATAACATTACTCATGATCAATACCAGAATAACGGCAACACCCATACCAATGGCATTGTTTAAGGTTGTCGTAATCGCTAATGTAGAACATAAACCTAAATAAAGTGAGAATACAGGATTTTCACGGATGAAACCTGCTGTAAAATTTTCTTTACGATTCATTATTCATCCCTCCTATTTCAAATTGTCAGCCTGATATTTGGCTGCTTCCATAATACCTTCAATGACAGGTTTACTTGTAACAGTGGCACCTGTAATCGTATCATTTAAGATATCTTTGCTTGTTGCATCCGCACCTTTTAGTTTTTCACGGAATGGTGCTTCTGTAACCTGTGTACCTAAACCTTGTGTATCGCCATTAGAGATTGCTACATAATCAACTACTTTACCATCTTTATCAAGTGCTACAAGGAAACTTGTACCGTCTTTATAACCTTTGGTCTTCATCTTGAAAATATAGCCTTTTCCTTCTACCTGGAAGATTTTTTCAATGGTATCAGATGCATTATCTGCGACCTTTTTGAAAGCATCATCCGCTACATCAGGATAGATTTCTTTTAATGTTTCTTTTTCTGCTGCCAGCTCATTTGCTTCAATAACAGGCGCTGTCATTTTATTGGCAAAACCTAGTGCAGCACCAGCAAGTGCAGCAATCAGAGCTAAGAAAACAGTTAAATGAATAATTTTTTTCATGTTTGCTTACCTCCTAATTTCCCATTACATTCTGCACTTCTTTAACCGCACGAACGGCTGATTTTGTGGAGAATGTAGCGCCAGTAACAACATCATTAACTTCTACCTGTACATCTTTTGTCAGGTCGGCATCTTTAAACTGTTTTGTGAAATCTTCAGCCAAGATGCGATCTCCAACATATTCTGTATCATTAACTTTTGTAGGAGTTAAAGAAACGATTTTCTTATCTTTTACAATGATTTCAAATTCATTGTATACATCTGGTTTTTGAATAGATGCATATCCTTGTGCTTTTACACGATATGTTGTAGATCCATCAGAATTTACAAATTGTTCTGTAACTTCCGCTTTGAATTTATCAACATCTGCATCTTTTGTAGAAACAAATACCTGTGGAGCAGGTTCTTTTGCTTCCACAACACTGCCGGCAAGTAATGTAGCACCAAGTCCTACTACTGCCACAACGCCAAAGATAATGCTTGCTTTTTTACGTAAAACCAATTGTTTTCCTTCCAATGCTTTTTCAATCATTGGTGTCAACATGTTCATCATCAGGATAGAATATAAACATCCTTCTGGAAGATTTGCTTTTACACGGATCAATACAGTAATGATTGCTGCACCTAATGCAAAGATACAACGTCCCTGTGCACTCGTTGGAGATGTAACAGGATCTGTCAACATAAAGATTGCACCAAATACAACACCACCAGTTAATACATGTAATAATGGATACCAGATAAATCCAGGCAGACCATTATAAGAACCAACTCCACGCATCAAAGCGATAGCCGCTGTCAATACAAAGATACTTCCAAGATAAATCGTTGGTACACGCCAGTCAATTACTTTACGGATAGCAAGTACCACACCGACCAATAAAATGATCAATGCACTTGTTTCACCGATTGCTCCAGGATACCATCCAATAAATAAATCTTTAAATCCACCCAGTTTTTCCATCATTTCCGTAATCATTTCTGGTTTAATGACCAACCAGTTGAATTCAGAAGCAATCATCGTTGTAGGTGTTGCACTTGTGACAACATCGGTTGTTGCGCCCATAAAGGTTGCAAATACGATAGCTCTACCAACGGCTGCCGGGTTGAAAATGTTATTTCCAAAACCACCAAATAACAGTTTTGCAAAGAAGATGGCAAAGAATGTTGATACACCTAATGCATATGGTGTGATATCAATCTTGCACATCAATGTCAGTATAATAGCTGTAATCCAGCCAAAGCTTCCTGACAAATAGTTCTTTAAATATGTAAGATCAAATTTGTTTTCTTTCTTCGTGAAAAATGCCCAAGCTGATTCCGTAACCAGTGCAACCACTAAAGATACGACCATCAGTTTGACAGCCTGCATAGCGTAATCCATACCCCATGCATTATTGTAGTATACCAAAGAGAAGGCGAATACTACCAATAAACCAATCATCAACTCTAACATGATGCGTTTCGTGCTTTGTGCCTGACGTAAGTTAGGTGATGCATTAAAATTAAATTTCATGATGCCCCTCCTTACTTCTTAGCCAGCATCAACTGGCGTTTTGCTGTTCTCACATTTTCTGTAACATTTAAACGTGATGGACAGATATAGGTACAAAGACCACATTCAATACAATCCATGGCACATAGATTTTCCATGGCTTTTTTATCTTTTGTTTTTACTGCCTGTGCAATTCTAACCGGCTGTAGTCCAGCAGGACAATGATCAGAACATTTACCACAGCGTAAACATGCTACAGAATCAAATGGTTTATTTTCCAGAACAGTCAATGCGTTCATATTACGATCGATAACGAATTTATCATTTACGATTGTTTTACCCATCATAGGTCCACCTGCAATCAGTTTTACATCTTCGCTGGTGTAACCACCACATGCAGCAATGACTTCACTTGCTGGAACACCAACAGGTACTCTGACATTTACAGGGTTTTTAACTGCATTTCCAGATACTGTCAACACTTTTTCAGTAATTGGCATACCTTTGCTTAATGCTCTACCAAATGCAATTGCAGTAGATGCATTATTCACAACAGCACCAACTTCTCCTGGCAGTTTATCATATTCTTTATGAATCAATTCTCTTACCAGTGTACGTTCCCAGCCCATAGGATATACATCTGGTACAGGTGTAACTTTAACACCCTCCATGCCTTTGATTGCTTCTTCCACAAATGAAATCAAATCAGGGTGTGTTTTCTTGATAGCAATGCAAACCTCAGGTGCATCTGCCATCTTTTTCATAGCCGCAATACCAGTTACGAAATCTTCCTTATTTGCAAAAATCATTTTGTAGTCTGCAGTGATATATGGCTCACATTCAACTGCATTGATAATCAGTTTTTCAACATTTTTCGCAAACTTGTACTTAATATATGCAGGGAATCCTGCACCTCCTAAACCAATAATACCGGCATTCATCATAAAATCTACCAATTCATCTTTGCTGGCAGTTTTATAATCCAACGTATCGAAAGACTGTTCTTTTCGATATTCCCCGTCATTCTCTATTACAATGTGATCAGCTGGTTTTAATGAAGAATGCATAATCTTCTGAATACCCTTTACCGTACCACTCACACTGGAATAAATAGGAACCACATTGCGTTCATTGCACTCGGCAAGCTTTGTTCCAACGGCAACCTTGTCGCCCTCTTTTACAAACATTTCAAAGTTTTTTGCAGCTCCGGCAACCAAAGGAATATATACTTCCTTGCCTGCTTTTACTTCCTGGATATCACTATGATCCGTCAAATCTTTGAAACCTTGTATGTGCTGACGCATTGGACCTTTAAACAATGACATCATAGTCACCTTACCTTTCTCTAAGATTTTCTATTTATCATGTGGCTGTGTTTTCCACATACAGTTCTTATTATAGCATTATCATGTGCCAAGAAAAAGCAATTTTTTTAATTTTTGTTACAATTCTTATAGATTGTATATCCTGCTGAGAACATATCCCCATTCCTTTCCAATTTATATATATTAATAAGATAGGAAAATGTTTTTCTTGTATTTATAATACAATGTCGGCTATAATAAGGGACGGTGATGAAGAAATGAAAAAATTAATTTGTGTACTACTTGTTTTGTTTACAATGAGCGCATGCAGTGAAAAAGCAGTCAGCAAACATACCACAACCATGACAGATGTTGGATTTGATACGTTTGTTAATTTTACAGGATATACCACAAACGAAGCACAATTTGAAGAATACGCCAGTGATTTAAAGAAAGAATTTAAACGCTATGATAAACTGTTCGATAAATATAATGATTATGAAGGTACCCATAATATCAAAACTATCAACGATCAGGCTGGTATCAAACCAGTGAAAGTAGATAAGGAAATTATTGAGTTACTGAATCTTTCTAAAAAATATTACGAAATCAGTAATCATCAATTTGATATCACGATGGGAGAAGTGTTAAATATCTGGCACGACTATCGAGATGAAGGTGTAAAAGCCAATGAAGAAGGAAAAGAAAGTCGTATTCCTTCCAAAGCAGAACTTGAAAAAGCTGAAAAAGACAGTGGCTGGGATAAAATAGAAATCAATGAAAAAGACAGCACCGTTTATATTAAGGACAAAAACACATCCTTAGATGTCGGGGGTGTTGCGAAAGGATTCACAGTTGAAAAGGTTGCCAAGAAATTAGAAGCTGATGGATTGAAGCATGGCATCATCAATGCAGGCGGCAATGTTCGTCTGATTGGAGAAAAACCAGATGGTGATGCATGGAGTGTTGGTCTTCAGATTCCAAATGCAAACGAACTGTCCAGTGATTCATTATTATCTTTAAAATTCAGTGAATCTAATTCATTTGTGACCAGTGGTGATTATCAACGTTACTATATGTATAAAAATGAAATTATGCATCATATTATCGATCCAGATACCCTCTTTCCTGCAAAACATGCAAGAAGTGTAACTGTAATATGTAAAGATAGCGGTATCGCAGATATTTTATCTACAACTTTATATACCATGACCTATGAAGAAGGAACTGCCTTATTAAAAAACCTTCAGGCAAAAGAAGGTTTCAGTGTAGAAGCAATCTGGGTATATGATGATCAAGTAAAACCTGAAAAAGGTGCAGATACAATTGATGTAAAAGGCTATCACATCGCAATGAGTGATGGTTTAAAAGAACATACCAATATTAAATAAAGCTGTGATGATGACATCTTAATTCAAATGTCAAATATCATAGCTTTTTCTTTACCTTTTCATTCTTATAAAACTCCCATGTACGAAAGTAACCAATATAATCCGTTTTGCGATAACGTAACGTTTCCCAAAATGATTTTAAGTCTTTCCATTTATCAAATTTTCCATCTAAAAGACCAATTTTACCATATGGTCCTTTTGCTGTTTCTTTATAATCTCCCCAGTTCATTCATATCCCTCCCGTTTCTTTCCTTTAAAATAACATAAAAAAGATGGATATTTTATAAACATCCACCTGTTATCACTTTATTTTTTAACAACTCTTGTCCATCCAAAATTATCTTCTACATTACCCCATTGAATACCAGTTAATGTATCATATAATTTCTGTGTAAGCTCTCCTGTTTTGAAATTATTGATTGTTACGATTTCACCTTTATAATTCAATTCTCCAACCGGTGAGATAACCGCTGCTGTACCAGTACCAAATGCTTCTTCCAAATGACCAGTCTTGCCAGCTTCCATCAAATCATCAATTGCAAGATGACGTTCTTCTACTTCATAACCCCAAGATTTTAATAAATGAATAATTGAATCACGAGTTACACCAGGAAGTACTGTTCCATCACATGGTGCAGTCACGATTTTTCCATCAATCTTGAACATAACATTCATAGTTCCTACTTCTTCAACATATTTACGTTCAACACCATCTAACCATAGAACCTGTGTATAACCAAGTTTTTCTGCTTTTACCTGTGCAGCAATACTAGCGGCATAGTTACCACCACATTTTGTAAATCCAGTACCACCTTTTGTTGCTCTGACATATTCATCTTCAACAAAGATTTTAACAGGATTTACACCTTCTGGATAATAAGCACCAACTGGTGATAAAATAATGACAAATTTATAAGCATTACTTGGATGTACACCAACAGCTGCTTCATTTGCGAACATAAATGGTCTGATATATAAGGAAGTTCCTTCTGCTGTAGGAATCCAGTCAGATTCATAAGCTACCAGCTTTTCAATTGCTTCTACAAACATATCTTCCGGCAATACTTCCATACACAAACGACGATTACTATTCGCAAAACGTCTTGCATTCATTTCTGGACGGAATAATAAAATTCTTCCATCTTTTGTCTTATAGGCTTTCAAGCCTTCAAATGTTTCCTGTGCATAATGCAATACCATTGCCGCAGGATCCATACAAATCGGTGCATATGGTTCAATTTTTGCATTGTGCCATCCTTTTTCAACTGTCCAGTCCATTGTAAACATATAATCTGTAAAATATTTACCGAATCCTAAGTTTTGATCCCAGGCTGGTTTTTCTTTTAGTGTTTTTGCTTTTACATATTCGATTTCCATAACTACACTCTCCCTTACACTTGTGGTTTTAGATTACACCCATTTGCTTTATAAGTCAATAAATTTTCATAAACTTTCATAACTTTTTCATTAATATAAGTTTTAAAGTGCATCTTACTTCCCTTTTATGTCAAATAAAATCATTGTTTTATCACATATATAAAGAAATGTAACAAATTACACGATTTTCATATTTTTTCAATTTTATATTGACATCACAAAAAAGCAGGTGTAAGATAAGTGGCGAACAAGGGTAAATGCAATGAACAAGACATATTGCATAGGTTATCCGCCTTACAGAGAGTTTACGTATTGCTGCAAGTAAACAGGTGGAGCTTATGCATCTCACTTGTGAGCAGTAAACAGAACGTAGTCATATTGACTATCAGTAAGGGATACCGTCATTCCACGTTACAGGAAATCATATTGCACACGATATGGTAAAGGGGCATGTATTTGCAAACTAAGTGGTACCGCGTAAACATTCAGGTTTTCGTCTTAGAATCTAAGCGAGAACCTTTTTATTTACCCTTGTATTTAGGAAAGTGAGGAAATTTGTATGAGTGGATTAGCAATTTTAGGTATTGCAATCATTGTATTGGCAGGAGCGTACTTATTATATGGTCGTTACCTGGCAAAAACATGGGGTATTGATCCCAAAGCAAAAACACCAGCTTATGAAAAAGAAGATGGTGTCGATTTTGTACCAAGCAATAAATGGGAGGTATTTGCACATCAGTTCTCAAGTATTGCAGGTGCAGGTCCAGTAACTGGTCCTGTTATGGCAATGATGTTTGGCTGGCTGCCAGCATTTTTATGGGTATTGCTGGGAGGCATTTTCTTTGGAGCTGTACAGGATTTCGGTGCATTATATGCATCAGTTAAAAGCCATGGTAAATCCATGGGTGGTGTCATTGAACAATACATTGGAAAAGCTGGAAAGAAATTATTTTTCTTGTTCTGCTGGCTGTTTACATTATTAGTTATCGCAGCTTTCGCAGACATGGTAGCTGGAACATTCAACGGGTTTAGCGCTGATGGAGCCAAACTTCAGCCAAATGCCGCTGCAGCATCTATTTCCATGTTATATATCGTTGTTGCGATTGCCTTTGGTTTATTCCTGAAGAAAACCAAAATTGGTGGTTGGAAACAAGCATTGATGGGCATTATACTTATCATTGCCATGTTGGCTGGTGGTATCGCCTTCCCATTATATTTCAGTAAGAATGTATGGATCTATGTTGTATTCATCTATATATTCTTTGCCAGTGTTACACCAATGTGGTTATTGAAACAACCTCGTGATTATTTGACAACCTTCTTATTTATCGCAATGATTGCTGGTGCTGTTATTGGTGTATTGATCAGTAATCCAAGTATTACAACCCCTGCATTCACAGGTTTTGTCGCAAAGAATGGTTCTTATATGTTCCCTACTTTATTTATCACGATTGCATGTGGTGCTGTAAGTGGTTTCCATTCTCTGGTATCCAGCGAAACAAGTTCTAAGCAAATCAAAAACGAAAAAGATATGTTACAAGTTGGATATGGTTCCATGTTACTAGAATCATTATTAGCTGTTCTTGTTATCGTAGTTGTTGGATCTTTAACTGCTATGGCAAGCAATGGTACTTTAGATGCTGGCCTTGCTGGTATTGCACTTGCAGATACAGCTACACCATTCACGAAATTCTCCGTTGGTGTAACTGGACTGTTAAGTAAATTCGGCCTACCTCAGGAAGTCGGCATGTGTGTTATGACAATGTTTGTTTCAGCCCTGGCTTTAACATCTTTAGATGCTGTCGCAAGAATCGGTCGTATGTCTTTTCAGGAATTCTTTGAAGTTGAAGAAGGAAAAGAAGCAAGTCCACTTGTAAAATTTGCGACAAACAAATATGTTGCAACTTTAATTACATTAGCTGGTGGCTATTTATTATCACTTGGTGGATATAATAATATCTGGCCATTATTCGGTAGTGCTAACCAGTTATTAGGCGCTATGGTTCTTGTATCATTATCTGTATTCTTAAAAGTCACTGGAAGAAAAGGATGGATGTTATATGTACCTATGACCCTGATGTTAATTTGTACTATGACATCACTTGGTTTATCTATCTACAATATCTGTTTGAAATTATTTGTTAATGGTGGTTTCGTATTTATGACAGATGGTTTACAATTAATCTTCGCTGTTCTACTTGTGGCATTAGGCTTAATGATTACCTTCTGTTCAGGTAAAAAGTTATTCAATGAAGAAGAAAAGCCAGAAACTAAAACCGTTCTGGCAGATAGTAAAGCTTAAACATTTTGAAGATATCATATCCAAATCGGATGTGATATCTTTTTTAGTTTAAATTCAAGACATTTACAACGATACAATGCTTCAATCATTGCCGTATAAAGTATAACAACAGTTGCAAATGGTTCATTAGCACCGGTGCTAATCGTTAGATTCACATTACGCATATAGCATAATGACGAAACAATATATATAGATGGTATTTTTAAAATAGGTTTAAATCCACATTATGCATATAGCATAATGACTCTTTTTATCTTATTAAAAAATCAGGAATAACAGTTTAAATCCACATTATGCATATAGCATAATGACAAAGTAACTGTAAACCAAAAGCAATTAGAAGTAAAGTTTAAATCCACATTATGCATATAGCATAATGACCTTTAAGATGTATAAAAAAAATCTTAATCTTATCGTTTAAATCCACATCATGCATATAGCATAATGACGCTGGCAGTTTGGATTATTTGGTTGGTCTATCATAGTTTAAATCCACATCATGCATATAGCATAATGACTTAACAGCAATTGAAACACCTCTTTGCCATACTTGTTTAAATCCACATCATGCATATAGCATAATGACTTAAATAGTAATCAATGGGGAAACGTATTCGAAGTTTAAATCCACATCATGCATATAGCATAATGACCATGACTATATACAAGTGTGTATCGTACCTAAAAAAGTTTAAATCCACATCATGCATATAGCATAATGACCCTTGGTCGGATGGGAGCGACATTTTTACTTTCTTGTTTAAATCCACATCATGCATATAGCATAATGACAGGCGGCTTTTATGGCCGTCTCCGTCATAGTGTGTTTAAATCCACATCATGCATATAGCATAATGACTTACTTGGTGGCGTTTTAGCATTATTGGTCAAAATGTCTAAATCCACATCATGCATATAGCATAATGACTCTACCGTGCTACCATAATTTCCACCTACTATCAGTTTAAATCCACATCATGCATATAGCATAATGACCGGGGACACCATCTCCTCCGTCAGCAGAGGTTTTCGTTTAAATCCACATCATGCATATAGCATAATGACGCTATGGTTTCTTACGAGTATACAGCTCACGAAATGTTTAAATCCACATCATGCATATAGCATAATGACCTGGACAATCAGGCACAGAAAATTTTAATGACCAGTTTAAATCCACATCATGCATATAGCATAATGACCGCAAAATTGTTAGAATCATACGCTAATGAAACAATTTTTTTTGCTTTTCAACGCATGATTTTAAATCTTTTTTTCATTTCGATACATATAGTGCAAAATAAGATATCTCCATGCGCGAATGTCCTAGGAATATCATGTGAGCTTAAGGTTCGCAAGCGTTTAAATAAGATGATTGTTTAAGCATTTAGTATGATATGCAAGCTGTTGAGATGTTTGGAAATAATGCTCTCCATTCTTCATGACTTGTAAATCACAATGAAATTTGTGAACAACCAATCACACATATCATTCTTTTCTCCATAAAGGATATCCGAATAGACCATATCTAAATTGGTTTATCTCTTGTTTTCTAATTGTGTTTCATCTATATGAAACTATTCCATCATATTTTCTACAATAACCTGCATATTCACAATTGGTGATAGAAACCACGCATGCTGAATTGGTTCATCTGCATATGCCAGCAATGAAAAATAAGTTCCTATACTATATTTATATTTTATCACAAATCTGTCACTTATCCATTGTAATCGCTTCAATTTCCGATTTTTTAATTCTTTTTTTGTAAATAATCTTCTTTTTCGCTGATATTTTCGATATAATAAAATTCTGAAAGTGGGGAGTATCCTATGACGATTACAGAAATCCGACATAACGCCGATATCTTGCAAGATACAAAACAACGTGCAGAAGAAATCTATACAAATTCACGTCTACAGTTAGGTATTTACAATATCTATCAGGGTACAAATATGGGTATCACACATGAAGAAGGCGAAGATGATACAATATTCATTGTATATGTTTTAGAAGGTGAATTACATTTTACATCAACGTTAGAATCTTTCACGTTAAAGAAAGATGACAGCGTTATGATATATGATATCGTGGAATCATATTTTGCGAAGGCTATAACACCATGTAAATTATTGATGATTTCATCTCAAAGCAATCATCAAAAAATTCAGGAAACCAATGCCTGTTTCAACAAACTTGTTGAGGTTGAGTTAAAAGACAGTTATACGAAAGGACATGGACGAAGAGTCAGCACCTATGCTGTAGCTATTGCCCTTGAACTTGATCCTTCTTATGATATTCTCAGTCTTGGTTCTGCAGCTACCTTCCATGATCTTGGCAAATATTATACACCTATTGAAATTCTTCAAAAACCAGGCAAATTGACGGATGAGGAATATAAAATTATAAAACAACATCCAATCGATTCTTATAAGTTGTTACAGAAAACACATGGTGAAGAAATTGCAAATATTGCTTTACAGCATCATGAACGTATGGATGGCAGTGGCTACCCTTATGGATTAACAAAGGATAAAATATGTTTTAATGCACGTATTGTTGCTGTCGCCGATGTCTTTGATGCCCTGACCAGCAATCGTGTGTATAATCGCCAGATGAGTTTTGATGAAGCAATGGAATTGATGATATCACAAAAGCATTTATATGATCCAATCGTTTTAAATGCATTAGTAAGACTTGTGAAAGAAAATAAGCTTGAAACAGTAGATGTTTAAAATCTGCTGTTTTTTTGAATTCTATCGCTTATTATATAAACAAAAAGAAGAAATCACATCATCTCATGATTTCCTCTTTTTTTGATTTATGCTTTTTTCTTCATTTCTTCTAGCTGTTTTTCTACAATAGCATATTGTGAGCGATAGCCCTCCAATTTTTCTTTTTCAGCATTTACTTTTGCTTCTGGTGCTTTATTTACGAAGTTTGGATTACTTAACATTCCCTCTCCACGTTTAATTTCACCAGTTAAACGTTTTAATTCTTTACTTAGTTTTTCGATTTCTTCTTCTACATTGATAATACTAGCCAAAGGTACGGATAATGTACCATTTAAAATTGGACGAGTTACCATTTCTTCACTGCTTTCCTGGGCTGTCCAGCTGGCATGACACATTTTCTGTAGGATCGCGTTGATTTTAGCATCCGGTTTCATTAATGTTTCTTTTTCATCTTTGATCATGACATTGATATCCATGCTTGGTTTCAGGTTATAATCTACCTTGATTGCACGTACTGCTTCTATCATCGTAATCAACTGTTTTACGGAAGCCATTTCTTCTTCACTCATCGTGATTTCTGCTTTTTCAGGCCATGCTTCCTTGTTGATGCTTTCATAAGCGTGAGGCATACTTAAATAGATTTCTTCACTGACAAATGGCATAAATGGTTCTAACATGCGAATGATGCCACTCAATACTGTAATCAAAGTAGATTTCGCAGCAGTTACAGCCTGGGCATCATCACTTTGTAAGCCGGCTTTTGATAATTCGATATACCAGCTACAGAAATCATCCCAGATAAAGCTGTATAATTCATTTCCAACCAGTGCGAATTCATATTTATCCATATTGTTTGTGACATTTTCCAATACTTCATTAAAACGTGTTAAAATCCATTTATCAATGATATTCACATTGCTTAAGTCTACTTCTTCCAACGTCATATCACCAACTTGCATCATCGTAAAACGACTTGCATTCCAGATTTTATTGATAAAGTTCCAGCTTGCTTCTACTTTTGTGTCAATAAAACGTAAGTCCTGCCCTGGTGTTGAGTTTGTCGTTAGGAAGAAACGTAATGCATCTACACCATATTTTTCAATGACATCCATTGGATCAATTCCATTGCCTAATGATTTAGACATTTTTCTACCCTGTGAATCTCTGACAAGACCATGAATCAATACATCCTTGAATGGGCGATTATGCATACAATATCTTGTCTGGAACGCCATACGTGCTACCCAGAAGAAGATAATATCATATCCTGTAACTAACAGATCATTTGGGAAATAACGATTTAAATCATCTGTTTCATTTGGCCATCCAAGTGTTGAGAAAGGCCATAAAGCACTGGAGAACCATGTATCCAATACATCTTCATCCTGTGTCCAGTTTTCGATATCTTTTGGATCCTCCATGCCTACATAGATTTCACCTGTTTCTTTGTGATACCATGCAGGAATACGATGTCCCCACCACAACTGACGGGAGATACACCAGTCTTCAATGTTTTCCAGCCACTGGTGGAACGTCTTTTCAAAACGTACAGGATAGAAGTGAATTTTTTGATTTTCATCTTCCTGATTCTTTAATACATCTTCAGCAAGTGGTTTCATTTTTACAAACCATTGTTTTGATAAGTATGGTTCTACGATTACACCTGTTCTTTCAGAGTGTCCTACTTGGTGCATATGTTTTTCAATGTGATCTACCACACCGGCTTTTTCAAAGTCCTCTACAAGTGCTTTACGACAAGCAAAACGATCCATGCCTGCATACTTATGTGCCATTTCATTCATTGTGCCATCTGGATTCATACAGATTGGCATCTTTAAACCATATTTTTTAGCCAGCGCAAAGTCATTAGGATCATGGGCTGGAGTACATTTCATAACAGCAGTACCAAAAGACATATCGATATAATCATCTGCCATGATTGGTAATTCTTCTCCATTGGCAGGGTTGATGACATGCATACCAACGATATCTTTATAACGTTCATCTTCTGGATGTACAAAGATCGCCTGATCCGCAAACATTGTTTCTGGACGGGTTGTCGCAATGACTAGATTCGCCCCTGTTTCTACAACTTTATAATTAAAGTAATACATTGCCCCTTCGATTTCTTTATGGATAACTTCAATGTTGGATAATGCAGTTTTAGCCTGTGGATCCCAGTTGATGATTCGCTCTCCCTGATAGATCAGACCATCGTTATATAAGTCTACGAATACTTTACGTACTGCTTCACTTAAGCCTTCATCTAGTGTAAAACGTTCTCTTGTATAATCTAATGAAAGTCCCATTTTTGCCCATTGTTTACGAATGGTAGATGCATATTCTTCCTTCCATTCCCATGCACGGTCCAAAAACTTTTCACGTCCGATATCATAACGGCTGATGCCTTCGTTTTTCAAGCGTTCATCTACTTTTGCCTGTGTGGCAATACCTGCATGGTCCATTCCTGGAAGCCATAACATATCATATCCCTGCATACGTTTGTAGCGGGCAACGATATCCTGTAATGTTGTATCCCATGCATGTCCCAAGTGTAATTTCCCTGTAACATTTGGTGGTGGAATAACGATACAGAAAGGGTCTTTGCTTTTATCCCCCGCTGTAAAATATCCTTTGTCAATCCATGTTTTGTAGTGTTCCTGTTCAACTTTTAAATGATCATATTTAGGATCAAGTTCTTTCTTCATGTTTCTTTACTCCTTTCAGCCATTCTTCTCTTAAAATGGAAGTAATTACCATATCGTGGTATTTTCCATCACTTAATTTTGCATATTGTCGTAATACGCCTTCTTTTTCAAAGCCGCATGCCGCTAATACTTTGCCACTTGCGATATGCTCTACATCATATAATGCTTCAATTCTATGAAGTCCGATATGATTAAAGCCAACATATACAAGCTGCTCTACTGCTTCTTTCATAATACCTTTTCCCCAGTAATCCTGATGAAGCAAGTATCCGATCTGTCCGCAATCTCCCTCCACTGTATGAATATTGAGATTACCAATGACCTTTTCATTTTCTTTCCATACGATGACCCAGGTCTGTGGCACCTGTCGTTTTTCATAAGGCAATAAATACTGTTTGATTGCTTTTAAGGTGTCATCCACATGTTTATGGGGCTGTAGTGTTAAATACTTCATAACCGCTGGATCTTTGTAATATGCAAACATATCACAGGCATCCTCTTCTTCTACAGGACGAAGATATAAACGTTTTGTTTCTACTTCCGGCATTGTTAATCGCATAAAACACCTTCCTTCATAAAAAAAACGTCCTAATCAAAGGACGTGATTGACGTGTTACCACCTTAGTTTACATACGATGTATGCCTCATTACAGCTTAACGCGCTTTGACGGATTTTCCTACTGTGTTTTCAGAAAACCAACTCCCAGACTACCTTCCATCTAATTCCATGCCATGTTCCACCAGCCCATGTGCTCTCTATGATTTCCTTATATGTACTCCTTCTGTTCACCGTATTTACCTCATTATTATAAACAAATGGCACTTTTATTTCAACTCTTTTTTGAAATTAACCGTTATTATAAGGAAAAGCGACTCCCATATCTTTGGAAGTCACCTGCCTTATGGTAAGATTACCAATGTTTTATGATGGATTTCTTTATCATGATTATTAGATCGAAGTGCTGCTTCATCCACATCATAGCGCTTTGCAATGGATGCATAGGTATCCTGTTCCTGCGCCACAATCATACGATAACTGGTATAGGTGGTATCTGCGTCTTCAAATAAATCTTCAAATTCATCAAAAGTATCTGTTATAGGTGCTGCATCTTCCTGTGACTCCTCTTCTTCAGCAATCTCTTTATCTTCCATTGTTTCTGTTTTACTTACAGCTTCCTCCACAGGTTCTATAGCTGTCGGTTCTGGTTTTATTTCTTCTATTTCAGGCTGTTTTGGTACTACTGGCTGTTGTAAGATGACATTGGCATTTGTTTCCTGATGACTGTTTATATCCTTCTTACTGACTTCCCCCTGAACATCCTTTTGATCTTCTTTTAAGCCATGAATACGCATGGTAATATATAAATGTATGGAATCATTTTCAGGAATACCCTCATAATCCTCTATCTGAATAAAAAACTCCCCATTGCCTAATTTTTCAGATGGTGCCATGATATCCATATCCAGCACTTCCTGAAAGTTTTGGATACTGCCATCCATTCCTTCATATTGTCCTTTGATAAACAAAGGTCCAATTGCCCGTTTGCCATCCTCTTCCATCTGATATTGCAAGCCATCACGAACCTGCAGCTTCATCACCTGTTTTACACTGTCCGCAAATAACAGCTGTTTTTCTATCTTCATTGTTTTCATATCGTTATGCCTCCTAATGGTATGTATGTTTCAGAAGTGACAAGTATGATAGAAAGTTGTATGTGAAATTAAAAACTTTTTTTACGTATGCCAAAATAATTTTCTATGATACAATAAATGCAAGCAAGAAATGAGGTAGATGAAATGATTAAAATAGAACGTGACGCTGTCATGAATTTTGAAAATGCCATCCGTGGCGCAAGAAACCCGATGAATAGCTGGAATCGTATGGATTCTTATTATGATGAAGATGGAAAATTCATTATGGGACCAAATGATTTAAGTTTAGCACAGCGTTTGGCTCGTGCAGGAAGTGATCATCGTAAATTTATCCGTCAGATTTTTGTATCTGTAGATTTTACAGCTCCATTATACTGGTGGAAAGAATATGATACATATAAGGTGGCAACGGTTGCTAATTCTACAAGTACCATGCATAAAATTGCCAGTAAGCCTTTTGAGTTAGATGATTTTTCTCACGATCATATGAATGAAAAAGCTTTAGAGAGTTTAAAAAGTGTGATTGCGGTATTAGAAGAGCTTCGTCTAGAGTATGTAGAAACAAAAAATAAAGATGTATGGTACAGTATGATTCAGTTATTGCCTAGCAGCTATAACCAGATGCGGACATGTACTTTGAATTATGAAACATTAATGAATATCTATTATGCAAGAAGAAATCATAAACTTGAAGAATGGCACACTTTATGTGATTGGATCACAACGCTGCCTTATGCGAAAGAACTGATTTTAGCAGTAGAAGAAAACAAAGGCGAATAATCTTCGCCTTTTCTTTATATATTAAAATTTCCATACATGATCAATATATAAATACTGAAGCATGTGAATAATAATGCCAGTAGAGATATTAATATCCACTGTCTTTTTACATCCGATTTCTGATAGAAAAAGATCAACAGGACTTCAATTACAGCCATCAAGGCAATCGCATAAAGCTTTGGAAGTGTATAATTTACATCCCCCTGATAAGACAGCTGCATAGGAAATGCATCAGGATAATATGGATATAATGCCAGATTACATATGAAATGTGTTAAGGGTATCAAAAAGATTGCCTTACGTACTTCAGTAAATGGGTTTCTTTTGTGGTACTCGATATAAGAAAGAATGGATGGCACAAGTACCAGACCTGTGATCATTGTAATCAAGCCCAGGTATTGTTTGTCTAAGATATACATGATCATCATGCATACAGCACTGATAATGCTGCAATACCCTACCATACGATGCGTATAGCGCCAAGAAGCTTCATCTTGTATACACCAGGACAAGCGAAGTCCTAACCGCCTGTTAAAAGGGATACGAGGTGCCTGATTACCAAACATCAACATAAAGAATATAAACAGAAAATAACGGGCATTTTTTAGGCTTTCCTGATATTGTGGCAGAATAGATTCCATGATTAGGGAAAGTAACACCATCAGCATCACAAATATATTTAGAATAACCATACTGCGATATACATCTACTTTGCGATTTTGCTTTGATAATTGGGTTGTCTGTGGTGCATCTTTGTATAAGAATATATTCGTGATGATAGCGATAACCGGAATCAGATAAGTCATATATTTCATCCATAAACTGCATATGCATAAAAATAAAATGATGCAGCTGCAAGTCAATATAAGAAGATTATTTCTTTTCTGCAGATTCATTGTGAAAAACTCCCTCCAATCCATCAAATACTTCTAAAAATTTTCGATAGATATTTTGTACAGCAGTGGTGTTGATGGAATAAACAACAAACTGTCCCATCTTTTCACAGCTGATTAAGTCACTGTTTTTTAAGATATCCAAATGTTTAGATATCGCAGGTTTCGACATTTGAAAATGCTCCGCTATTTCTCCAGCATTCATATCCTGTTTACTTAACATATTTAATATTTCCCTGCGTGTGGGATCTGCGATTGCTTTAAATGCATCCATTTTATATACCTCCAAGACTTGTGATCATCACAAACAGCTGTATGAACATTAATAAAACAACCACCAGACCTGCATTGTTATTTTCTTTATTTCGATTCCATAATAATAACACGATTTGTAAGCATGGCATGATCCATAAACCAATCATTTTCGGCAATGTCCAGTTTGCTTCCCCATGTATATTAAACTGCATAGGGATATCTTCTGGCAGTCTTGGGTATAAAATCAATGAAATAATAATCAATACAATTGGACATAAAAACCATATATTCTTTTTTTCTAACATATGTGACCCTCCATAATATTTAACTAATTAGTTAAATATATAATAGCATAGGATATGGAATATGTAAAGAAAAAGTGCATCCTTATGGACACACTTTAAGATTCAAATATTGGAATCAGATAATCCCATACAGCTTCCATTCCTTCTTTTTTCTCTGCAGAGAATGGAAATAACGGTTCATCATCATTTAATTCTAATGTTTTACGAATCATCTTTAATTGATTTTTTAGTTTCGTTGTTGGAAGCTTATCAGTCTTTGTCGCAACGATAGCAACAGGAATCTCATAATAACGAGCAAATTCCAGCATTGTGATATCATCCTCCGTTGGTTTATGACGGGCATCTACCAAAATGACAAGACCTTTTTTCTGTTTACGCTGCGCAAAATAATCTTCCATCATCTGACCAAATTTCATCAACTGTGTTTTTGAAATATTCGCATAGCCATATCCTGGTACATCGACAAACATATATTTATCATCCAGATTAAAGAAATTCAATAATCTAGTTTTCCCAGGTGTATTTCCTACGTAAGCCAGTTTTTTTCTTCCACACATGGTATTGATGAAACTGCTTTTTCCCACGTTACTACGGCCCGCAAGAACGATTTCTGGCAAATCTGTTTCCGGCCATGACTTTTTATCTGGTGCAGAAACCACCAGTTCTGCTTTTTGAAACGTAATCATTTATTTAACCAATGCAACATCTAAAACCTGAGAAACACGTTCTACAGGAATGAAGTTTACACTTTCCTTTACTGTCTGAGGTACATCATCCAAATCTTTTACATTTGCCTTTGGAATCAATACAGTCGTAATGCCACAACGATGTGCAGCCATGGATTTTTCTTTTAATCCTCCAATAGGAAGAACATTTCCACGTAGTGTAACTTCTCCCGTCATTGCTAGATTCGCTTTGACAGGAATATTGCTTAAGCTGGATACAAGTGCTGTGGTAAGTGTTACACCTGCACTAGGTCCATCTTTTGGTACTGCACCTTCTGGTACATGAATATGAATATCATTCTTTTCAAAAATGTCTGGTTTGATTTTATATTTCTGGCAATTTGCACGAACATAGTCATATGCAATAGATGCACTTTCTTTCATGACATCACCAAGTTGTCCAGTAAGGATCAATTTTCCTTTACCTTCAAAGTGGTTAACTTCAATTTGTAATACATCTCCGCCAAACGCAGTATAAGCAAGACCAGTAACTGTTCCTACCTGATCTTTCATTTCACGTTTGCCATACTCAAATTTTTCATTACCCAGCCATTCCTTCACAAGTTTCTTTGTGACTTTGATAGAACGTTTCTTATCCTTTAAGATAGCTAAAACACTCTTACGACAAACTGTCGCAATTACACGTTCTAACTGACGTACACCACTTTCTCTTGTATAATAACGAATCAGGAAGCTGATCATATCATCGTCAATCTTTAACTGACTTTCCTTCAGACCGTTTTCTTTTAACTGCTTAGGTACCAAATGGCGTTTTGCAATTTCTACTTTCTCAAGTTCTGTATAAGAAGATAATTCAATGATTTCCAGACGATCACGCAGTGCATTTGGAATATTTTCCAAATAGTTTGCTGTTGCGATAAACAACACCTTACTTAAATCATAGCTTTCTTCAATATAGTGATCTGAGAAGTATTCGTTTTGTTCAGGATCTAATACTTCAAGCATCGCACTGGCAGGATCACCTTTATAATCACTTGCCATCTTATCGATTTCATCAATCAGGAATACTGGATTGATGGTGCCTGCTTTTTTCATTGCCTGAATAAATCTTCCTGGCATACTTCCTAGGTATGTTCTACGATGACCTCTGATTTCAGATTCATCCTTCACACCACCTAAAGAAATTTTTACGAATTTACGATCCAATGCTCTTGCGACAGATTTCGCTAAAGATGTTTTACCAACACCAGGAGGACCTACCAAACAGATAATTGGAGCTTTTAAAGAATTGGTCATCTGTTTTACTGCCAGATATTCTAAAATTCTTTCTTTTATTTTTTCTAGTCCATAGTGATCTGCATCTAAAATTTCTGAAGCTTTATTCAAATCTTCATTATCCTTGCTTTCCTGCCACCAAGGCAAATCCATCAACCAGTCGATATATGTTTTGATCACACCAGTTTCTCCACTTGCAGCTGGTAACATTTCATAGCGGGATAATTCATCTTTTACTTTTGCTTTGATAGTTTCAGGATAAGGATTTTCTTCCAAACGCTTACGGATCGCATCGACATCTTTTTCTGTATCAGGAACATCTCCTAATTCTTCTTTGATGGCGCGCATCTTTTCACGCAGGTAGTATTCTTTTTGTCCTTCTTCAATTCTTGTTTTTACTTTATCATTAATACGATTTTCGATTTGTGAAAGTTCTTTTTCACTTTCGATTTCCTGTAAAATCATGTATAAACGATCATTAATGCCTAAAGTTTCCAATAATTCTTCACGACGTTCCAATGTGAATGGGAACAATTGACAAATCTGATCAGCCAGCTGTTGGGCACTTACACCCTTTGCCAGTTCATTGATCATTTCCTTTGGAATTGTTTGAGAAACACTTTCGATTTCCTCAAATTGTTTGGCAATTTTTCTTACCAAAGCAACTTCTTCCATCGCGTCCTGATGAATATCTTCTTTTACTTCCGCATCTACAACCATCATATTTTCATCATTTACAACCGTATGCAGTGCCACACGTTTGACACCTCTGAATTTCACACGTAAATATCCATCCATGCGGCGGATGTGTTTAATCTGACAAAGAGTACCAAAGGAATATAAATCATTCACATCTGGATCTTCCACCGTCAGATCTCGCTGTGCAGCCAGTACGACTTGACCCTGGTATTGTTCCTGAGCAGCTTCAACTGCATGACAGGATTTAGCTCTACCAACATCAATCACAATTTCCTGGTTTGGGAATACAATGACACCTCTTGTACATACCAAAGGATAACGTACGTTCAGCGTTTCATTTACTTCACTCATAATTCCTACACTCCTTTCTATAGGGCAAAAAAGACGCGTTCTGCGTCTTTTTGCATTACTTGCCTACTGATTCTTTTACAAGTTCCAATGCTTTGCGAATACGCAGGTCATAAGAAACAGCATCTGCAGATACAAGACTTCTTACTTTTTCTGTTTCCATACCATACATGTTTGCGATTCTTTCGATTTCTGCATTTACATCTTCTTCACTGATTTCAATTTTTTCTTCAGCAGCGATAGCTTCCAATACCAAACGTACTTTTACTTTGTTGAAAGCATCTTTACCCATTTCTTCACGAATTGATTCATCGCTTTGTCCAGTGATCTGTTTGAACTGATCCAAAGAGAATCCCTGGGACTGTAAACGCTGAGCAAAATCACGTACTAAGTTATCAGTTTCTTCTTCAACCATAACTTCTGGAATTTCAACTTCTGCATTTTCAGTAATTGCAGTTAAAATATCGCTTTCGAATTTATTTTCAGACTGCTGTACTTTCGCTGTTTCAAGATTCTTACGAGAATATTCTTTATAAGCTTCTAAAGTTTCAACATCTTTGATTTCAGCCTGTTTTACCAATTCATCATTTGCTTCTGGAAGTTCTTTTGCTTTGATGTCATGTACAGTTATTTTGAAGACAACAGGAGCACCAGCTAAATCTTCAGCCTGATAGTTTTCAGGGAATGTTACGTTGATGTCTTTTGTTTCTTCAGATTTCATACCGATCAACTGTTCTTCAAATCCTGGGATGAAAGAACCGCTGCCGATAACTAATGGATAAGCTTCTGCTTTTCCACCTTCAAATGCTACACCATCTTTAAATCCTTCAAAGTCGATAACAGCAGTATCTCCGTTTTCAACTGTTCCTTCTTCTTTTAACACTAAATCAGCAAATCTTTCCTGTAAACGAGTGATTTCAGCATTTACATCTTCATCAGTTACTGTAGTGTCATCTTTAACGATTTCAAGTCCTTTGTACTGTCCTAATTTTACTTCTGGTTTTACAGTTACTAAGAATTTGAAAGTAACTTTTTCTTCATCGATGCTGTCGATATCCAATGATGGACGAGCAACCAACTCTAAATCATGTTCTGTGATTCCAGCAGTTAATGCTTCACCAGCTACTTCATCGATAGCTTCCATTAATATATTCTGTGAACTTATGTGTTTCTTAACCAAAGCTTCTGGAGCCTGACCTGGACGGAAACCTGGCAGGTTCACTTTCTTAGCAAGTTTTTTGAATGCTTTCTTCTGAGCTTTCTGCCAAACATCGCCTTCTACTGTTGTCTTTAATTCACCTTGTGATTTTTCTTTTAATTCCCATGTTGAACTCATTGTTCATACCTCCTACAATCATGCATTACATTTCATGCCTATTTAATAATAATTCATAACCTGCATACTGTTTTAAATTTTTATCCTGTAGGAATGCATCCATTCCTTCACGATTTTCACTAGCAATAAATACATAACATACAATTGCTACAGCAAGCGCTAAAGCTTCATCTTCTTCTACATTGAAAGGTAGTTTCAAATAAGCTTCCTTGACCAAAGATTCCACACACATCATCAAGAATGTCGGATCTTCATTTTCAAACCATTCACGTAAGTAGTCAATCGCTTTGATTACCCCATCGCTTTCCATCACTGCTTCGATGTAACATGGCGTGAACACAACTTCTAATCCATCGATCATTACTGTGATTTCATCTGTAATGTTCTGTTCCATCATCGCTTCCATGAGAAAGGAGCGTACAAGATAATGTGGCTCATTTTTCAGGTATTCCTGTATCTCTGTCAAATGATTACGAATATTACTTTTCTTTAATTGTTCAATCGCCAGAAATGCTTCATCCAGACTTCCATTTAAAAGATCGGCTATATCATCCTCATCATAGACTTTTGCTTTACGATTCTGGCGAACGACACTACGACATTCATTGTAGTGATCCACAAGCTGATCTTCATATTCCTTTGGAATATATGGCATAGAAAGCTCTTCTTCCAGGATTTTTAAACATGCATCATAGTCCTCATCCTGCTTCAGATTTTCTACTTTTTTCAGAATATCTTCATAATAAGTATCCATGGCTTCTCCTTTACGACTAAACATACATTAATATAGCATATTTCCTAGGTTTTATCAATTCTAAAGTACACAAACCTTTTTTTTCACGATATTTTTGAATACTTTCACACATTCCTGCCGAAATCGATTTCTTAAAAAGGAAAAAAAGTTCCTTTTCAAAAGGAGAAAAGTGTATTAAAATTGATAAAGTACAGGCAATTGAGGTGATAAAATGAAGATGCAGGATATTTTTGGAAACACTGGTTATCTGGCAGGGGCAGTTCCTTTATCTATACAAGAATTAGGATTTGCATATCTGAATGATATTGGACTTTGGAACATTACCATTAACAACAAAAACGTAGAATGTATCAATGGAACCATACGTGTTTCTCAGCTATTAGATATCTTTGAACATCATTGTAGCTGTTTTCATAATCAAAATGATGTTTTGATACAGGAACAGCAAAAAATGATAGATAAAATCAAAGCTTTTGATCCAGATGAAATCATAGAATTAGTACAGGAATAATCTTCCTGTTTTTTTATTGTCGCAGGTTTTACAAGCATGAAAAAACTCGACAATGTCGAGTTATTTTCTAAATGGCGTCCACAGCAGGATTCGAACCTGCGACCGCACGCTTAGAAGGCGTGTGCTCTATCCAGCTGAGCTATGTAGACAACTAGGCGTTTTGTTTTACCGCCTAATTATAATAGCAAACTTCCTTAACAATTTCAACCACTTTTTTGATTTTTTTCATTTTTCGTTTCTATTTCATCCCTGAATAGTATATAAGGAATAGAAATATCCTTTTTGTTCATACAGTTCATCAAAACTTCCCTTTTCAATAATGGTATGTTTGCCAATCACCAAAATCTCATCATAGCGTGACAGTATTTGTTTTAACAGTTTATGTGTTTCACAAGGGATGTATTAAAGTTAACTCTGGGTTGTATATCAAATAAAAGAATCAGGCACTGTGAAACAGCACCTAATGTTTTTGATATAAGAAACAATCTTTTTCATGAGAATTCACAACACCAATTGCCTGCAGATAGGCATATATGATGGTAGTTCCAACAAACTTCATCCCACGTTTTTTTAAATCATTACTGATTTCATCAGACAAAGGCGTACTTGTCGGTATTGGTTCATCATGATCATATACCACTTTATTATCTGTAAAATGCCATAAATAGGCATCAAAGCTGCCAAATTCTTTCTGTATTTGTATAAATACGTTCGCATTGATCTTAGCGGCTTCTATCTTTCTTTTGTTTCGTACGATTGCTTTATTCTGCATCAATGTTTTTATTTTATCTTCATCATAATCTTTGATGATCGTTGCATCAAAATGATCAAATGCTTCACGAAATGCTTCTCGTTTCTTTAAAATGGTTAACCATGATAACCCTGCCTGAAATCCTTCCAAAATCAACATTTCAAACAGATGATGATCATCATGACATGGGACGCCCCATTCTTCATCATGATATTTTACATAAATCTCTGGTACATCACTTGCCCATTTACATCGTTTCTTTTCCATAATAACCTCACTTTTTTTAATTATATCACATATTCCTATGTTTTAACTGTTGGATGATGGTTTCCATTTCTTTTTCAAGTCTTTCTTTTTCTTGATCATCCCTTGTTTGATAATGTTTAGCACTCGCATGACTTAATCGCATTTCCAATATACTTTTTTCAATTTTTACTTCTTTCTTTTTATTTTTTTGATCTATGAGATATTCTTCATAATTTCCTTGAAACATGAAAATTAGTTTATTTTTCAATATCCATAATTCCTCAGCAAGTTTTCGCAACACTCGTTCATCATGCGTGATTATCAGCATACATCCTGGATATTCTTTAACAACGTGAATAAATGCATCAACACTATCGCTATCCATATAATTGGTTGGTTCATCCAAAAGCAGGACATTTGCATTTGATACAAGCAATTTTATGATGGATAAGCGTATTTTTTCGCCACCGCTTAAAAGTGATACCTGTTTCTTTAAGTCATATGTATCAAATAGTAGTTGGTCACAGATTCTGCGTAATACCTGATCTGATTGTACACAATCCATTTTGGCATTTTCCCAAAGTGTTCTTTGCTTATCTAAATTTCTAAAATCCTGATCTAGTTTCGCAAATACCGGATGTCCTCCATACCAAAACTGTTCATTCATAGAGGCAATATTGTTCATTAAGGTTGTTTTCCCACTACCGTTTTCCCCCAAGATACAGGTACACCTTCTATTATATAATGTAAAAGATGCATGCTGAAATATGATTTTTTGATCATATGCAAATGAAAAATCATGCGCTGATACAACGATATTCGATGGTAATTGCTGTATATTTGATAAATCAAATTGAACAGTTTTCTTTTCATGTGGTTTGTTTTTTACTTCCATATGCTTGATTCTTTTTTGTAAAGCCTTAATTTGTTTTGCGGCCTTTTTCTCTTTTCCTTGAAAACTTGTACGTAAAGCGACATATCCTCGCATCTTAAATTCTGAATGGGACATATGTTTCGGCTTTTTAGATACCTTTGCCATTTTCTTTCGTTTGTCATCTATCATATGTTCAATTTGCTGTTTTTGCTGGATGTATGTATTATATTCTTCTTGTATCTTTTTATTTTGTTTTTCCTTTTGTATTTGATATGCTTCATAATTTCCTTCATAAATCTGTACTTGATGATGGGAAATCTCGATGATTTTTGTACATTCTGACAATAATTGAGGATCATGTGATACGATGACATAAGTATCGCAGTGATGAAGGAAATAGGATACCTTTTGTATCCCTGCATTGTCCAGATTACTAATTGGTTCATCTAATAGGTAAACAAATGCATTTGATTGTATCGTTTCCTGCAAACGATTTCTGAGTGCTTCTCCACCACTGATATCATCATATAGCTGTTCATCAAATTGTTGAAAGTATTGATATGTCGCATACCAGGTAACCTTACCTTCATCAGGCATTATTTTATTCGTCAGGATATTTAATAAAGTGGTCTTTCCACAACCATTTTCTCCTACAATTCCTATATGGTCATGTTGTCTGATTTCAAAGGTAACATGCTGAAACAATATCTTATTGGAAAACGTTTTATCGATATGATCGATTTTACACAACAACAAAAAAAATCCCTCCTTTACTGGACGGGAAAAATTATCATATTAACATATGTTTATCATATATATTTCATTAGATAATTTCACCGTGCATGACAAAAAACATATTTGTTTTCTTTTATTGTCCATGTGTTGATCAAATTATCTAGTTTGCATGTGTTTTACCGGTTTCCTTTCTTTATATTTTCATTCTAACAAGTCTCACTCACTTTGTCAACGCAAAAAAAGAAAGCCTTTTCAGACTTTCTAGTTATTTCTTTATTCTGTTTCAATCAAACCATAACCACCATCATTACGTTTGTAAACAACAGCGATTTCTTTAGTTTCATCATCACGATAGATGAAGAAACTGTGATTCAACATTTCCATACGCATGATTGCTTCATCTAATTCCATTGTATCAGGAACGATAGATTTTGTTTTTACAAGTTCATCTTCATCATCATCTTCATCATCAGCAACTTCAAAATCTTCTTCAATAAATGCATATGCTAATTTTTCTTTATTCTTTCTTGTCAGACGTGTCTTTTGACGACGAATCTGATCTTCTAATTTATCAATAGCTTTATCGATGGCTGCATATAAATCATCATCCACAACTTCAGTACGTAATACTGCATATTTGGTAGGAATTGTAACCTCGATTTTCTGTTTGTTTGGATATACACGAACCACCACATTTGCTACCACGTTTTCATCAATTATGAAGTATTTTTCTAAGTGAGATAACTTCTTCTCAATCTTTTCGGCGATTGCCGCAGTAACTGTAATATTTTTTCCGTAGATTTGGACTTTCATATAAAATCCCTCCTTGTTGTTCTATACCTATATTATACGTAAAAAATTCCAGATAAACAGTCTTTCATTTTAAACGATACTGTGATAAACTATTGATGTAAGGGCGATGTCAAAAATTGTCCTTTTTTTACTAATTTTGCCAGAAAGAAGGTATTTCCTTGGAAGATTTGAAAAAAGCTTTAAAAAAGGAACAATTAACCTGTATTGTTTCCTCTTGCGGACATATTTATAAAGAGAAAAATAAAGGTATTCTTCCTTTACTGCATTTTATTGAGCAGGGGGTGCTGCGTGAGGGCATCGTGGTAGATAAAGTCATTGGAAAAGCTGCTGCCATGTTAATGATTTATGGCGGTGTTAAAAAAGTTCATGCCTGTATGATCAGTGAACATGCTTTAACGATGTTTCGTCAACATCATATCCCAATCAGTTATGATGTACTTGTGCCTTATATTATAAATCGAAGTGGGACAGGGATGTGCCCCATGGAAGAAAGTGTATTGGCTTGTGAAGATATAGAAGAAGCTTATCATATCCTTTGTAAGAAAGCAGAAAGTATGAAAAAAGCCGGCTAATGATTATAGCCGGTTTTCATATGCTTTTGAAACTACATGAATTGCATTTTTGAAACAGATTTGTTCAACTTGTGATGCATCAAAACCTTGATGATATAATTCATCTACAAAGTTTTGTGCCTGTGTAGCATTTGATAAATCTGTAATGGCCCCATAAATATCCGCGTCATCATAAAAATCCATAAAATCAAATCCAACGGCGATATGCTCGATACCAATACATTCTTTTAATGCTTTCACATGCGCTACGAGATGAGGAATATCCTGTTCCTCTTTTTTTGTGGACACAAAGCCTGGCGCACACACAACACCGATGACACCATCTTGTGCAGCAATTGCCTGCGCCTGTTTTTTCCATAGGTTTCTTGGATGATCACATAAATCACGCAAGTTGGAATGTGTCGCAATGACCTGCCATGGGTTTGCATTCATGATATCCCAGAAAGTTTTTTCATTCGCATGGGATACATCCACAATTATATGCAGTTTGTTCATTTCATCAAGTGCTTCTTTTCCCATATCTGTTAATCCTCGTGTTATGGTTCCCTTTACACCAGTTGCCAGTGCATTTTCATCATTCCAGCAAAATGAAGCGATTCGTACACCCTGCTCATACATCCATCTGATTTTCTCTCTTGGTGCATCCTTAATGCCACACATACCTTCCACACTCATGACTGCTTTTTTATGCCCATTGTCATTTAATAAATCTTCTTTACTTAAAACAAGGTCAATATCAACACATTCTTCGATCTGTTTACGAAGGCTTTTGATCATATCCTGCATATATGTCCAGTCTTCTTTGCCTTCAAAGAAACTTGCCATTGCCACATAGGCGATTTGCCCCTGATCAAATTTTTTCGCATGGGTGTTTTTCACCACATGAAAATCTCCTTTTGTTTTTTCCTCCATGACATCGTATCCAATGTCCGCATGTAAATCAAAAAGTTTCATTACTTACCTCCATTTTTCACGGGAACATTTATGCTTTTTCTTCATATATGATATCAAAGAACTGCATCTGCTTTCCCTGTGCCATACCAGTATCATATGCTTGATCCTGTAAAATATCCATCACACCATCTATACCCGCATCATATTCGATACAGCCATAGGCTTTTTCTATGACAGAAATGGCAGTGAAAATGCCTTTATCAAATAATTCCAAAAAACTTTCATTTGAACTGATATGATCATCACAAGGATGATACCATACACGTTTTTCTTCATTTAATACATCATAACGATCATCTATCTTACTTTTTACAATATTGCCAGAAATTGCCCATGGTTTACGAATAACACCTTCGATTCCTTTTAATATTGCATATTTCACATGATTTGGATCATATAGTAATTTTTGTACATCATACCATGAATTCAAGGTTTCTCTTAGATCATGTACTTTTACCTCCACATGGTACACTTCTTTTGCGGCGGGTACATAAATACGTGAAATTGCCTTTAAAATACTTTCGTTATATTCACATATTTCATAGCTTCGATAATCTTTAATATTGATATTATGGTATTTTTCCAGCATCATGGTATCCATCATGGATTCAAAACGATGATGATATCCTGCACTGACACCTTTACAATTGCCGGTACGATAAAAGATATATGGATGAGTGGTTTTATCTAATGCCCAGTGGCATAAATGCCCAAACAGATATGCCATCATCATTTCTTTTACTTCAACATTTTTCTGTCGTTTAACTTCGCGAATAGCAACTTCATAAAAGGCATTGACTTTTCCTGCATGCATGGCACTTCCTAAACGATTCAAGGTATGACTTTTCATTGCTTCCCATGGTTTCGCATGTTGAAAGAATAAAAAATCCGGTCCATTGCTTCCAATATAATAAATCTGATGATAACGCTCGATAATATCTTCAATATCCTTTTTTGATATTTTTTTCAAGACTTCTTCTGCAAAAATTTTATGTGTGATAATATTTGGCATATGAAATTCCTCCTAGTTCTTTTATGGCTATTATATCATTCTTCAAAGGTAAGTGGCAACGTCAAAAAACGAAAAGGCGCTGTATGCACCTTTTTTAGCATTCTTTATTTTCTTGTGTTTCCAATAATGGCTTACGGTTTAATATTTCCATAAACTGCTCTCCTGTAATGGTTTCTCTTTCATACAGGAATTTCGCAAGCTCATGTAATTTGTCTTTATTTTCTTCTAATATCTTATACGCATTGGCGTAAGCTTCTTTAATCAGTTTGACAACTTCTTCATCAATCTTGGTTGCTGTTTGATCACTGCACGCAAGGGAAGCATCTCCACCCAGATATTTATTATTGATGGTTTCCAGTGCTGTCATACCGAATTCATCACTCATACCAAGTCGTGTAATCATACTACGTGCAACCTTGGTTGCCTGTTCAATATCATTGGCAGCACCACTGGTAATGGAATGGAAGATCAAGTCTTCTGCTGCACGACCACCACAATATGTAACGATCTTTGTGAACGCTTCTTCTTTGGTAATCAGATTAGATTCATCTTCTGGTACCTGCATTGTATATCCAAGGGCACCACTGGTTCTTGGCACAATCGTGATTTTGGTTACTGGCATACTATTTTTTGATTTTGCGGCTACCAGTGCATGACCAATTTCATGATAAGATACAATCAATTTTTCTTTAGTGGAAATCACTGCATTCTTACGCTGATAACCAGCGATTACCGTTTCTACAGCTTCTTCTAAATCTTTTTGAATGACCTGTGTACGGTTATCCTTTACCGCAAGCAATGCGGCTTCATTAATGATATTGGCAAGCTCTGCCCCACTGGCACCAGCTGTTGCTCTGGCGATACCTCTTAAATCTACATTCTTGCTTATACGCACATCTTTCGCATGTACGGCTAATATTGCTTCTCGTCCTGCTAAATCTGGTAATTCTACCGGTATACGACGATCAAATCTTCCAGGTCTTAATAATGCCTGATCTAAGGATTCAGGACGATTGGTTGCGGCTAAAATGATAACGCCGGTAGATCCATCAAACCCATCCATTTCCGCAAGCAGCTGATTTAATGTCTGTTCACGTTCATCATTGCCACCATATCCTGCACCGTCACGTTTTTTACCAATTGTATCCACTTCATCAATAAAGACAATACATGGCGCTTTTTCTCTGGCCTGTTTGAATAAATCACGCACACGTGCTGCCCCACGTCCTACAAACATTTCCACGAATTCTGAGCCGCTGATAGAAAAGAATGGAACATTTGCTTCTCCAGCAACCGCTTTTGCTAATAATGTTTTCCCGGTTCCTGGAGGACCTACTAATAAAGCACCTTTCGGCATCTGTGCACCGATTTTTTTATATTTTTCCGGATTCTTTAAGAATTCCACCATTTCCTGTAAAGCTTCTTTTGCTTCTTCCTGACCAGCTACATCTTCAAAAGTCTTTCCACTCTGGCTTTTTACATAGACCTTTGCATCGCTTTTTCCAAAGTTGCCAAAGCCGCCTCCACCAAAGCTCATGGAATCGCCGCCCATCTTTTCCTGCATTTTCTTAAAGGTACGATTACCCAGCCACCACAATAGTAATAATGGGGCTACGACTGTTAGAAACAGATACAGCCATGGATTCATTTCCTTGGCATGCTCTCTTGTGAAAGTAGCACCTGCCTGATGCAGTTTATCTATTAACGTTGTATCATTTTCCATGGTTTCCGTCTGATAAGCCTTTTTTTCTTCACCTTTGATGGTATAGGTAATATCTTCATCACCTATATTGACCTTATCTATTTTCTTTTCATCAATGGCAGTTAAAAACTGATCATAACTAACACTTTCCATATGTTTATCATACATATAATTACTCAAAAGGTAATTACCAACCAATATCACGATCAATATGATAAAGTAATAAAAATATAAAGGTCGCTTTTTCTTATTTGTGTTCTTCATGTTGTACACCTCCTACGATTGCCTGATTCAGCATTTGTAAACATTTTATGATATCATCCTTTTCTTGTTGTTTTAATGGTGCTAACAAGTCAAAATGGCGATGTAGATCTTTTTGCATTTCTGCCATACAGTGTTTGGATTTTTCACTAAGTGATACCATCACGATTCGCTCATCCATAGGATTTCTTCTTCTGATCAAAAGATCATGGCGTTCCATCCGTTTGATGATGGCAGATAAATTGGAATTCCCCATCTGTAAATGCTTCGCAAGTTCACTTGTACGTATCTCTCCACCATTTTCTGCGATTTCCATCATCACCTGACATTGTACCCCTGTGATTCCATATGGTTCATAATAATGATTCATGATCGTAGACAGATTACACATTATGTTTCTCAACAGGCGTATAACTACTTCATTCTCTTGCATGTTACACCTTCTTTTACCAAAATATTTCATGCGTGAAATATTTACACAAGAATAGTAATGCTAAATAAACATTTCGTCAACCTAACCATGAAAGTTTACATAATTCTATAAGTTTATCCCATAATTCACATAAACAACAAAAGCCATAACGCACTTAGGCATATTCCCAAGCGAAAACAGGCGTTTGACATAAGGTAATGTAGGGGGTGAAATTATCGCTACAGGTTATTTAAAAATTATCACAGGCATTCATCGTATTGGTCTTTATATCCCTGATGTCAATGTTCGTATCTATCGTAAACAAGCTGATATTGTAGCCTATGAAGATTTCTTTTTAACAGATGAACATGGGGAAACAATGGATATTCCCTTGTATGTGGATGAGGAAATCAAACATTATGCTGTCGAGATCACAAAGCAGGGCTATCAAAAAATACAGATAGAAAATATCGAAATCTTTGATCATATACATGCCTGCTTAAAAGTTTCCTTGCGCCCTTTGTTAAGTGATGAAACAAACATAAAGCTGAAGATTATTTCGTCTATGGAAAAAAAGCCATGTAACATGCAGCCATGGCAAATCAAGAAATTCACATTTCCGGCTTATGTTGCTTTCAAAAGAAATCATCAACGCGTGTATCTTGATGGAACATCATATCTAAAAAGCATCGCAAATGCGAACGTGAATCCTACCTGGCCTTTAGATATCCTTAAAACAACAATCAGTGAATTGTTGTTTACTACATTTCAACAAGCTGCCGCAAAGGATAGCATACAGGATCAAATTTATGTGATAGATGAAACATGCTCCTTCCTGCATGCGTCCATTCAGCTGTCTTATGATATTGTGGACAAGCTCTTAATGGATATATTAGAGAAACATCAAAATGAATGGATCCTGCCTGTAGATGATAGCTTTCATTCTTCTATTCGATCAATGGAAGATATTATCTATCATAAGCATCTAAAGATTTCTTCCATTCAAGAGTATGGCACACAGGGAAATATCATGGGGGATCTACAAACCTGCCTTTCCTTTCTTGCGAATTTTTATGAAGAACTGCCACCACTTCGTGTCACACATATCTTTGATAATGAAACCAAAGATGCGATCATTGCGTTTCAAAAATTAAGCCATACACAGGTGAGTGGCCTCCTTGATTCAACAACGCAGACAAATCTAATATCTGTCTGTACACGTATTTTAGAATTAATAGATCCTCAAAATCAACCAATGGATTATCCTGACAGCCTACAGGACATGAAAACAGTCTGTATGATACAGCGTGCAATCAATACAGTCGCTTCCATGTATCCAGCCATACCAAACATCCTTGTGGATGGTATCATGCATGATCGATGTGTAAATGCAATCAAAGTATTTCAAGAGCTATTCCAAATACATGGGGATGGCATAATTGATCAAAACACATGGAACTTGTTGTTTACCACTGCCTCCAAGATCGAAGCGGGCATCTTTACGACACAGGGAATGCCTCCTTTTCCTAAAAAACCACTAACCCTTGGCGCTAGTGGAGCCTCTGTCTTACTCATACAAAATCGCTTACAAACCATTTCTAATTTTTACTCCTCCATTCCTTTTATTGACGCTGATGCCTGCTTTGGCGTAGCAACGCATCAATGTGTCCTTGCATTTCAAGATCTTTTAGGCCTGAGAAAAGATGGTGTCGTTGATCATTTCACATGGACACTGCTTCATCAGGTATATCAGGAAGTAATACGCATTTAAAAAAACAGGTCACATGGACCTGTTTTACTGTTATAGAAAAGCTTGTATCATATCCCATACAACCGGTGCACAAAATACTGTGATCAATCCACTGACACCAATCGCTAAAGAACTCATGGCACCTTCGATATGACCAAGAGATAATGCCTTGGTTGTGCCAATTGCATGGGCACTTGTTCCAAGTGCTACTCCTTTGGCAATAGGATGATCGATATGGAAAATACGAAATACCATATCTGCGACAACTGCTCCCATAATCCCCGTTACCAGAATCGTTAATACGCTTACTGCCTCAATACCGCCAAGCTGTGCGCTTAATTCAATTCCAATTGGTGTAGTAATGGATTTTGGCATGATACTGGCAATAATTTCACGATCAAAGCCCATAAGCATACTACATAACAAAGTAGAAGTTAAGCCACAGACAACTCCTGCACAGATGCCAATCATGATTGGCGCAAAATAGTATTTCAGATTATGTGCCTGACGATATAATGGGATTGCCAATACTACCGTTGCTGGTCCTAAAAACATATTGATCATATTTCCACCCACCTGATAAGATGATAAAGGAATATCACAAAGCAATAGTAAAACGATAATCATTGTAATTGCCAGCAATAAAGGATTCAATACCAATAATTTGGTTTTCTTCTGAATCCACAGACCAATTTCAAAAGCCACTAAGGATAACAGAATGCCAAACATTGGCGAAGTAAATAACGCCTTCATTTAATCACGCTTCCTTTCCATCAGCTTTTGTATACAAAATCCACTGCACCCCATGGTAAGAATCGTTGTGATCAAACATACCAAAAGGATTTGAAACCAGATGCTTTGGATATGCATAAAATTCGCCATTAGCGCAACCCCAGCGGGAATAAAGAAAAATGGCAGGTGCGCAAGTAAAAAATCAGCAGTATCTTCCACTGAAGATAATGGCAGTATATGTAACTGTAAAGCACAAAACAATAAGATCATACCTACAAGTGAGCCTGGTAATGGTAAATGAAACAAGGTAGATATCCATTCTCCTCCATAGTAAAAGCCAAAAACGATAATCAACTGACGAAAATATTTCATCGTTTCTTCATTCCTTTACGCTCATTCCCCTTTTTCGCATATGGCTTCTGACCATATCGCTTACCTTGATCACGTCTGGATGGAAAATGCCCTGGTTTCTGATATGGAATCAGACATTTAGGCCCATTGCCCACCAGATCCATACGACCAGCTGTTTTTAATGCTTTATATACTAAATCATAATTTTGAGGATAAGTAAACTGCATCAATGCTCTTTGCATGGCTTTTTCTTCATGTGTTCTTGCCACATAGACCGGTTTCATTGTTTTAGGATCAAGTCCAGTATAATACATGCAAGTCGCCGGTGTTCCCGGCGTTGGATAGAAATCCTGTACCTGTTTTGGGGTATGATGAATTTTTTTCAGGTAGCACGCTAATTCAATCGCACCATTTAAATCACATCCTGGATGGGAACTCATCAGATATGGCACGATATATTGATCCTTATGGAACTGTTCATTCTTCTGTTTAAATTTTTCAACGAATTTCAAATACAATTCTTTACGTGGTTTTCCCATTTTATCCAATACTTCCGCACTGATATGTTCAGGGGCAACCTTTAACTGTCCACTGATATGATGCTGTACCAGTTCATCAAAGAACTCATCATTTTTATCATACATCAGATAATCATAACGAATACCTGAACGAATAAATACTTTCTTCACCCTAGGCAGCTCTCTTACAGCACGAAGGATATCCAAATAACGGCTATGATCAACAATCAGGTTATTACATGGTTTCGGGAATAAACATTCTCTGCTTTTACATGCGCCAAATTCTCTTTGTTTGTCACATGCCTCTCTTGAGAAATTGGCAGTAGGCCCTCCCACATCATGAATATATCCCTTAAAGTTAGGCATTTCCGTAATCCGTTTTGCTTCCTCCACAATACTTTCCTTACTTCTGGTAGAAATGACTCTACCTTGATGATGGGTAATTGCACAGAAGGCACAAGATCCAAAACAGCCTCGATTTGATACAATGGAAAACTGTACTTCTTCAATTGCTGGTATGTATTTATATTTAGGATGATACGTTCTTTCATATGGCAGTGAATACGTAAAGTCCATTTCTTCCTGTGTCAATGGAAGTGGTGGTTGATTTTGTACCACATACCATCCATCATATGGTTCTACCAATACCTTTGCTGCAATCGCATCAATATTTTCATGCTGGATATGAAAGCTTTTCGCATACGTACGCTTATCTTTACATACTTCCTCATAACTTGGCAGCATGATATAATCTGATACATATTCAATGGATTTTGTTTTCCATACGGTACCTCTGATATAACAAATATCCTTTGCCTCTAATCCACTTGCCAAAGCATCTGCGACTTCCACGATGGTGTTTTCTCCCATGCCATACATCAATAAATCGGCTTGAGAATCCATTAAAATACTTCTTCTTACTTTATCATCCCAATAATCATAATGAGATAAACGTCGCAAGCTGGCCTCGATTCCACCAATCATAACCGGCTTATGCGGATATAAACGTTTCAATATCTGTGTATATACAATGGTAGGACGATCTGGTCGTTTTCCCATAACCCCCTCATCACTGTAGTAATCTTTATCACGTCGTCTTTTATTAACAGAATAATGATTCACCATAGAATCAATATTTCCAGCAGATACCAAAAAGCCAAGTCTTGGTTCTCCAAATTGTGTAAATTCATCGTCGTTATGCCAGTCAGGCTGTGCAAGAATGGCACAGCTATATCCATATGCCTGCAAGACTCTGGTGATAATTGCACATCCAAAGCTTGGATGATCCACATACGCATCCCCACTCACATATACAAAATCCACCTGTTCATAGCCCTGTTGCAGCATTTCTTCTCTTGTTGTAGGTAAAAAAGCCATATTCTCAACTCCAATCAGTATTAGTTTACCATAAGTTTGCCATTTGAAAAAGAAAAAAGAAAAAGGAACGCATGAGGAAATACGTTCCAATTTAAGAAGTCAGATAATCTTGTTGGTTGTAAAGTTATGAAAGGTTTAAAGAGGATTACATTTTGAGAAAGGAATGTTTATGCAAGCTCTCATGTTAGTTAAATCTAACTTCAAACATACTATATACCAAAAGTTAGCCTTTGTCAACAATTTATATTAATTTCTTAAAATATTTTCTGGCTGATTCTTGCGAAAGAATATAACGCTATATATCATCGTTACCAAAACAACAATAACAAATAAGATCACATAGAAAATCAATTGTGCGATTCCATCAATTTCTAATTTCATAAGTCCACTAACTGATAAAACCATCCACACGATGCCACTGACAATCATCGAAATAATCAAGGACAACAAAATCTTTCCTACAATTTCCATCAATGATAATTTATGCAAATCACGATGAGCCAGCCCATTTACGCTCAATAATGCAAATTCTCGCTTCCGTTTATAGAAATAATTGATCTGTAAAGCACTCAACATCAAAATGAATACAATCAAAAAACCACCTAACACAAGAAAACGTAAGTTCTGCGTTGTATGTGCTAAAGTATTTAATGCATCCAGATTGACCTGTCCTTCATTTACCCCAAACCCTAAAGCTTTTGCCTCATCTTTATCCTTCATTAACGACTGTAAATTATTTGAACATAAAATATATCCTCGTGTATCCTTTTGTGAGCTATACTTTTGATACAATGCATCGATTTCTTTATAATACATATAAATAAAACTTTTCTCATCTTTTAAGTATGGACAATGAATATTTTTATCCAATACCCCTTTCACAAGGAAGCTTTTTTCAAAGGGATGCCCCATATCTTCCCCATCTTGAATATCAAATACCACACCACTTGCGTCAAATTGATTATCCACAAATGCCATATCTTTCATATCCACATACAGCTGATGAGAAAAATACACACCCTGATTATCCCCTAAATCCATTTTTCTTAACATCTTATCACTAAAATCCTGTCCATCAAAATAAGGAACCACACTTACCCACATACCATTCACAGAAATCATCATCTTATGATATGGATATAGACTATCCCCATCTTCCAGCTTCAGCTTTTCCATGTCCTTCATCACAGGTAATTCCCCATTCATATACATCTGACTCTTATCATCAGTGATAAACAACTGTTTATCCGTCAGTCTTTCCAATGCCTCATAACTGGATTTCGCATGTGCGTCAATAAAGCCAAGCGATAAGGTAGATGCCATCATACACAAAATCATGGCAGTAATCATCATAACATTCAAACTTTTATATTTTTGAAAGAAATAACGGATATAGTTTGTGAAAAAAGATAAAGAAAGCTTCTGTTTGTCATCTTTCCATGTAATACTTGTCCCCTGATACTGCTTTTCACATATCAGTTTTTTCTCTTTAATTGAATAAATCTGATCTGCATATTCCTTGGCTAGTGCACTATGGCTTGCCATCACGATGCACTTACCTTCTTCATGTGCTAACTGTTTCAATACTTCCAATACGATTGTTTCATTCTTTTTATCTAGGGCACTCGTTGGTTCATCTAGTATCAATACTTCCGGATCTTTACATAATGCGCAAGCAATTGCTAATCGCTGCCGTTCTCCACCAGATAATGTTTCAATACTTTGATGCATTGGAACCTGTAAATGCACAAGCGACAACAAATGCAAATAAGCTTCCTCACTTTTTTCCTTCCCCGCAAAAGAAGCATACAACTTCAAATTTCCTAATACATCATATTGTTCATAAAGACTGGCATCCTGCATTACATATCCAAAATGCAATCTTCGATATTGACTCTTACATTTTTCATCTCTTAAATCAATCGTTTTTCCATTGATTTCATACCCATAATCGCATTGATCAGATATCATTCCAACACGATATAATAATGTACTCTTCCCTGTACCACTCAATCCGGTAATTAATGTCAGTGTTTTATCTGGTATTTGCATACTGCCATTTTCTAATAACACCCGATCATAACTTATCTCTATATTATTTAACTTAATCATCCATCTCTTCCTCCCCGGCAATTGCCCTTAAACAACATATTACATCACTCACAAAATACCCATCATCTTCTTCTACCAATAAACTGCCCATATATAACTCAGCAATTTTTCTTGTATTATCCAATCCATGTCCATGATGTTTTATATCTTCTTTCTTTGTTTTCAGATCAGGATTATCCTGTAACACACTTTGATCTATCGTATTTTTAATGACTACACGCAAAGCATTTTGTACAATCCATGCTTTCATAACAATTCGCTTTTCCCCACTACAATTTTCTATCGCATTATCCATCAAATTAGATAAGATACGATATAAATCCATCTCCTCCATCGCAAGCGTTTCAGGTACACGTATATCATAATCAAATTGAATTTTCAAATCTTCCATCTTTGCGATACGCTCATTTAACACCATATTGAATATCGTCTGATTACTAAAACGATAATACTTCCATGTATTTACCTCATCTACTCTCTCTTTTAATACTTTTATTAACGTTTCGATATCCCCTTGTTCCACCAGTTGATACATATAGGAATATCGATATTTTTCATCATGCCTAGATTTTCTGATTGCTTCTTCTAATTCCTGCATCTGTTTATATGCTTCCATATCATTATGAAACAAAGCAAGTTTCAACTTATCATCATACTTTTCTTTACTGCTTTTTTGTAAATTATAAAACATGATGAGTACCATAAAGGCAGTAATCATATTGATAAATATCATAAACATTGTATATTCAAGACGAATACTTTGATTTATCAAAACAGAAAACAAGATATTAAATGAAAACAGTATGCCATAACTTAATACAATCATTGGCCACCATTCTTTAAAACGATAGTCTGAAAATTTAATAATGGAATCTCTATAATGGTAAATCAGAATACCTAAAATTAAAAATACACTTTTCGTAAGACACGCAACTAAAACATAATATTCAGATAATATAGTAATAGCTGGTCGTCTTAAAACAAATGAGATCATAAAAACACTTACTGTCACAATCACGTTATTGATGATGGATGGAACAATGGATATCATTAATATATATGATTTTCGATTATATGAGAAAATCGACGATAACACGCATATCATCAATATCGTAAGCGGTTCAAGTAAAATATCATAAGCCTCTAAATGATTAGAAACCAGGGTTAAAACAGTTAATGTTCCCCATAGCAATAAGAAGAATGGGCATTCTTTTTTTGCTTTTATATTAATTAAGCTAAACGTAATAAATGCATATATTGCATTTTCTATGATTGTTATTCCTATGTCAAACATGTACTCCCCTCACTTTTTTAATCATTTATTCATTTTTTTAATTCTATTACCATTGGTATGATTGCTTCAAATATCAATGATAAACATAAAATAATCACTACCATTTTCACACTGTATACGGTATATCCTATATGCAACACATTTAATAAAAACATGAATAACGTATATACAATCATTGCAATGATTGCCACAAAGAAACTTTCTCCTATATATCTCTTTCGTTTCATATGTTTTATTTCTTTCTCATGAAATCCAATATTCTTAAAGTATTTATCAATTTCCTGTTCAGATTTTCGATTATTATATTTCATTACAGTATACATAAAGAAAACTATGATCAAAATAATGATTGCAGATATTCTGATGGCTATTTGCATATCTTTCGTATTTTGACGAATCGCTCCATAGTTTGCATATCCGCTTTCCACATCAAGTCCTAATTCATTAATCGAATGGATTACTTCTCCCATATTGCCAATATTATCTACCATAACTGAATAACCAGTTGGCTTCCATGGGGATTCCTTAACTATATGCACTACTTTATCTTTTTCATCATCAGGACAATCATTAATGTAATATTTTTTATATTCAGTATCCATTCCATAGATTGTTCTTTCTGTATCATCCTTGTACTGATTGATATACTTTTCTATGATATCCCTGTTCATATAGATCACATCTTGAGAATTATTTGTTACTCCCATATTTGAATTTTTTAATACCCCTGCAATGGGTAAAGTCACCTTTATCATCTTAATATTAGGGTAATGTAAATAGATGGTATCTTCCTCTTTAGAATATGTCCATGTTTTCCCATAAGCATCATTAACAGCTACTGCTAAACTAAATGATAGTTTCTTATCCTTTAAATCTTTGATATTTATCCCAAATCTTTGCGCAAAGTCTTTTGACAAATAAACACCATCATCCTGGAATTTCATTTCAATATCAGAATCATAATCTTTATTATTTAAATAAGAACATAACGTTACAACAGAAAGTGAACCTGTATAATCAACTTTTTTTAATTCTTTTCCATCTTCAAGCAATATAAAAGGTTCAGCTTTATAATCATAGGAAGAAAAACGTTTATCTGTCACTGGAAAAAGCATTTGTGTAGATAAATCAATGTCATATCTCCACTCAACATCAGTTACATGCGATAATTGTTTGATTTTAGACAATTCATCATCACTAATCAAATCATTAGAACCTCCAAAATCATATTCAACAAATCCTTGTCTGTCTACACCTTTATACACCAACAATTCATTAGAGGCTACATCATTCATCTGTTGCGTTTGAACTGAATATGCTATATTATTAAATTCAAAACTTAAAGCTGAAAACCCTATGCAAAATATTGTAAGCATAGCCATGATTCGGTGATATAACTTTTGATGTTTCTTCATCTTACGAAAATAATAATTGATACCTTCTAAATGTTTCTTTGTCACATGTTGTGTTTCATTAATTTTTGATTCTTTTTTACTATTATCTTTTATCTGGTGCAATTCTTGATTTCTTATCTCATATACAACATCACTTTTTTCTATTAGATGACTGTCATGTGTAGAATATAATACGATATTTCCTTGATCTGCATATTCTTTTAATGCTTGAATCACTTGATCACGATGATACTCATCTAATGATGATGTTGGCTCATCTAATATTAAGATATCTGGTTTATGAATCATTGCCAATAGTATTGCGCAACGTATCTGTTCTCCACCTGATAATTGATCTGGATATTTTTCTAATAATGCTTTTAATTCTAATGATGATATCCAATTTTGTATTTCCTCATCTTCTTTTATTCCATATAACTCTTTTATCATTTCTATATGAAGTTTTATGGTTAAATCTTTTAAAAATTCTGGTTGTTGATGAACGATTCCCATATGTTCAAAGATAAATGCTTGCTGTTCTTCTTTTGTAGCTTTTGCATAATCTTTATCCTGATACATAAAGCTTTCTAAAAACTCATTTTCAAAGATAATGGAATCAATGATTGTGGATTTCCCACTACCACTTTCTCCAATCAAAGCAGTTAAATTTCCAGATAACAATTCTAATTTTGCTTTTTTCACTATGATATCGGAATGAAATTGAATATCTTTTAATTTCACAATCATTGCTTCCATCCTCCTTTTTTTATTTTTTAGTTTCTATTAACATTGGTATGATTGCTTCAAATATCAATGATAAACATAAAATAATTACTACCATTTTCAAACTGTATACGGTATATCCTATATGCAATGCATTTAATATAAACATCAAAGCTGTAAATATGATTACTGAAAGAATTGCTACAAAGATACTTTCCTCAATATATTTTTTACGCTTAATTTTCTTTATTTCTTTCTTATGAAACCCTATATTCTTGAAATAATCATTTATTTCTTGTTCTGCTTTTCGATTGTTATATTTCATCACGATATACATCAAAAAGATGATAACACTTAAAATTACTGATCCAATTCTAATGGCTGTTTGCATATCTTTCGTGTTTTGACGCATAGCGCCATAATTCATATATCCATTTTCTACATCTAATCCTATCTCATTGATTGCATGTATCACATCTCCCATATGACTTATATCATCTACGATTACTGAGTATCCAGTAGGTGCCCATGGTGTTTCTTTCACTTCATGAATTACCTTGTCTTTTTCATCATCTGGACAATCATTGATATAATATTTTTTATATTCCGTATCCATACCATAAATAGTTCTAACTGTGTCATCTTTATATTGGTTGATATACTTTTCTATGATATCTCTATCCATGTAAACTACATCCTGATAATCATTGGTAATTCCCATATTTGCGTATTCTAATATACCAGCTATTGGTAATGTTATTTTCACTTTAGTTGTATTAGGAAGATGTAAAAACATTTCTTCATTATCATTCGTTATCCAAACTTTTCCATAAGCATCGCTCGTTGGTACTGTATAATAAAAACTGATTTCTTTTCCTTTGAGATTTTCTACATTTGAATCAATTTTCTGGGCAAACCACATAGATATATATACACCATCGTTTTGAAATTTATATTTAATATCATTATCATAATTCCAATCTTTTATATAAGAACAAACATACAAAGAATCTATTTTTTGATTTCCTTTTTCTTTAGGCCCTAGCTTCTTAATTATGCTTTTATTTTCTTGTATTTCAATAGGATCCGCTCTATAGTCTGCATCAGAAAATCTACGATCTGTAACAGGAAGTAAAGCACTATTGAAAATCTCTGTATCATATCGCCACTCAAAATGCTTTATATGGTCTATCCGTTTTATTTTTTCTATTTCCTCTGTAGTGATTAATTCATTTGCACCACCAAACTCATAAAATTTTTCTCCTTGTCGATCTACGCCTTTATAAACCAACAATTCATTAGAGGCTATATCATTCATTTGTTGTGTCTGAACTGCATACGCAATATTATTAAATTCAAAGCCAAAAGCTGTAAATCCTATACAGAATATTGTTAGCATAGCCATGATTCGATGATATAATTTTTGATGTTTCTTCATCTTACGAAAATAATAATTGATGCCTTCCAAATGTTTCTTTGTCACATGTTGTGTTTCATTATTTTCTGTTTCTTTTTTATTGTCATCTTTTATTTGATACAGTTCTTGATTTTTTATCTCATATACAACATCACTTTTTTCTATCAGATGACTGTCATGAGTAGAATATAATACGATATTTCCTTGATTTGCATATTCTTTCAACACTTGAATCACTTGATCACGATGATACTCATCTAACGATGATGTTGGTTCATCTAATATTAAGATATCTGGTTTATGAATTAATGCCAATAGTAAAGCACAACGTATCTGTTCTCCACCTGATAATTGATCTGGATATTTTTCTAATAATACTTTTAATTCTAATGATGATATCCAGTCTTGTATTTCTTCATCTTCTTTTATTCCATACAACTCTTTTATCATTTCTATATGAAGTTTTATGGTTAAATCTTTTAGAAATTCTGGTTGTTGATGAACGATTCCCATATGTTCAAATATAAAAGATTGTTGTTCTTCTTTTGTAGCTTTTGCATAATCTTTTTCTTGATATACAAAGCTTTCTAAAAACTCATTTTCAAAGGTGATGGAATCAATGATTGTGGATTTTCCACTGCCACTTTCTCCAATCAACGCTACTAGGTTTCCAGTATCAAGCAAAAAACTAGTTTTTTTTAAGACGATATAAGTATCAAAAATCACATTTTTTATTTTTAATTTCATTAAAACCACCTCCAAAAAAAGTCAAGAAGAGTGTAAAACACTCTTCTTGCATCAATATACTTTGCTTCCGTTGAAATAATAATCAACATTTGCACTACCAGATCCGTATGCGTAACTATACAAGGTAATACTCAATGTATATTTATATTGAGCTTTTGAATCTGACGTGTACAGTTCTTTACTATTAGAGACACAGCTTTTTGTACCTGATACTGAACTATAGCCAACGCTATATGTATCCCATTTAGAATTTCCTGTAGTATGACGTGTTGTAGTAGCCTTAACACTTCCTGAACCAATAGCAGTATTAATACCTACAGTCTTAGTACATGAATAATCAGCTGCATTTACTGTAACTCCAGCACCTGCTCCTAAAATTGTTAAACATAAGGCAGGAACAGCAAACTTTTTAATCTTCTTTTTAAATGAAATCATAATCTTTTCTCCTTCAGCCCCTTAGGCTCTTCAAATTGGTAAATGCCATAATGAGAAACAAGAGAGTGTGCAACTACAGCTTGTCTATAAGCTAATACAGTGATCATTTTTAAAATCATTCTTTTGAACATAAACAACCTCCCCATATGTTAGTAAACATGCATTTGCCAGTAGACAATACCAAACAGTGTAGGATAACCCTTTATCAAACAAATGAGCTAGATATAAGGCAATCCCAAATACGACTACTAATAATTTTGATTTTTTTGAAAAAGATTTTTTCTCAATTCGTGTTAAAGGTTTTAATGGATGCTGAACAGGTGCATATATCCATATGGTGAAGCTAGCTATTATATACATCATGAATGCGACCCAAACATTAATATCTATATACCTTAATAACATATATATCAGAAAAATCATAAGATATGTACACTGGCATTTTAGATAAGTTGTGCAATGATATCCACCTACATGAACCCTTAATACAGTAAACAAAATCAAATAGCAGAGCGTATAAGGAAGAATGTCACATATAATTCCTACTAGAATAACCTGGCCAAAGCTCATCATTGTAGATATACATAAGACAAAACCAAACTGATATATTTCTAAATCATTCTGAATAATTCCATTTCGATTCAGATAATCTGTTATTGCTTGTGCCCAATGCAAAATCAATGTAACCACTTCCTTTCAGCACCATTTTATACACTTTATGCAATATTTCAACCCTTTAGGGATGTTTGGTCGCATAAGAGGGATAACTGGTTAGCGATAGCTTAAACATCTTAGATATTCTTGATAAGCATTGGACACGTTTTCTTTTTTTCTTCTGCTGATTTCTATGCTAGTTCCATCATCCATCAAAAATGATGCATCCTGTTGTAACATCACAATATGCGCAAAATTCACAATAACAGAATTGTTGATTTTATAGAATCCAAATAATCCTTGTTCTTCAATTTGTTTTAATGTTATATGAACTTTTAATAGGGATTGATCTTTCAGTTTTATTTCGCAGGTGTTATGAAGTTTGGTAAAATACAAAATTTCTTTCGCTGGCATACTTAAGTGTTTCCCATTTTTCGTGTAATTGAAAATAGCCTGATTATTTTTCAATAAAGGAATCAAATCATCCATACAAAGCTTTAATTCTATTGCCAGTTTATCTTTTCTGATGAAATAGAAAGGATGTACCGTGAAACAATCATTGATATATTCGTTATGATAGCTAACAAATATGATTGGAATGATTTTATCTTTTTTGCGTATTTGTTGTGCCAGAACAATACCACTTTCTTCTTTCATATCGATATCTAAGAAAATCGCATCAAATGATAGACAGCATTCGAGAAAGGGCTGTATATGTTCAAAAGTTTCATAAGTTACATTTGCGTATTTTGATAATTCTTGTTTGATTTTCATAACATCCTCAATATGATCTTCTACAACAGCCAAATGCATAGGATTCCTCCTTTCACATGTTTCTTTAAAAATTATCTTCCTTATTATTCTAACATTTTCTAGTGGTATATACCAGTGTAAACGCTTAATTTATAAAAAAAATACGCCTTTCCTTTGATATACGAAAGACGTTGTATTGTTTAATGCTTGATTAGATATGGAATGATAAATTCTAATATAATGGATAATAATAAGGTGGTAGCTACAAGCATTAGATTGATCTGTATGCCAAACCAGTTAAATGCTTGATCTAAAAGCAGGATACATGCGATCAAAGCCATTGCATAGATACATAAATGTACTGTATTGTCCGTATAGCTTCTTATCATGATTTCCTTAACTTCTTTTTTCTGATATCCCATTATAGTAAAATAGTGAATTGTTTTTTGCTGGGCTTCTCGATCGTTATATTTCAACATGGTGAATAACACAAGAATGATAAACATTGATACTAAAGAACCAATACGTATCATAGATTGCAAATGACGGGTATTTTCCGTAATGGTATGGTATTCTTTTCCACCCTGATAGACATTATATCCAAGTTTTGTGATTTGTGAGATGACATCAGATACATGATTAGCATCATCCACTTCTATGAGATAGCGAGTTGGCTCCCATGGTTCATAATCAATTGTATGAAGTAATAATCTGGTTGTATCCTTTGGTGGTGTGGTATCGAAATGATAGTTTTGATAACTGCCATCATTTGCGATTTCTACTGTGGTATAGAGTGTTTCTGGATGAGTTTGCTTTGTTTGATCGATATAGGACATCATTTCTGTTTGTTTCATATAGATTGCATAAGGCAGATCATGTAATGGTGTGATATCCATTTGATTTCCTTTTAAAACGCCTGCGATTGGGGTCGTGATCGATATAGGTGTACATGCAGGATAAGTGATAGGGATTGCTTGATTTGTGGCACTGACATATCCATCTGACAGGTATTTTGGTGAAAGAAATGAGAAGGTAATGGTAGTTTGTTTTAAGGTATTTTCATCTGTAGAAATACTGTTGGCAAGTGCCTGGGATATAAAGATGCCATTTTGATGGAAATCGTTTTTAATGATATTGGCATGATCATCTGCTTCATCATAACAGGACACTAATGCATTTTCTGTGATAATCTTGTTTGTTTGATTGGGATAGTTTATTTTCATTTCTTTTTTATAGGAAGATGCTTTCTCTTCATTGCCATATTGATCTTTTTCATATAACGCTAAATCATCATGTAATTCTATTTGAAACCATGGTTTTGCGCTTTTCACATGTGCAAGACTTGTTACCTGCTGTATTTGATTGGATGAGATGCCTTTGCCGGCACCATAAAATTCATAGCGTTGATTTTCCATTCCCAAATCAGGTGCATAGATCAAAAATTTTGTATCATCCAATACTTTTTTATTCTGAATATAATCATAATGAAAGTTTTGTAGCTGTAAAGATACTGTGCAAAATGCCACACAAAGTACCGCAAGGAAGGTAAAGATACGATGATATGTTTTTTGATACTGATGCGTATGGCGTAATTCTGGTAAAAGGGCTTTTATGTCTTTGTGGTGAGATATGGGATATACTGCATGATTATTTATTTGTTTTTTACATACTTTTATACCATGATCCACTTCATATATTTGATCTGCGATTGCTTTTAGTTGCTCATCATGTGTTGCGATGAACAAAGTCTTTCCTTCTTGTTTTAAAAGCTGAAACAAGCTTCGCATTTGTTCACTGGCAACCTCATCTAAGTTAGCTGTTGGTTCATCTAGGAATAAAATATCTGTTTGACGTGCAATGGCGCAAAGAAGTGCTGCACGTTTTCTTTCTCCACCGGATAACTGATTGGGATATTTGTTTAATTGTTCATGAAAATTTAAAATATCATTATAGGTATCCATTGATACAGGTGTGGTATTTTGTGTCTGTATTAGTTGGATTTGTTGTTGAATCGTAAGATTTTCTAACAATTGTGCGTTTTGGTCAAGAAAAGATATATGTTCAAAAATAAAATCCTGTTTTTCTTTATCTGAAGTGATGTTAACTTGTATATTTTGATATTGGAAAGATGTTAAAAAAGCATTTTGAAAACTTAATGTTTTCATTAGCGTTGTTTTCCCACTGCCACTTTCTCCTAAAAGCAAAGTTAAGCCTGATGGGATATCGATTTGTCCTGCTGGTAGGATGATGCGCTCATCAAATTGGATTGTTTTAAATTCTGCATATAACATGATATCCACCCCTTTTTGATTATTGTCATGTAAAAGTCATTATTTTTCAATATGAAAGGGATAAATGGTTAAGAAACAGGGATAATTGGTAAAAAAAGAAAGCGACTTGCTTTCTATTTCAATAATTTCTTCCTTTTGAAAAACCAGAAACATATAACGACGATGGCAATGGATAATACGATTACAAATGGATAACCATATTTCCATTCTAACTCCGGCATATTATGGAAATTCATACCATACCATCCAACAATCAATGTTAATGGCATAAAAATCGTTGTGATAACAGTAAAGAAATACATGATATGGTTAAGATTCATATCTACCTGAGTAGAGTAAGCATCCTGTATTTGTACCATATAGTCCTTTAGGATATGGATATTTCCATTGAAACGATTGATACGATCAGAGATAATACGCAGATGATGTAAATGTTCTTCCTGAAAGAAATCATTCTCATCCTGAAGCAGTTCTTCACAGACATCGAGTAATTGTTCATAATAATGTGTCAGGTATAAGATATTGCTTCGTAATGGTCTGGTTTTCTGATTGAAATCCGACATATGATTTTCCATGATTGCTTCTTCAATCGTAGATAGATCATTTTCCATATCTTCTAACATCTGGGTATGGTGTTTCACAATGGTGTGCAACAAGGTCGCAATCATATGCTCTAAGGAAACCGTATGGGCATTGATGTGCCACATATCTGATAATATTTCAGACTTCATGGCTGCATTATCACAAATAATCAACAGCATATGTTTGGTAATATAGACACCTAGTTTGATGGAAATAAAACTTTCCTGTTTATGAACGGCATGCAGGATACCAAAATCGTATCCATAATAAGAATCCATTTTATGATTTGGTTTACGATTCATCTGGTTATATTCTTCCATGGTGACAGGATCAAAATGAAACTGAGCAATCAATGATGGTAAATCTTCTTTTCCAAAGATGCCAAGCTTCATAGATTCTTGTGTCATATCAAATTCCTTTATTTCTACCGGTTCTTCTTTAAATTCATAAAGCATTTGTTTCATCTCCTTTAGATGATTTTGTGACTCCTATAATACCAGCAAATATGCAGATGATACCTACAATCTGTAAAGGTGTACATGGTTCTTGTAGAATGAAAATGGATAGGATGATTGCTGTACAGGGATCAAGATAACTACATACCGCAACACTTGTGGAGGATAGTTTTGCGATGGATGTAAAATACAGAAGATAAGCAATTCCTGTATGCAGGACTCCTAGTAATATGATCCATGGAAGCTGTGCCATAGTGATATTAGCAATCTGTATGAATTCCTTTTGCCATAAGACATAAGGCAGAATGATGCATGCGGCAAGTGACAGTTGAAGAAATGTAAAGCTTAATGACTCCATATGAATATGGCGATTGGTTAAAACAATACCGGCATAACCACAGGCGGCTAATAAGCCAAAGAAGATGCCCATGATATCAAAACTCCCACTTTGAAAAGATATCGCTACAAGTCCTGCCATACTGCATAAAAGATATACCACTTTTTGCTTTGTGAAAGCTTCATGATATAAAAACCAAGATGCAAATGCAATCATCAATGGCGCACTGTAATAGACAATGGTCGCATTGGAAATACTGGTATAGCGATAGCTTTCAAATAGAAAAATCCAGTTACAGCCTAAAAAACATGCGGATAATAGGATATATTTCCATTCCCCTTTGTTAATGTTTATTTTCTTTCTACGACTTAGTAGGATCAATCCTAGAATCATGGCGCCAATACAGGTTCGTATAAGCGCAAGTAGTGCACTAGGCAGTTGTGCATTTCGTACAAATAAACCAATGGTCCCAAAGATGAACATCGCTAAAAGATTATAAAATAAATACATCAGGACTCCCAGGCGATTTTATCCAAAGCATGGTATACGATATATTCTGCATAGGTATCCATCGAACAATAGGCATCTAATTGTTCTCTGATTACTTTGGCATCTGCTTCATCACATTGTGATAATTCACGATATTTTTCTACAGCATCCATACCATAGGAGATATCCAGATCCTGATAGTTATAATCTGAGAAAATCGGTACTAACGTTTTTAAAGAGTAAAAGCCTGCCATACGATTATCATAGACATTTCCAGTAGAAAACGGTAAAGATAAATCTACCATTCTCTCCCAAATACTTTCTAGTTGTGATGCATATTGTGGAAACTGTTCTGCCAGTTGTTTTAATCGAAGTTTTTCTGCACCTTCCATGTTGTATACCAATATGGTACCTGTTGCTGGTACATGTTTGAGTAAGGATTCTATAAAAGCAATACGACAATCGCCTGTTTCAATGAAACAATGATGTGTCAAATCTTTTTGATTGGCCTGTTCCACATGTAAAGAATATTCAAAGCATACAACATCAAAAGGCTTTAAGCCCTTATAAGGTGGATATGCATAGGTTTCCCATTCAAAATCAAGATAGCTGATTGGATAATGAATATGTTCCTTCAACCAGCAGCGAAGTGCTGCCTGATCCACATATCGGCCATATTTCGCGGCCATAATCTGAGCATATTGATGTCTGGTACCCTCTATTCGTTCTACATCCACATCTTTGATATCCTCAATGCCTTCCTCTTTCATAGCATATTTATGACAAGATTGTACAAGATTCAAGATACTGGTATGATCTGGTTTCTCTGGAAAACACTCATCAAAATAAGGACATTTTACACCACGTGTACAGGCATTACTTCGTACGATGGCTACATCTTCTCTAGCTTCACAACTGCGTAAATCTTCCAATAATGGCAAGATATCACGACGATGTGAGGCAATTAAATCTTTGATTAATTTTCCTTCATGATTTTTACTGTTATATAAATGCTCTGTAATGATGAGTAATGCTCTTACATCAAGCTGTTCCCCACGTACATAATCAGGATTTAAATGAATGACATAGACTTCATCAATAAATATTCCTAGTAATTCCAATACAGATAATGTATCTGCCATTTTCTGTGCTTCTCCCTCTTTTGGATAGCAGCTGGAATATGTAAAATATACGATACGTTTTCCATCTTCTTGATACATAATAGGAATCTTCACACGTAAATCTTCATGAGCAAAGCGAGCATTCAATAGCCATGCATGGGTAGATAAAGCAGCTAAGGCAAGTGCACCATCATCATTGGCAGCCCCTTCAAAAGGATCCTGGATCATCAACAGCTCCTTGCATAACTCTATCATACTCATATTATAATTCACAAATGGAATCATCTGTTTACGTTCTTTTCTTGACAGCCAGAACATTCGCTGGCATCGTTCATACTTCTTAAAATCGGTTACATGATACACGTTTTATCACTTCTCTTTCTTATTGATTATATCAGAAAATGCGGTATTGTTATAGTTTTCCATCATATCCTGTAAAATTTTTGTGATATCTTCACATATTTCTTTTGGCTCTATGACCTTACATTGTGCGCCTAATGACAATAAAAAGCTGATGATTTCCATTTTTCCTTCCATAATTGTATGATAATGCAAGGTGTGATCATCAATCCATTCCATTTCCGGATGTAGTCCAACCTGTTTTTCTGACATCAGTAATGCTGTTTCATGATATAACATTAAATCTAATTCATATACTTCATCCTGAATCAGACCAATATTTCCTACATGCTCCTTGATTTTAAAGTTGACATCTCTTGTGAATACTGTATCCGTGATGACAACATTGCGCATTCGTTTATCACTGAATTTATAATTACGAAAATCTTTGGCTTTCATAGAATATGCCAGACAATAATAGCTTCCTTTATAGTTTAATATTTCATATGGATGAATCATGATTCTTTCAAACTGTTTGGCATGCATGCTTTTATAATCTAGTGCTATCGCAAGGGAATGTTGTTTTGCGCTTTCGCACAGATCCATCATTTTTAATATTTCTTTAGAAACCACTGGTTTACTGTCATTTAAATACATGCCCCCATTTGTTTCACTTAATGAAGAGCTTGCTAAGATTTTATCCATTGCCAGACGATAATCTTCATATAAATAAAAATCCGGATGTACTTTTAAATACGTCAGGGCATCAGATAATGCTTTTTTCTCTTTCGCTGTAAATCCCTGCATAGGCAAAAGGGTACCTCCATCCAGAGCGTACCCGCCATATTTTCCACTTGTTGTGATAATATCATATCCCGCTGCTTCCAGCTCTTTTCGATACTCTATGATGTTTCTTGGATTCACATCCAGTTCTTTTGCCAGTTCTTCTTTACGCATAAACCCTCTGGCCGCAAGTAATTTCAACATTTCAATGCAATAAGCACTACGATTCATAAGCAATCCTTTCTATTGATGTAACAAAGGCTGATAATCTAGTGGTGCGTAACGATCTGGATAGAAACCAAAAGCGATGTTCATATATTCGTACTTTGGTACAGCACCATGCTTCGTTAATAAAGGTACCATACTGCTGATTCCACGATCCTGAGCGAATGCCAGCGCACTGTCAATTTGTGATGCGCCATAGGCAATCAATAGGTTGACCATTTTCTTATTGCGTGTATAAACTGCATGATGTAATATTGGATATCCATTAAAGATCCAGTTGGCATCTGCGCCAAAGTCTAACAGCTCCTCTGCACGCTCCACATCTTTTTCCCAAACAGCATTTAATAATTCCCTTGCTAATCTACGTTCATTGATCATAAAATTCATCCTTTCCTTTTGATGACTCTATGATATACCATATTGTTACATCATTTATGTAAGAATGCAATATTTTTTAAATTTTTTTCTTATATTCCCATGAATGATGAAAAGCTATGGAAAAACACCATAGCTTTCTTTTAATATTTTTCTAACAATAGAAAATCCGCAATATGCATCGTATGAATACCTTCATAGTTTCCTTTAGCCCATGTATCTGTACGCAAAACATACTTTGGATAATTATCATGAATTTCTAAAAGATTTCCATATTCTCTTTCCTGTGTAGTTTTTTGACTTATCTCCTGCGTGATTTGGATATACACTTTCTCGTTACGTTTTATTGCCACAAAATCAATTTCAGCTGTATCTATTTTTCCAACATAAACATCATAACCATTACGCCTTAATTCTAAATAAACGATATTCTCTAGCATATTAGAAAAAGAATCCATGCGATATCCTAATACACTATATTGGAATGCAGGATCCGCAAGATAAAACTTTTCCTGCGTTTTTAATATTTCTTTTCCTTTGATGTCATATCTAGCACAACGTTGTATAATATATGCATTTTCCAAACATTTTAAATATTCATAAATCGTTTCCACATGAATACTTCTGTTCTGACTTTTTAAATACTTAGAGATATTGCTGACAGAAAATGTATTTCCTACGTTATCAAACACATATTTGACAATACGTTCTAATTGATCAACCTTTCGTATCTGTGCTCTTTTCACAATATCTGAAAAAATAGTTGAATTATATATATCTTTGACAATCGCATAACGTTCTTCATCATCCATGGTATATAAGTGAGTCGCTGGAAATCCACCAGCTGTTACATAAGATAAGAATTCCTTATATATATCTTCTAATGCTCGATATTGTTTTGTGAATGTTAAATACTCACGAAAAGATAGAGGATAGATATGAAAAGAAATATACCTGCCTGTCAGATATGTAGCAATTTCAGATGACATCATCCTCGAATTTGAACCAGTCACATAGATATCTGTATCAAAATCAATCATAAGGGAATTAACTACCTTTTCCCAATCTTGTACTTCCTGTATCTCGTCGAAAAACAAATACACACGATTTTTTGATTTTTTCAATTTTTCACTCAGCATTTCATAAAGAGCACGAGAATTTTTCATATTTTCATATTGTAGACTATCAAAATTATAGTGTAAAATACGCTCTTCTTGAATTCCTTTTTGGCGTAATTGTTCTTTTATCATCAACATGATTGTTAATTTTCCACTTCTTCTCACTCCAGTTAATATTTTTACGAATGGTTTATCCATATATTTCATGATTTCATTCACATATTGTGGTCTTTCAATCATAAATATCACCTCATATTACAATATAACATATTTTAGCGTATAAATTTAGATAGTTTATCTGATTATACCCGTATAAGCAAAAAGATCTGTGAATTACACAGACCTTATGCTTTTTCAATATATTCTACAATCTTATCTCCCATTTCATCACAGAACAGCTTTGTTTTACCCTCTTCCATGATATCTCCTGTACGATAGCCATCAGATAATACATCTGCGACAGCTTTTTCGATGACCGCATTTTCTTCATCCATATCAAATGCATATTTCAACATCATCCCAGCTGCCAGAATGGTACCAATTGGATTAGCGATATTTTGTCCTGCGATATCTGGTGCAGAACCATGGATTGGTTCATACATACCACGTTTACTTTCGCCTAATGAAGCACTTGGTATCAAACCGATACTTCCTGTAATCATACTAGCTTCATCACTTAAGATATCCCCAAACATATTTTCTGTGACGATCACATCAAACTGGGCAGGATTTTTAACAATCTGCATGGCTGTATTATCAACTAACATATCCTGTAATTCTACATCTGGATATTCTTTCGCTACTTCATGCATAACTTTACGCCATAAACGGCTGGTATCTAATACATTTGCTTTATCAACGGAAATCACTTTGTGATTACGTTTTCTGGCTGTTTGAAACGCGGTGTGGGCAATGCGTTTGATTTCATGTTCATAGTAACACATGTTATCCGTTGCATATAATTCACCATTTACTTCATATGTTTTCTTTTCGCCAAAATATACACCGCCGGTTAATTCACGTACGACCATAAAATCAATACCGTTTTCTACAATATCTGTACGAAGTGGTGAAGCTGCTGCCAGCTGAGGAAAAATCTTAGCTGGTCGTAAATTGGCATATAATCCCATTTCTTTACGGATACCCAACAAGGCTTTTTCTGGTCGGATGCTTGGATCTACATTATCCCATTTTGGGCCACCTACTGCCCCTAACAAGACAGAATCACTGTCTAAACAAGCCTGTAAGCTTTCTTCTGGAAGTGATTTTCCATACTTGTCAATGGCGCATCCTCCTGCACATACCTCTGTATACGTAAATGCGTGCTGATATTTTTTTTCAATTGCCTTTAAGACTTTGACTGCCTCTTTTACAATTTCTGGTCCTATGCCATCTCCTGGGATGACTGCGATATTTTTTTTCATTCCTTGTTCCCCTTTCGTATAGCGTTCATTAAGCCGTTTTGTTTCATAATATTCTGAATGAATGGTGGGAAAGGTTCTGCCTTGTATGTTTCATCTTTTGTAATATTATAAATTTCTCCCGTATCAAAATTAATTTCTACTTCATCCCCATTTTCGATTGCATTACTGGCATCTTCACATTCCAGAATTGGTAATCCGATATTTATGGAATTACGATAGAAGATACGTGCAAAGCTTTTCGCAATGACACAGCTGATGCCACATGTTTTAATGGCAAGTGGCGCATGTTCTCTGGAAGAACCACAGCCAAAATTCCATCCTGCTACGATGATATCATCGGTTTTAATTTTATTCACAAAGTCCGCATCGATATCACACATACAATGACTTGCCAACTCTTTTGGATCACTGGTATTCAGATATCTTGCGGGAATGATAACATCTGTATCAACGTTATCCTGATATTTATGTGCATTTCCTTTAGTTTTCATCTTGTGACCTCCCTAATCCTGTGGTGCAGCAATCTTGCCTGCAATGGCACTGGCGGCTGCGACTGCTGGACTTGCCAGATAGACTTCTGATTCTACATGTCCCATACGTCCAACAAAGTTACGGTTGGTTGTGGCAACACATCGTTCCCCTTCCGCAAGGATTCCCATATATCCACCTAAACATGGTCCACATGTTGGTGTAGATACGACACATCCTGCGTCAATGAAGATTTCCATCCATCCCTGTTTGATACATTCTTTATAAATGCTTTGAGTTGCTGGGATAATGATGGCACGTACACCTTTGGCAACGTGTTTGCCTTTTAATATTTCGGCGGCAGTCTGCATATCAGACAAACGACCGTTCGTACAAGAACCAATGACAACCTGATCAATTTTTACTTCATCGATTTCATCAATGGTTTTGGTGTTTTCTGGTAGATGTGGGAAAGCTATCGTTGGTTTAATTTGTGATAAGTCAATGTGATATTCATTGACATATTGTGCATCTGGATCTGCCTTATAGGTTTGATAAGGGCGATGAACACGATCTTTGACATAGGCTTCAGTGATTTCATCTACTTCAAAGATACCATTTTTTGCGCCGGCTTCAATTGCCATATTTGCCATACATAAACGATCATCCATGGAAAGAGATGCAAGACCAACACCGCTGAATTCCATTGATTTATAAAGTGCACCATCCACACCGATCATGCCAATGATATGTAAAATAACATCCTTGCCACTCACGTGTTTATTTAATTTCCCTCTTAAATCAAATTTAATAGCTTCTGGTACTTTAAACCAGCATTTGCCAGTTGCCATACCTGCTGCCATATCGGTACTTCCAACACCAGTAGAGAAAGCGCCTAATGCACCATACGTACAGGTGTGGGAATCCGCCCCAATAATACATTCACCAGGGCCTACGATGCCTTTTTCAGGCAGTAAAGCATGTTCAATACCCATTTCCCCTACATCATAAAAATGTTCAATATTTTTCGCATAAGCGAATGTTCTACAGGCTTTGCACTGTTGTGCTGCCTTGATATCCTTGTTTGGTGCGAAATGATCCATAACCATTGTTACCTTGCCAGGATCAAATACCTGATCAAAACCATATTTTTCAAATTCTTTGATAGCGACAGGAGATGTAATATCATTGCCAAGTATCATGTCCAGATTTGCTTCAATCAGCTGTCCGGCACTTACACTTTCAAGTCCTGCATGCGCCGCTAAGATTTTTTGTGTCATTGTCATTCCCATAAAATTATGCCTCCTCACTGGCTCTTCTTTGTGATACGGCACGGTTTAATGCCGCAAACAGAGCTTTCACACTGGATGTAATGATATCCTCATGGATACCTACACCCCATTGATCAATATTTCTACAATCGTTGATTTTTACATAAGATACTGCTTTTGATGTGGAGCCTTTGCTTAATGAGTGCTCCTTATAATCCATGATATCAAAGGATACCTGTAAGTTATCACGTAATGCGTTGCTGATGGCATCCAAACGTCCATTTCCTTTACCAGTAATGGTTTGTTCGATACCATCTGCTATGACATTTATATCACAGATATAATTTTCACCATCTCGTTTGAAATGGAAATCCTGCATTTCAAATGGCGCATTGACATTACGATATTCCTTCTCAAACAGATCCTTTACTTCATTTGGCAACAGTTCTTTATGTTGTTTATCTGATATATCTTTCATAAAGTAGCCGATTTCCTCACGCATTTCATTTGGTAATTCATATCCATAGTATTCTTCTAACATGAAGGCAACCCCGCCTTTGCCAGATTGTGAATTGATGCGGATGACATCGGTTTCATATACACGTCCAACATCTCTTGGATCGATTGGTAAATATGGTACGGTCCAGTGTTGTGGATCATGTGCATCACGATAATGCATGCCTTTGGCAATGGCATCCTGATGAGAACCACTAAATGCCGCAAATACCAGTTGTCCAGCATATGGCTGACGCATACCAACCTTCATTCTTGTGACATTTTCATATACTTCTACAATATGAGGCATATCGTGGAAATCTAACTGTGGATCAACTCCCATAGAATACATATTCATCGCAAGTGTTATGATATCCACATTTCCTGTACGTTCTCCATTTCCAAACAGTGTTCCTTCAATACGATCTGCCCCAGCTAATATACCAAGCTCTGTATCCGCAACGCCACAGCCACGATCATTATGTGGATGTAAAGATACGATGACGTTTTCACGATAATTCATATGCTTGCACATATACTCAATCTGGCTTGCGTAAACATGTGGCATGGATAATTCCACAGTGACGGGCAGGTTGATGATGACCTTTTTATCAGCTGTTGGTTTCCATATATCTAATACAGCATTACATACATCTAATGCATAATCAATTTCTGTACCAGTAAAACTTTCTGGCGAATATTCAAAGCGATAATTTCCGCCATCTTCTTCACTTAATTGTTTCAACAGCTTCGCACCTTCGACTGCGATATTTAATATTTCTTCCTTAGACTTTTTGAATACCTGTTCCCTTTGCGCAAAAGATGTAGAATTGTATAGATGAATCACTGCATTTTTCGCACCCTTAACGGCTTCAAATGTCTTTCGGATAATATGTTCTCTTGCCTGTGTTAAGACCTGTACTGTGACATCATCTGGTATCATATCTTCTTCAATCAAAGTACGTAAGAATTCATATTCTGTTTCTGAAGCAGCTGGAAAGCCTACTTCAATTTCTTTAAAGCCTACATCTACCAATAATTTAAAGAATTCAATTTTTTCTTCCAGACTCATCGGAATGATCAAGGATTGATTTCCATCACGTAAGTCTACGGAACACCATGCTGGTGCTTTCTCTATATATTCTTTCTGTGTCCAATCCATGCAGTTTTCCGGTGGCATGTAATATTGGCGCTTATACTTTTCATAACCTTTCATTTGTTCTCCCTTACCTTTCTTATCTTAAACAAAAAAGCTTTCGCCTCTAAAAAAACTCATAGAGACGAAAGCTTATACTTCCGCGGTACCACTCTGATTGATGATAAAAAAATCATCCTCTCACATATCCTACGAATATGTTCTCGCTTGATAACGGACGAGTAGCCGATGACGTTTACTTGCGAAAGCTTTCAGGTCATAGCTCACGGGTGAGTCGATTTCTTTGTCCACATGCCTTTCACCAACCGGCAATTCTCTACGCTGCAACATCCAAAATCTGATCCCGATCTTTGCTTTTTGCTGTTGTTATTAGAATAATGCAATTTCTGAAAATTGTCAACCCATTTATGAAATTTATTCAAATTTTATTTCTGAAAATTTCTTACATTTGAATGTACCTGCAAATTATCCGCAAAATAAGCAATCACTTCTTGAGGTGTTGGTTTATCCTGTGCGTGAGGAATTTTTCTCCATTGTTCTCTTATAGAGGCATCTTCATGATCATATGCACAATCTATGGCTACACACATATCCTGATAGACCTCTTCTTCCCTGCGGTTTTCATCTTTAGCGATGATATTTACAATCTGCTGCATGATAACATCTTCCATTCGGTTATCTCCTTTCTATTATATTTATACCTTATATCGTATATTAATACCTTTCACGGTACACGATACTATTATATCGCATTTTACTTGTTATAATGTAGAAAATTAAGAAAAAAGGTGAACAAATATATGCTGACATTTTACAAATTATTTGATTTAATGAATCGAAAAGATATTAATAAAACAGAACTTAGAAGAGGCGCAAAGATTTCAAATAGTACGATGAATCGTCTGGTTCATAACGATATCGTACAAACAGATACCATTGAACGTATATGTAAATTCTTGAAATGCCAGCCTGGTGATATCATGGAATATGAAAAGAAAAAAGCCAAGAACGAATAGTTTCTTGGCTTTCTTTTGCTCTATCCACATGAGGAGGGTTGGGAGTAGAGGATGAGCTTATTTTACAGAACCGATCATACCTTTAACAAATTGTTTCTGCATCACGAAGAAGATGATTGCTGTAAGTAAGGTTCAAATAACGATTGCACACATGAATATATCAGGATATAGCTCTTCCTACATTCATATTTTTCATGCTTTGATAATTCACGACATCTTTTGATAACTATTTTAGTGCTTTAATGTAAGCGATATGAGATTTTAGTAAGTCCTAGTAGTCATTCTTATAAATAAAAGCACACGATTTGTGTGCTAGTTCTCTTTATAATATACTCTTGTTTCATATGGGCGAAGAACTATGGTTTCTTCCATATCAGCATGTGGATAATTGCTTAATATTTCTTTATACCCTGTTTCTGATAACTGTACCTTAGTTTCTGTATCATAGAAATTATTTAATACGATCATAGAAGTATTCTCATATACCCTTTTATAAGCAAAGACACTTGTGTGCTCAGGAAGTAATGGCTCATAACTTCCTTTCGCAATGATTGGATATGCTTTACGTAAACGAATCAGTTCACGATAGTATTCTAAGATGCTTCCTTCCTTATGAATTTGATTCTCTACATTGATTTCCTTGTAATTGTAAATGATCTGAAGCCATGGAGTCCCTTTGGTAAATCCGGCTTGTGCTTCTTGATTCCATTGCATTGGGGTACGTGAATTATCACGGCTTCTTTCCTGTAAGATATGATAGATTTCCTTTTCCTCTTTTCCTTCTGCTTTTAAGATATTGAAATAATTGATACTTTCTACATCTCGGTATTCATGGATATTCGTAAAATACGCATTGGTCATGCCAATTTCTTCTCCCTGATAAATATAAGGTGTTCCACGCATCATATGGATAGCTGTCGCAAGCATTTTGGCGCTTTCTACATGGTATTGTTGATCATTTCCAAAGCGTGATACCACACGTGGTTGATCATGATTACACCAAAACAGTGCGTTCCATGCATGATGTTCCTGCATGCCAATCTGCCATGTATCAAACAGCTGTTTTAATTCCATGAAATCAAATGGTTGAAGCTCCCATTTTTGTTTGTTTTTATAGTCTACTTTTAAATGATGAAACTGGAAAACCATGCTTAATTCATGACTGTCTGCACCTGCATATTTCACACAATTATCAAGTGATGTAGAACTCATTTCACCTACCGTGATGATACGTTCATCCTTTCCAAATGTACGCTCGTTGATTTCCTTTAAGAACTCGTGCACATGACGTCCATCCGTATAAAATCTACGTCCATCCCCTTCTTCATCATCTTCAAAATATTCTGGTTTACTGATCAAATTGACAACATCAAAGCGAAATCCATATACCCCTTTATCCATCCAGAATTTTAGAATATCCACGATTTCATCACGGACCTCTGGATTTTCCCAGTTTAAATCTGCCTGTGTTTTATCAAATAAATGTAAATAATATTCATCAAATGCTTCTACATATTCCCAAGCATTCCCACCAAACTTACTGATCCAGTTGGTTGGTGCACTGCCATCTTGTTTCCCTTTACGAAAATAGTAATAGTTTTTATATTTTTCTTCCCCAGCCAATGCTTTTTGAAACCATACATGTTCTGTGGAGGTATGATTGAATACCATATCCAGCATGATATCAATGTTTCTTTTCTTTGCTTCTTTGATCAGGTTTTCAAAGATTTCCATCGTACCATATCTTGGGTCAATAGCACGATAATCTGCGACATCATATCCATTATCACGCTGAGGTGATGGAAAGAATGGTGTCATCCAGATGTAATCTACACCTAAATATTGTAAATAATCCAGTTTCTCAATGATTCCCTGTAAATCGCCCAGGCCATCATTGTCACTATCATAAAAGCTTTTTGGATATATCTGATATACGACTTTGTTTTCAAAATTCATGTATGTGTCCTCCTAAATAAACGCTATAAATCCTTTTTCATTTTTTGTGATTGTTTCATTTTTCTTGTGTAATTCTACCTTTTCACCACTTGTGAATACCACAGGTGATACTAAAGATTTCCCATGTGAGGTAAGGATATCTTTATTTACCTTAACCAGTACATCCCCTTGTTTTACACGTTGTCCAGCCTTCACTTTCACATCAAAGCCTTCCCCATTTAATTCCACAGTATCCATACCAATGTGAATCAGTATTTCTTTTCCATCATCACTTTTGATGCCATATGCATGCCCTGTAGGAAAGCTCATAACAATTTCACCGCTTACTGGCGCAACAACTTCATCTCCACTTAATTCGATTGCAAATCCATCCCCCATGGCCTTTGATGAGAATGCGGCATCTTCAATCTCTTCTAATGGAAGAATTTTTCCATCCATCGGAGATGCAAATATTTCTGGTTCTGAAGAATGCTGATATCCATTAACCAAGGAGTTCGCTTCTCCAAATAAATCTTCATCACTTAATTTTTTCTTACCAATCACATAGGTTAACGCAAATGGAATGATAATGGCAGCTGCCATGGCTAATGCGAAGAATCCCCAATATTCTGCAAAAATGGATAAGATACCAGGAAGTCCGCCAACACCGATACTTACAGCTTTTACGCCAAAGCCAATGGATAACATTGCCGCAACACTGGAGCCAATCATACCACTGATAAATGGGAACATATATTTTAAGTTGACACCGAATAATGCCGGTTCTGTGACACCTAAATAACAAGAGATACAGGCAGGTATATTAACCTGTTGTGCACGTTCATTCTTTTTCTGTAAAGTGATCATCGCAAGTACCGCACTTCCCTGTGCAATATTGCTTAAGGCAATCATTGGCCATAAAATCGTGTAGCCATATGTGGAAACTAACTGCGTATCAATAGCATTGGTCATATGATGCAGACCTGTGATAACAAGTGGCGCATAAACAAAGCCAAATACACCCGCAAATAACCATTTTACGTTACTGGATAAGCCTGCATAAACAACCTGTGAAATCATATCACCAATTTTCCAGCCAATAGGTCCCACAATCGTGTGAGCAATGATGACTGCAGGAATCAAGGATAAGAAAGGTACCACGATCATAGAAATGGCTTCCGGGCAGTGTTTATGCCAGAATTTTTCTAAATATACTAGTACAAATCCTGCCATCATTGCTGGAATGACCTGTGCCTGATAACCAATCATCTGAATAGAGAAAGAACCAAAATTCCATACTGGAATATCTGCGGCTGCAGTAGAGGCAACAGCATAAGCATTTAATAACTGAGGGGATACTAGTGTAATACCTAAGATGATACCGAGAATTTGTGTTGTGCCCATCTTCTTTGTGATAGACCATACAATACCAACTGGCAAGAAGTGGAATACAGCTTCGCCAATCAACCATAAGAAGGAATCCACACCACTCCAGAATTGAGATATTTCAACTAATGTTTTTGTGCCATCTTCAAATAATTTGATTGCGTCAATGATATTACGAAAGCCTAAAATCAAACCTCCACAGATCAAAGCTGGAATAAGTGGCGCAAAGATTTCACCAAGATTGCCCATCAAACGCTGGATCCATGTCTGGTTAGTTTTCGCTGCCTGTTTTGCGGCATCCTTACTGACACCCTCAATGCCTGATACCGTGATAAATTCATTGTAGAATTCCTGCACGTCATTTCCAATAATGACCTGAAATTGTCCGGATTGTGTAAAGGTTCCTTTTGCACTTGGAATAGTTTCAATCTTTTTTACATCTGCTTTTTTATCATCTATCAATACGAAACGCATTCTTGTGACACAATGTGTTACTGCTGAGATATTTTCTTTTCCGCCTACATATGTTAGTAAATCTGTCGCATCCTTTGTATACTTTGCCATAAAGTTATCTCCTTATCTAATTTATGTACGTACATATTTATTACATCTATACTATAATATGTACGTACATAAATGTCAATAACAAAATAAAAAAAGAGTGAATTTTTTTCCACTCTTAAGAAAATGTATTGGTTCTTCTTGCGAAATCATTAAAGCGAAACTTATCCGGACGATGTCTAGAACGGGTAAACTGAAAGATACGGGTATCCGTTAAATAAGTATAAGAATCCACATTGACCACCATATCATACTCTTTAAGATCTAATAATTGCTTATCATTTTCACTTACTTTCTGACAGGTGATTTCCTTATTTGCATAACCGATTTTCAGATTTAATTCCTTCTCGATATAATCATACAAAGAATGCTCGGCAATTTCTTTTGTGATTCCCGGTACAATCGTCGCATTTAAGAAATCTAGATCCAGGATAATACTCTCCCCATCAATTTTTCTTACTCGTTCAATCATCCATAATTTATCTTTATCAGAAAGATTCATTCTGACTTTCATTTTTTCATCAGGTTTGATCAGTTCACAACAGGTCACAATCGTTTCCACACTGCCATGCATCGTAGAAGCCAGCTCTTTAAAACTGATAACACCACTGACAGGAAATTCATAGCGTGTACGATCCAAGACCACAGAACCTTTACGCTTCGTTTTTTGGATATAGCCATTTTGTGATAACAGCTGCAAAGCTTTGCGTATCGTATCCCTTGAACAAGCATATTCCTCCATCAAATCAAATTCTTTCGGTATCGTTTCTCCTACTGGAAATTCCTCCTGTTCGATTCGATTCAATAAAGACTGATATATTTCTTCATATTTTGCAGCCATAACCATCACCTCGTTAAAATTATAACATGTACGTACAATAGTGTATATAGAAACTTATAATAATGAAAACAAAAAGATTGGTTATCCTTTCACGATAATGAAAATAAAAGATTGCTTATCCTTTCACAATATATGTTCCTAATGAATGTACTTAAATTTGAAAAAGAACGCAAATCGCGTTCTTTCTGATTAATGAATTTCAATAATATCTTCTTCCATTGCTTCTACACTCTGTCCAGCTTTTTTCACAGTAATGCTTTGTCCACTTGTGAAAATAACAGGTGTAATTACAGGTTTTCCCTGACTTGCGATAAAGTCTAAATCAACTTCCATCAATAGATCACCTTGTTTAATTTTCTGACCTTCTTTGATGTGACTTGTAAAACCTTCTCCGTTTAACTCTACGGTATCCATACCAATATGAATTAAAATTTCTGTTCCATCTTTTGCTTCAATTCCAATCGCATGTTTGGTAGGAAACGCTGCTTTGATCACACCGCTGACAGGTGCATAGATTTTTCCAACAGTTGGATCAACCGCAAAGCCATCCCCCATCATTCTTTTCGCAAATACTTCGTCTGGAACATTCTCCAAGTTAAGCAATGTACCAGATACAGGACATGCAAATGTCTCTTTTTTTCTACTAAATAATCCCATTATTTATTCGCTCCTTCCACATCTTTTATCTCTAAAAGTATTATAACATTTTTATAAAAGAAAAACTTCCTTTTTCAGGAAGTTCTTTAAAAGATATTAATCTTCATCTAATTTGGAGAAGAATGTCAGTAAATAAATACCGCAGATGCCGACTAGAATATAAATAATTCTTGTGATAATAGAGCCAGCTCCAAATAAGAAAGATACGAGGTTGAAATCGAATAAACCGATTAATCCCCAGTTGATTGCGCCAATGATCGTGATGACCAAAGCAAGACAGTTCCATACTTTCATATCATTACCTCCTGCAAATAGTATGTCTAATAATTCAAGTCTTATACAATTCTCGCATTTTGTATACGTTTTCATAAAATCCATAGAAACCTTTCTGCATATGCGATATAATACTTTTGGGAGTGGATGATATGATAGATTTAGAAACCCCATTGAAGGGAAAAGGATTAAAGATTGTATTTACAGAAGGTAAAGATCTGCGCATGATGAAAGCGGCGGAAAGATTACGTGATAAAAAACTGCTTGTTCCGGTATTATATGGAAACAGAACTGAATTAGAAAAGCTGGCGGATAGCCATCATATTTGTTTAGATGGAATGATGATATTAGATCCTGATGAATTCCAAGATCATGAAGCTATGGAAAATCGCATGCTGGAATTACGTAAAGGTAAAGCGGATCGTGCTACAGTTAAAACATGGATGAAGAAAGATGCTTATTTTTGTACCATGTATGTGGAAATGGGATATGCTGATGGACTATTAGGTGGTTCTACCAACTCTACAGCTGATACTTTACGTCCAATTATGCGTTTGGTAAAAACCAGTCCGGGCAATTCTATTGTTTCCAGTTGTTTTCTTATGTGTAAACAAGAAAAAGAATACATATTTGCGGATTGTTCATTGAATATCAAGCCAAATGTGGATGAGTTGGTAGAAATCACTTTACAGTCTGCGCAAAGTGCGAAAACTTTTGGGATGAAGCCAAGGGTTGCCTTATTGTCCTATTCTACTTATGGTTCTGGCCATGGAGAAGATGTAGATATGGTCAAAGAGGTTGCTACCCGTTTAAAGCGGTTACCACTAGATTATGAGGTAGATGGAGAGTTACAGGTAGATTGTGCACTGAATAAAGATGTTGCGATGTTAAAGGCTCCAGACAGTAAGGTTGGCGGTTGTGCCAATGTATTAATCTTTCCTGATTTAAATGCGGCCAATATCGGTTATAAGCTGGTGGCGAATCTAGGAGGTTATGAAGCCTATGGACCAATTCTTCAAGGGGTGCGTCTTCCAATGAATGATTTATCAAGAAGTGCCACCATTGATGAAATCTATACCATGGCTTTGATTACGGCTATGCAAAAACTAAATTTAAATAGATAAATGGGATGTGTGATTTACACATCCTTTTGTAATAAATGGAATGAAAAATGCTACAACAAACATTAATTTCTATGGTAAAATAATGAAAAAGGAGATTTTTATGCAATTTATAACTCCCTCATTACAATCCAGAATTTTTTCAGCAACTAGTGCCCATATCTATATCCGGCCACATATCCTGCTTCAGCCTTATATTGCGCATTATACCTTGCATATACAAGAAATTGCGAATAAGAATAAAGAGTTGGTTTTAATACCGGATATTGCGGGTTGTATGGTTTTTACGCCTTCATCACATGAATTGGATATACAATTTTGGGGAGCTACAACCAAGACAGTGATTGTGAATAACAATCATCCTCCCCAACGTTTTTTCATTGAATTTAAACCTGGTGGTTCCTTCCCATTCACTGGTATTCCTCAAAAAGAATTGTTAAATCAACAGGTAGACATGCATCAAATACTGCCTGAGTGGAAATACAAGATACAGGAATTTTGGTTTTCTACGACATGTATTTATGACTTTTTAGGGTTGTTAGAGCATTTTTTATTATCAAAACTACATCATAATGAATCACCTAATTTTTTAAATCAGCTATCCATTTGTTTAAGAGAACATAAAGGACTGGATGAAATATGTGCCTTTTCTGATCGTCATCTACATCGTATCTTACAAAATCAGGTAGGTACTGGTATCAAGGTTTATCAGCGTTTGATACGTATGAATCAGGCGTTAGATTTCATACAGAATCCATCCCTGTCATTAACGCAGATTGCATATTTTTGCGGATATTATGATCAATCTCATTTCATCCATGACTTTAAACAGGTATGTGGTGTGACTCCTGGTGTTTATCGTAAACAAATGTCTGATTTTTACAATGAATCCTTTAAATTTTAGGATATGATAAAGATCGATTAGGAGGTGTGGTCATGAGTTGTAGTATGGAGTTTGTACAATATGTATGTGAGCAGTTACAAGGCTGCGGGGATATCACTTATCGTCGTATGTTTGGTGAATTTGGTTTTTATGTGGATGGTGTTTATATTGGTGCTGCTTGTGATAATCAATTGTTTATCAAAGTGACAGATGCTGGTAAAAAAATGATAAAAGATCCTGTTTATGGTGAAATGTATCCAGGCGCAAAGCCATCGTTTCTAATTGAAAATCTTCAGGATAAGGAATTACTGGAAAAACTAGTCCTTGCGACAAGGAATGCTTTAGTGAAAAAGAAAAAAGTCTGAGAATCATTCAATTGTTCTCAGACTTCTTTTATATGATTGCATCTTCCAGCAATCCAACTTCCCATTCAATTTTCTTTTGTACTTCAGCTTTACGTTCATCTTTTACTTTTTCTAGCAGATAGATCAATAAACGTTTTAATTCATCCATTGTAAATTCTTCCTCTAAAAACACATCCATGATCATGTTGCATTCATTATCGTATTCTGGTTTTAGATTGCTGTTCACAAGGACAAATAATTTCTCAGCTGTTCTTTCTAAATTTGCCATATGATGTATTCCTTTCTATTTATGATACCATCCATAGTATTCATCATCTTTTTCTTTTGATATTTCTACATTTTCTGTTTCTTTTTCATACAGATAAAAAACTTCTTCCTGATATAATTCCTGGAAATCCTTCCATGGCAATACATAGTGGGCTGCATCGCTATATACATGTAGTTTTTCATTCTTTATTAGAAATCTTGATATAGAGCCATTACTCATAAAGCACAGGACTCTACCTTCTTGAAGGTATGCTTCTACCTGTTCCCAATTGTTTACTTTTTCCATTGTTTCACCTTCTTGTAAACGTATGTATAAAAAAACATCAAATCAATTGATTTGATGTAATCAACAAGCTGGTGCCGACTAGAGGAATTGAACCCCCAACCTACTGATTACAAGTCAGTTGCTCTACCAATTGAGCTAAGTCGGCATCAAAGCTCTAATATAATAACAAACCTGTTAGAAAAATGCAATACTTTTTTGAACTTTTTTATAAATTTTTAGTATACTTTTTTACATTTAATAATCACACTTCATATCTTATTTTGAAAGTTACTTGACTATGGTAATCATAAATAGTTCGACATCCATAACGTATGGAGGAAAAGGTATAATACTGGAAGTTTAGCGTCAATGGCAGTGTAGCAACACCTACCACTATAGGTAATACATTAATTTATACAATATTGGCGATCCCTTCCCTTGGAACAGTGACCATACAGCTTAAGACAACTATTGTCGGCGTGAGTAGTACTTCTTAGAAATCCTTTATTATATATTCACGAGCGATATGGTTATTTTATGAATTGTAAAGAATATGCAAAGGTATATGCTTACACTTATATTGAATTTAGTAGCAATCTAATTATCTTAAAAGAATGGATTACAGCTGGTATGAAGTATCATGTGCTTTAAAACCTAACATATTACGCAAGCGTGATATAACTATAATACACAAGGATGCCTCAATTTTATAATTTATAATAGAGTAGTACTTTTTTCAATAAGCGTTCAAAGAAATGATATATTACAAAGCCTCTTCTGAAGATGAGATCATAAGTATGTCAAGTGGAGTTGCTTTTCACAGAAATATTAGATAAAGACTGTAATACTCTTATCAATCTAAACGCACAGAATTTTAAAAGGCAGCACATAATGTACATTTAAATATACGAGCTCATAAAGAGCTAGACGGTAGAGGTATAAATGTGATTTGCACAGAAAGGAAATTTAAATCCACTAGCTCATATAGAGCTAGACACATCACACAGGCAGCCATTCGTGCCGGTTACAGTATTTAAATCCACTAGCTCATATAGAGCTAGACGGCTATAACAATGATGCAATCGGAGAACATAAAGTATTTAAATCCACTAGCTCATATAGAGCTAGACCAACCATCTTTGACTAATTGATCAGCAAGTTCTTGAATTTAAATCCACTAGCTCATATAGAGCTAGACTTGAGGATCGTCATTGAGGACTTTTATCCATGACTATTTAAATCCACTAGCTCATATAGAGCTAGACATAAAGGCAAACTAGGATAATCAAATGTTTTGCTAATTTAAATCCACTAGCTCATATAGAGCTAGACTCGACAATTGACGTTCGGCATATGACTTTTTTCGAATTTAAATCCACTAGCTCATATAGAGCTAGACTTTTAGCGATATCTGACGGAATCACTTTCTTAAAATTTAAATCCACTAGCTCATATAGAGCTAGACCACTGGCATTGTCCACTAAGATAAATACATTTTACGATTTAAATCCACTAGCTCATATAGAGCTAGACCAAAGAACGAGGAACCTGCCAGAGCATGCACCAGAATTTAAATCCACTAGCTCATATAGAGCTAGACCGTACGATCGATGCTATGGAAAGAGTCAGTGCTATTTAAATCCACTAGCTCATATAGAGCTAGACATAGAAGGCGTGCCAGTGCCATATGACCATCTAACAATTTAAATCCACTAGCTCATATAGAGCTAGACAACCAATGTGCCAAAGTTCTTGTACTACTACGACATTTAAATCCACTAGCTCATATAGAGCTAGACTTCTGTTTCTTCGATCACATGACTTTGAGCATAATATTTAAATCCACTAGCTCATATAGAGCTAGACATATTCAATGGTTTAAATTTCATATAATCAACTCATTTAAATCCACTAGCTCATATAGAGCTAGACGAGCTAAAGCACCAGGATGAAACAAAGATTAAAATTTAAATCCACTAGCTCATATAGAGCTAGACAATCACAGTACCGATAGCCTCAACGATACCACCTAATTTAAATCCACTAGCTCATATAGAGCTAGACTTCTATTACTTCAAACATGACTATGATCGTATCGTATTTAAATCCACTAGCTCATATAGAGCTAGACTATGTAAAATCAAAAGGAATTCATGCAGATGTAATTTAAATCCACTAGCTCATATAGAGCTAGACCTTTACATGTACTCCTCTTTCGTACTCTGCTGAATTTAAATCCACTAGCTCATATAGAGCTAGACATAAAGAGAGCGGAAGAGAAGTAGTAACATTTGAAATTTAAATCCACTAGCTCATATAGAGCTAGACGATTAATGATGAGTATGACAAGTACAATGAGGATGATTTAAATCCACTAGCTCATATAGAGCTAGACTTAAATACTAGTGGATATTTCATCGATCAAATAATTTAAATCCACTAGCTCATATAGAGCTAGACAGCAAGAATGTATTAAATTCAAACCAATGTAACGAATTTTCAAACAATATTTTTTAAAATTAACATCGCTATTTTCAATATGTTACATATCATCCAAAATATAACACATTTTTGCGCGAACCTCCCAGCGATTTCATGGGAGCTTCATATTCGCGTTACTATAAGATCAATACATCATCTAATTTAAAACTAGGTTTTACACCAATATGTTCAACCTTATTTTCATATTGATTACCTAAATAATAAAATCTTAAACTGTCATAATCCTTATCAATAATCTTTTCCAGAATATGTTTAACTTCAAGTGCTTTTACGTTACCCATAAAACATTTAAAAACAGAATTTCGCAATCTATGCTAATAATTCATAAATTCTTTTGCTACTTTCTTAGTCTCGTTTTCCCAGCTTTCGTTTCTGTATTAACATCGTATGTTATCAATACCGGCATATAAAATCACCTCGCTAAGAAGGAAGGATACTCATCCAAATCACCACGTATCGTCCTTGCTAAAAGCAATGCCTGAACATAAGGAATCAATCCCCATTCCACTTTTTCATCTAAAAAAGGATGTTGAATTATTTCTTGTTTCTTTTTTTGCCACGAAGAAAGAACACTTTTTCTTGTATCATCATCCATAATCACAGCACCACTTTCTATTTTATGAAAACCATTTGCACTTACAACTTTTCGATTGGTCAATGATAAAACAAATCGGTCCGCTAAAATGGGGGAAGCATTTTTCTATAGTACATTTCTTCCATATTTATTAACCATACCTGTTTGTTATGATATCTTTTGCTATTTGCTCAACTTTATCAGGATTTTTATGATACTTCTCCTTAACTTGTTGCTATAGCTTACTAAAACTAGATAAGCCTTTACCAGTATCTAAATATCTTAAACAAGCTATCTATATGGTAATTCCATTTATATTTCTGTATTTCAGAAATATCTTCTATTTGACTTATAGCAAGTTCTATTAATAGTTCACTTAATTCTTAAATTTTTCTCTTTTTTCACTATTGCTCAAATCTTTCATTTTGAAATACATATGAACAGATAAATTCACTTCTTTTCTAGTCCAACTTCTTTCTCTATGCTTTGTACTTTTTGTTTCATTATTTTTTCCATCCATACTACATCACAACCTTTCATCACAACTTTCTTTTTTGCATCTTTATGATAAGTTAATTATACCCATATAAATATACATTGTAAATGATAATTAAAATTATATATATTTATTCAGATCCAAATTAATACCATGCCCCTTTTCTCGTATTTCAATACAAGGGAAAGTCTTAGTCAAGGTAGATAAATGGTATGCGAGTACACAAATATGTCATCGCTGTGGATCAAAATAAAAGATGGAATTAAAAGAATGTCACTATATCTGTCCAAAATCGGATATGAAACGATCGAGATGAGAATGCAGCAAAGAACCTAAAAGAAGAAGAAACACGGATACTGTAGTATCTGATAAAAGGTAATAAAAAGAACCGAAGGACGAGCGGGGATAGCTTGCGAATGCTTGAAACGATAGTTTCATCGAACGAGAAGCCCCCACTTCTATGCTTTGCATTAGTGGTGGGAGTACGTCACTAGGTAATCTGTAATTCTCCATGAATACTTTTATATAGATCTTTGATTTTTTTCAAAATATTTGATCATATTCTCTGTTTCCTCATTTTTATCATTGATTTTTTTGTTTAAGATTAGCACAAATGATTTCAAGATCTTTATTCTTTGATTCAAGTACTCTGATGATAGATTTATCTTTCTTGCTGACCAATCAACATGTTTCTAATTAGCATTTTAAAATATATTTCTATTTGCTTTTTTCTTCTTGAATCCAGCACTATTAATTGATATTAGAAATATTTGATATCTGTATACGATCAACATATGAAAAAAATTTGTATGAATTATTTAAAACGAAAACAATGCTTTATTAAATCCTATCGTAATATATCATGAATCTTCTCACGTATTTCAAGTATTCGTTGCTTCTCAAATTCTGGATGATCTTTTAACCATTTTCTATTGAGAGGAGAAGGATGTGGCAATACATATAATGGTTTTTTATGGAAAAAATGATTTTGAAAAACAAGAGTTGTGAAATCTGTGTCAGGAAACACCCATTTTGCTGCATAAGCACCAATGATGATATATAAATCAGGTTCTATCAATTCTAATTCTTTATTTAAGAAACGCTTTGCACATGATATTGGTGGAGGATTATCGCCTGTTCTTTTTGCCTTACCAGGATAGCATCTAGCAATCGATGCGATATAAAAGTTATCAGGATCATAAAATTGTTCCCTTGTTATCTGATACCAATCATTGAGAAGTTTTTTACCACTCGCATCGTTAAATGGCTTTCCTGTTTCCATTACTGTTCTTGAAGGCGCTTGCCCTATCTGAAATATATGTGAATGTTCATTTCCTTGAAAGATAGGATTAGGATCATGTTCAAATATATCTTTACACACTTTACAGCTTAATATATCTTTTTTCAAATTATCTAACTTTTTCATAAGATCACCATATTTAGTATACAAAGATTATTTTATATTATCAAGGAATTGCGCCTTTGCTTTTGAAATGATACTTCATATCTTATAGTGAAAGGAGCTTAAATATGGCAATTATCAATAGAATAGATAACTCAGCATCCATCACATATGGAGGCAATAGCATAAACAGTAATACAGTATCAACATTATTATTACTGGCACCAACAATTACAAAAACTGTGGACAAAGCCACAGCTAATATAGGAGATATTCTGACTTATACAATCACAATTACAAATCTTTCTTTAGCAGCATTACCGACTTTACCTTTCACAGATACAATTGCACAAGGTATGACTTATAATACTGGAAGTTTTAGTGTCAATGGTAGTACAGCAACACCTACAATTACAGGTAATACGCTAACTTATACAATACCGGCAATTCCTTCCCTTGGAACGGCAACTATACAGTTTAAAACAACCGTTGTTGGCGGGAGTAGTACTTCTTAGGAACCCTTTAGGATATATTCGTGAGCAATGTGGTTGTTTTGTGAATTGTAAAGAATATGCAAGGATATATACCTATGCGTCTATTGAATTTAATAACAAGTTAATGAAAAGCAATATCTTAAAAGAATGGATTGCAACTGGTTTGAAGTATCATGTGCTTAAAACCTAACATATACTATTTCGCAAGCGTAAAATAACTATAATAAACAAGAATGACTCAATTTTATAATTCATAATAGAGTATACTTTTTTCAATAAGCGTTCAAAAAAAGATATATTACAAAATATCTTCAGAAGATGAGATAACAAGTATGTCAATTGGAGGTGCTTTTCACAGAAATATTAGAAAAGGACCTTTTTAAGTCATTCATCCGTTATCACCACTGAAATTTATACAAAGCCAAATCCTGAGATTAAACGCAGATTTCTTGAAGAAGCAGCATTAAAAATTGACGTAAAAAAGCTAGTATTCAAAGAAGGAAAAGGAAACACTATTAAAATGGCTGAAAGATAACTTATAAAACATTATGTAAAATACTCTACATAATTCGTCTACATGCAAAACACCATCTTTTAATAGTGCTTCTAATTTTAACAAAGGGGTAATTATCACTTTAATTAATATTAAAAAGTGTATACTATTTTACAAAATTTATTAACATCAATCTACTGAAAGTATATAATTTATATTTTCATATTTTTGACTGTAGATAATAGTTGAACAAAAGAATTTCTAACTTCATTTAAATCTGAGTTTGCTCCCCAACTGATACGCACTGAATTCTCTATTCTTTCAATTGGTAAACCCATTGATACTAAAACATAACTAGGTTTATATGACTTAGAATTGCACGCTGAACCATTTGAAATACCACAATACTGTTTAGTAGAAAGCATTAGTGCTTCTGAAGATATACCGTCAAAGTAAATATTAATTGTGTTTGGCATACAGTATTCGGGATCCCCATTTATTTCATAGTCAATTTCCATAGCTTCTAATTCTTCCATTAAAACTCTCTTTAAATTTCTACATTTTTCTATATTAGTTTTATATTCCAACGACGCAAAAGAACAAGCACTTCCTAATCCATTTACCAAAGCAACTGGAATTGTTCCAGGACGAATACCGTGCTCTTGTTGTCCTCCATACATAATACCTTTTACTGGTGGAAGCTTGTATCGTTTTTTTCTAAGAATCAATGCACCAACCCCTTGTGGTCCCCCAATTTTATGTGCACTCATAGAAAGCATATCGTATTTTATTTGTTTCAATTCATCTACTAATTTACCAAAACTTTGTGTTGCATCTATATGAAAATATACTTCTTTATCTAGAAGATAATCTCCAATCTCTTGGACGGGTTGAATTATACCTGTTTCATTATTGACGTGCATAACACTGACAATTAAAGTATCATCTCGGACATGCATTTTAACATCATTCAATAATATTCTTCCATCATTTCCTGGCTTTAAATAAGAAACTTCAAAACCTTTTTTTTCCAAAGCTTTACATGTTTCTAATATAGCTTTATGTTCAATAGATGTTGTGACTATATGTTTTTTGCCAGTTTTATTTGCATAGTCAATCAAACCTTGTAGAGCTATATTGTTACTTTCTGTTGCCCCACTTGTGAAAAAAACTTCATCTTTGTTAATATTCAGTAAATTAGCAACCTCACTTCTTGCTTTTTCAACAACAAGTCTTGCTTCATCTCCAAAAATATGAGTTCTACTATCCGCATTCCCAACAACATTCTTATACACTTTCATCATTTCATCAAGAACACGCTCATCAATAGGCGTAGTAGAATTAAAATCAAGATAAACCATTCGTTATTACACCTCCAAGGCAAGTTTTAATAAATCATCCAAATTTTTAATAAAATTTGTCCCTGACAAATAGGAAATACCTCTTTCCAAATGCAATTTAAAATACTTAGATACAGTATCATTATCTAGCGGCAACCCTTTAGATTTGCACCATGCAATTATAAGTGCTTCATATAAATCGCTATCTTCGCCTCCGAAGGTAAACCAAGACATTTCTAAATTACTATCTTGTATGATTAGTATATCTGGTGGAATAGAATCTTCTTTTAACGAATAGCATAACGCCCATCTACACAATATATTCCAATTTTTTATACCAGTCTTACCCTTTAAACGAGATAGCTTATCTTTTGATTGATTCGATAGTTTTATTTGTTTAATTATCATGTCCTATCCTCCATAAAATATCCAGAATGTATAGAAGTTGATTTTGTCTCATCATTGTAAACCAATGTAAATTCATCACCGATATTTTCCTTCATCATCATATAATAGTCTGAAGTAATTTCCGAATCCGTAGATAGAATAATTGTTTGCTCACTTGCATTAGGAAAATAACTTTTGATCAAGGTCTCTCTATGATTGGAATCCAATCTTGATAATGGAGTGTCAATTATCACTGGAAGTTTTCTCTTTGAGCATTTTGCCAAAGCCCATAAAAGTGAAATAACCATTAATTGTTTTTCTCCAGCAGATAGTGAAGCTTTTTCAACCTCATCTCCTTCAAAATTTATATATTTCAAATCTAAAGTTTCTTCATTCATGAGAATTTTATCAATAAGAGTTTTCTTGCTAGCTAATAATCTATAACACTCTGTCATTGTATCCGCAACTACTGTCACTTTTCTTTTTTGTAATCGAATTTTATATTCATCTAATATGTTATTTGCAATCTGCGAATACTTAAGTAAGCGGTCAATATCATCATTTAATTCTGCTTTCTGCAAATATGATTCAACTTTCTTTTTAAATTCTGCATTTACTGTTACAAACTTTGCATTCTGATTTTTATATTGTTCTTCTAAAGAATAAATTTTAACTTCCATCTCCGTTATCTCTGCCTCAACTATTTTTATATTTCTATATAATTTTGCCAATGCTTTTTCATCAATATCGACAGACAAATAATTCTCAAGTTGATCTATTTCTCTTCTATTACTATTTTGCATTTTCATGTGCTTTTGAGTAATAGCTATTCTCTCAAAAAGCTCTTTATCCAATAAAGATTGTAGTCTAAATAAAGTGTTATCAGATAAACCATATATCTCGTCTATTTCACCTGATTCAGCGTTATTGCTTATATAATTAATAAAATGACTCGCATTTTCTGAATTATCTGGATATTCCTTCTTATAACTTTTTAGCATATATCTCATTTGATATAAAGTCATAGCCAAAGTCTTTTTTTCTTGTTCCAAAAGTGCTTGCTCTTCTATATCTAAAAGAAGATTTTTGACTAAAACCAATGGTAATTGCGAAGCAGCATCATTTATCAAAAGTTCATTACATTGATTAATTGAAGCAGTTAACGATATTTTCTTTTGATATAAGTCTTCCCTTTGTTTAACAACGTCTCCACCTTTAGCTTTATATTCATTTTTCAATAAATCTAATTTTTTCATTTTTTCATTTAATTTTAGTGTTCTTTCTTTTATCTGTATTTCTAAATCATTTAATTTTTTTGCTATGTCATCTTTATTAGATCTTAGTTTTTGAAGTTCTAAGACACTTTTATCATATGTATTCTTTTTCTCACTTCTAGAGATGATGCGTCCTATATCATTGCTTAATACATCCAATACAGATATTCCTAATAAGGAGCGAATTGAATCTTTCATTTTTACATCCGTATCTTCCACAGCCACCTCAGCTATTTTTTCTCCATCGAAAAAGAAAAAATTAGATAACCTACTAGGCAGTATATTTTCAATAAACATAGACCAATTATCTGTCAAAAAAGAGTTTATAGTTTCATTTTTATATACAGTAATATCTTCTTTAATTCTTTGTCCAAATCCATTCCATGCTCTTTTAATTCGGTATGCTTCTTTTTCTGAAGAATCTAATGAAAAATACAATTCAACAGACGCTTCGTTTGAACCATCTAAAAGATTTATATATGATTTTAAATATTGTCCATAAGACTTAAATTTACTTTCCTGATATGCAAAAGAATTTTGTCCGTATAAAGAAAGCAAAATTGCCTCCAAAAACGTGGTTTTTCCTCGACCATTCATACCCCCTATAAGAACTATAGGTTTACTTGATACAAATTCAAAAACATTCTCACCTGCATACACACCAAAATTATAAAGCTTTAATTCTTTTATTATCATTATTTTGTCACCTCAGTCTGCTCTTCCTCAAACTCTTCTGATTCATCTTTAAATGTAATAAAGAATTTCTCATTATACTTACCACCCATTATTTTCTTTCTTTCAAGCTGTTCTCTATAATACGATGTTGCATCATCTTCATTTGAGTAAAATGTCTTTTTTATACAAGATTCTAAAGAATTTAAAATACCTTTTCTTTCATTAACTGAATTTATACTTGCTTCAGTGTCAATTAAACTATACATCATTTCAAATGACAACTCTTCATTTGGATATAAGTCTGTGCATACCTGTCTTAAGATATCCCATTCATCTTTACTAAAAGACTCATTAGGAATCCATTCTGGATCATCAAATTCCTTTCCTGTTGCTTCTTTATAAATATCCGGTAAGGAATCATCAAATTCATGCTTTTCTTTAACCCAAATACGCCTAATACATCTCAGCTCTGGGATTGTTATTAGTTCTAAATTTGCAAACTCTTCTGGACCATTTTGATTAATATCCAACTGAATTTCAAGTAATTTTTTTAACCATTGTTCTCTAATTTCTTTAAGATACGGCCCATGATGTAATCTTTCATATGTACCAGTTACATAACCTTGCATTTTTCTAAAGCTTCTTCTTGCACGATCATTTTCTTCATCACCAAACATATTTCTAAATTCCAATAATGGTGTCATCCAAGCTTTTTCATCATCGTTCGCAATCATAGCTTCCATTGACTTATCTTTTTCAACCATAGTACAAACCCAACAACCGAATCGACTTTTACCACAACTAGGAAGATCTTTATCAACCATCATTGGACATTCATTATCCTCTGTAGCACTCATATACAATGTTTGTAGCTCATGATTTGACAATCCCCATGGGTTTTTATATTGCATAAGAAAAATCCAAACGTCATCATCCTTCCAATTCTCTAACGGTGAAAAAACAAGTTCATTTGCTAGAGTAGGATTAGGACTTAACAATTCTCTAACCCTGAGTTTTTCATATTTTGCCATAGTTCTTGCACGATTTGTACTTTCTGCTTTTCTTGTTCCTATAACCAAAATAATTTCACCATGTTCTGCAATTTTATTTTTTATAAAATTATTAACAGGTTGAATTTTTAATCGATCCGTACACCATCTAAATTTTTTTCTTGGAAATGGATAACCCCTTCCTATTAAATTAACCCAAAATGTATTATTTGTTTCAGGTGTCAATCTATGTGTAATAAATGGTAAATTTTGCTCATGAGCTGAATCTTGCATTATCTCTAAAGAGTGTTCAACCCATTTAGAAATTACTGGTGATTCAACAAGAGTGTCTGTGTTTATAATATGAATTGGCTTCTTTAACTCTTCAGCTTTCATTTCTTTTATTGATAACCATACCAATTGCAATGTTGCTGTACTATCTTTTCCACCCGAATATCCTATAATCCATGGAATATCGTCTGCTAAATACAGCGTTCTTATAGTTTCTTTGAGATTTTCTATTTCTGCCCTAGTTATTCTAGTCTCATTTAAATTTTCATCTTTCATATTCGTCCTCTATTCTCATCGAACTCTTTTTTTCGATATTTCTTTCATTTTCGGATAGATTAATACCTAGAGATACCTTTATCATATTGGTCATATCCATATCTCTATTATTATAAAAGTAATCACCTAATTTGCCAAATGCTTATATAATTACTGTTTGAAGAACTATACACTTTCTCTTAATTCCTTTTTACTAATATCATTGTTTTGCAACTCTAGCCATGGAATGATGTTATTCGAAACATTTATCCAATATTTAATATAAAAATATCTAAATGTTTTAGCATATTTACATTTTGATAAAATCCTCTTATTAGCTGTATATATAGTGTTTAAAGTAAAGAAAGAAAAGGAGAATTATCCAGTATATCTTTTTCATTCTCAACATACTCGATAAAAAAAGAAACACTTTGTACTATTTTTCTAGTTATAACAGCTAATTCATCTCGAGAATCATATAATTCTGCAATAGAATTTGAATTCTTAACAGCATGTTTATTTAGATCTGTAAAGATTTATTGACTATTTCTTAATTTGAGATCTTTATAAAATACTATAGAAATAATTTCATTGTCTAATTTTGTTTTTTCTAGAAAAGCTCGCTCTATGGTAGCTTTTCTATGCTGTCCATCATTGAGCACGATATTCTGGCATAACAATATTCATTATCATCAGGAAAAAAGCCTTTAAGCATTTTCAAAGGAATCATTACAATATAATATTCTCTATTTGCTTGAATACCTTTAATAACTGGAAATTTTTAACAATAATTCTTTTTCCCTCCCCAAGCTAAAATACACTTAAGTAGTTTTTTACCACTACTTAAGTGTATTTGTTTTTATCAAAAATGTCAATTAATTCTTAATACTTAACATTATATTAGAAGATAAATTTTCTTTTCTAATCCAAGCAATAATCGGATCAGTTAAATCTAATAATGAAGCACTTCTGTCTTTAACTTTTCTTAGAAAATCTACAATCTCTGTATCGAATTCCATTTGTGACAAAATTTCTTTAGCCTTTAACTTTACATCATTAAACACTTCAGAATTGCTCTCATCTGTTGGCCATGACGAGAAGCTATTCATGTATTGCAAAATCCGATTTATTTCCTGTTTTTCATTACTTACTAATTTCAAAATCCCTAGTTCTTCTTTTATTCCTGCTAGATACATATCAGTCTGCGTTTTCCACTCCATTTCTATCCGTTCTTGCAACTTTTTTACTCGATCACGAAATTGTTCCGGTTTAATCACTACCTTTTTTTCAAAAGTATTTTTTGAATACTCAATTAGTTTTTCTAACTCGCTTTCCGTTTTCTCAGAAAAATTTGCATGTTTATATCTGTGGCAAATTACATAGCCTTTAATGATTGGTATAAAATACTTTGCATAAGCATCAAAAAATGTATTATTTCTTCTTACAACATTTTGATATTCATTATCTTTCTTTCTGTTTTGCGATACTTCAGCCATCAATACACGACTTGTATTCAATTTCTCTTGTAACATATTAACCCTCCATCAACTTCATAAATCTCTCAAATTCAGTTTTATTTTGTTCAAATCTAGGATCAACATCATCCGTCCAAACACCACTTCTAGTCAAATTTTCTTTAACTAAATTCATTTCTGAATAAACAGAAGCATTATCTTTGTCTACCAATTCCAAAAAGTTAAGAAACTCTTTTACGATTTTCATAGGATTAGAAGAATATAATATAATCTTTTCCATTACACTCATTCCATTTGTATCAACATTGATGTTCACTAATGATTTCGTAATTTCAGCACTCTTGTTTTTTAATGAAATTGCATCATTTGTTCTTAAAGATATATTTACCCCGTAAGTTTCCGTATCTCTATAAAACTGTATTACTTCATTCAGCAAGTCTTTTATATCTTCAGTCTCTATTTCGGTACCATCTGTGAAACCAAAATAATCCAATGTCCTTCTGTACAATTCTTTTCCTTCTTCTACCTCTTTGGAAACTGCCTTCACTACTTTTGATAATATCTTTTTCAAATAATCTATGGATTCATTTCTCCCATTTATTACATCCGAATCAATTTCATCAATTACAATATCAAATCCCTCATTTTTCAAACTTCTGAACACATTGTCCAAAGAATTATAATTAATTATTTTCCTTTTGGCATTTTTTTCATTACCTTGAATCAGATTAAAATATCTATGTGTTGTATCAATATTTTTTAAAGCTACATCTGATGTGTATATAAAATTCACTAAATCGATCCACTCTTTTGAATGCCCTTCTAATGATGCTTTTTCTCGAGAAATATCATCATTTAATAAAAATTCTGTTTTTAAATCACTTATCTTATTTATCCGGTAATCTCCATTAAGCAGTCCCCTATAAACCTCTGCTATAATAGAACATTTTAAATAGTCTGGATATTTTTGTGTATCGTTATAAGCTTTTACTACATCAACAAATCTATTTTTGTTTCTTTCTAGCCAACTAGTTACAACTCTTATGCTTGATGTTGCACCTTCAAAATCCCATGAGGCATATTCAATATTACCAACTCTTTTTTTTCCAAGATAAAGGCTTTTTCCTATTGCCAATAACAGTTGATATGTTTCGTCATCATCTTTTAATAACACGAGTCCTTTTCCAACTTTTTTATCTTGTCGCTCTATTTCTACTAAGTCATAACTTGACTTTTCGACCATTTGAACAGATACAAGTGGGACTCCTTCTTGTTGCCATGAAATATTTGCGAAAATAAATTTTTTTATTTCATCCCTTACTTGATACGCTTTTGTGAAACTTTTTTTATCATAATGCCACTCAGATAAAATTTTCGTAAAATCTTCAAAAGCTTTATTTACTATTGGTTTTTTAATAGGTTCTAAGATTTCTGAAGAAGGATGAGGTACTTGGATTTCAACAGCCTGTTCTGATGCTTCATCAACACTATCGCTTTCATAAATAACATTATCCATAGAGGTTCCCAGCAATCGTTCTGCAAATGTAGTCAAATCAAATTCTTTAAACACCGCCGTACTAATTCCTCCAATATATCCTTCTCTGCTAGTATCTAGATTACCATCACCCCAATAACCTAAGATAGCAAATATTTTTTTTGTAAAAATATCTTTTTCATCTTCATTTAATTGCATGTTTACAACAGTGTTTTTAACTCTATCAATAACATCAAAGCTTAAATTTGGTTTTTTAGAAAGTAAAAATTTAGGAAATAATTTTTTATCTTGGATTATACTTTCTACTGCTGGCTCTATAATTTTTCTTATTATGTATCTAGGAGTTTTATGCACATCTATTCCATTGTATAGATTTATAATGGCTTTTTTTGTGAATGGATACAAACTTATTTTTTTACCAAGATAAGTATATGAATCCCAGTTTTTCACTTCTGTTTCCTCGTGTACAGGATATTCTTTATCTATAGCACCATCTTGATACCATTTAGTAATTTCTTCTGTATTCAGTGACATCACATTCAAATACTTAGCTACAAATTGAATTAGATCATCTTGAATATTTCCAATAGCCCCATCTTCAATTGTTATCATTGTTGTTATTCGATCCAAGTAATTTGAACGGAATTCTCGGAAATATTCAGTTGTAGTTCCTATAACAGAGGTTAATCGACACATTTTATCTACTTTATTTGACCCTGTATGCTCTACAATTAATGCATCAAGCAAATCTCTATTTATACCTGTGCAAGAAGTTATATCCTCGATTAAAAGTATAAGATTTTTTCCTTGAGAATATAATTCTTGCCTAATTTCTTTAAAAATTTGTTGAAAATCTCCAGGTTCTAAGCCTGCACACGCTTTAATGACAGGTTCAACTTTTGAATTCATATATTCGACTAACTTTTTGGGATTACAGTCTTCATCAGGAAAACTTCCATCATCTTCTGGCAATAGTTTGTTAGCCATCTTTACAGCTCTCTTACTCGCATTATTCTTCAATTTCATGTTGAAATCATAGTCTAGTATGAAATCCTCAACATCAAATAATGCAAGAACATCTTCACCTAATTCGGTATTGCTATCAACGATTTTGCTGTAAATACGCTCTATTGGTCCCCCCGCCATAAGCATTCTTTCCTCAAATTCAGAACTTGATAATAATTCTCTGAAATTTTTCCTATCACTTGAAGACAATATTGATTCATTATCATCTGCAATTTCAACTAAAAACTTATGATAAATTTCAAATTTAAATTTTTGTTCACTTACATTTTGATTAGCTTTCACTAATCTTTCATAGATATCTTTGTTTCGAATATTTTTAACTTCATCAATATTTAAAAACTGTTTAATAGTACCTTTTAATGTATTATCACTTCTACGAATCATTAAAACCACATCATTTTTTGTTTCTTCGGCAGATAGTTTCGCTTCTATCCAACGAATAAAATGAGATTTTCCTGATCCACTTGAACCATCCACAACAATCAGCTGATGTTGATTATATTGAGAAGAATCTTCAAAGTAGTTATTAAATACTTCCTCTTCAGAAATATGCTCTGAAATCGGTGTTCCAGATAAATCGTTTGTCACAGTAATTTTTCTAAATGGTACATGGGTTGATAAAAAATCAGCTTGAGAAGCATTAATTGAATCGACATTCAATACATCTCTAAATCTTGTTAACACAACTTCTTTATTCATGATTTTTTCACTCCTTTATACACGATATGGGTGATTTCATCTGTGAACTCGTGCGTGTTATCACAAAACAATCTCCATTTCTCTCTACTATCAAGGTTCTTTTTTATTACTATTTCTTTTTCATCATGCATTTGTCTCAATGCATTAGACATCGCTAAATTAAATTCTTTCGTATTTATTGCATTTTGTAGAGCTACCGATGCATATTTGTATATTCTCTCAACAAATTCCTTTATAGAATACTCTTTATTTTTTTCTAGATTTGCCATTATGCAAAAGTCTTTTAATGCCACATGCATATTTGGTAAAAAAAACATCGCTACTCCTTCTTGAATATAACCAAATCCTAAAAACGAGACCCAAAACCTACTGCCAAGCATCATCTGTTCACTAACCAATGATATATTTTCTTTTTCTTGAATTTCTCGTCTTATATTTGCATCTGTTAAAGTTTTATATTTCAACCACGTAGCATTGGATTCCAAGAAACATTTTACAATTTTATAAAAATTTGTATCTTGGTTACAAAATACAATTGAATTACAATACATTCGAAATGTATCATAATTTTTCAATATCTTCTTATCGCCGATAAATCTTAATTTATCATTTTCTTTCTCTATCAATTTAAGTTCTTGAATGCATACTTCTCTAATAATTGGATAATACGATGTTGAGCTATGATTTAATCCTTTAGGTTCCATTCTTTCTCTTACAACAGAATCGTCTACTTCCGATTTTGATACCATCTTACACAATTCAAATACCCTTTCAGGTATTGGTTCCGTTTTAATATTGTTATCAAACATTTTTTCATCTCCATCCGTTTTACAATTGCTTATAGTGCTGAATAACAGATAATTCTGATAATCTTTTATTTTTATTTATAATAAATGGATCATCAGCAGCAAATAATATAAACCTCATATTCTCATCATTAATACATTTTTCAATTATATTTATCAATCTATTTTGTAAAGATATTTCTACTGGAAAATATATCCCAATAACACCTGACATATAGTATCTATTTAATGAAATCAATTCTAAAAACTCTCTATAGTTACATGTAAACAAGGTTGAAAAGTTATTCTCTAATTTTTTTGTAGACTCTATTATCCTTTCTAACATATACTCATCCGAGACAAAAGTATTAATTCCCAAATCTATGATGTTTAGAATTTCATATTCATACGCCTTACTGACTAACAACATGCATTTGGTACCAAGCATATAACTATTAATATCTAAACTTATTGAAGATAACGGTCCTGTAATATCAGCTTTTAATGTTTTCGAATCTTCAAAGTTAATAACATCCATATGTTCATTGCAGCCAGCACAGTATTCATCTGTTTTTCTATATATCTTTGTAAACATATCGGACCAACAACATTTTCCAACTTTTTTCAAGTTATTTCTCATTAAAGTGAATTCGCGCTCAGTGTTCTTCCACTCATTATTTCTAGCATTATCTATAACAGAAAATGTCTCATCATTTTTTGCTAAAAGTTTACGTTCAAGAATCGTAATATAAAACACATATTTTTGATTTACATACTGTATATCATCAATCGTTATAAAGCCATTACGTCTCAAAAACAAAATTACATATACATTCCAGTTTATATCCTGACTACTTATTGAATCAATAAATTCTTCGTTAGAATTATATTTTGGCTTTACATAAGTATCTATTAAATATTGTGAATTATGAAGGGGTTGTGTTTTATTACTTAAAAGCATGCTAAACCATCTTCCTATTAATTTTTCAGTAGTAATTACTTTACTTACAAAATTAAATGCAGAATCAACATCTTGGTTTGTATAGATGATTGTGCTTAAGCAAGGCAATCCATCTCTGCCACCTCTTCCAGCTTCTTGATAATATTTATTTGGATTTTCAGGAATATAAGTATGTAAAACAGTTCTAACATCTTTTTTATCAACTCCGACTCCGAATGCACATGTAGCAATCATCAAATCGAAATCCCCATTTTTCCATTCTTCGATTATCTGAAGTCTTTCTTCGTTCTTGGTTATACCTGTAAAAGTTTTCGCGTTATTGTAACCACGATTCTCCAAATTTTTTTTGAGATTTACAGCATCATCCGGAGACTTGACATATACAATCATAGGTCTTGGTAAATAATCTATCGCACTATAAATTTTATTTAATTTTTCACCATAGTTATCACACTTTATGACATCAAATCTTGTTTCATGTCGCAACCTTTCACAGCGTATTTCAATCCATTTATCCATAGTTGAATAAAACATTTTCAACTGTCTTATTGTTGTATCACTATATGTAGCTGAAAGCAAAAATGTTCTCAGTTCACTATTTACATTAATAAAATTCTTTCTTAATGCATCCAAACATTGAAAATCAATTCTAAACGAGGAACCCCACTCAATTATTATATGTGCTTCATCAATAACAATATTTTTTAAATAATGATTACAATTTGCCTCTTCGATTTTCTCTCTTAAAACTTTATTTTTTATCAAGCTCTCCGGAGACACAAACAAAAGTCTAGCAGTTTTATTCTTTAATGCAGTACAAAACTTCTCTAAAGAAACGTTACTGTAATAATAAAAAATTTCATTATCGACTTCTGACTTAATAATTTCTCTAGCATTATTATATTGATCTAGCATTAAAGAAATAGTAGGGACTATTACAATGGTTAATCCCACATTTTGATACGCTATAGTTTGTGTAATTAAGCTTTTTCCACCTCCAGTAGTCATTGAAACCAAACAAGAATAACCATTGGGGACTCTTAAAGAACCCATTACTGCTAATTTTTGTTCGTTACTTTTGAAATATTCAAAACCTGTTATTTTTCTAATGAATCCATTTGTATGTAAAGAATGTATCAAATCTTGTTCTTCTTCCACATAGTTTTGCATATATAGCTGTTTCACAAATGTACTATTAAAAAACGAAGGAATAGTTAAGTTTGCCCATATTTTCCCCAAGTCACTATCATAATGTAACCCTAATTCTTCAAATTTTGATGAGGGCTCGTAATTTGGAATGTTTATTGTTGTTTTTACTATCGATAAATAATTACGTAAAGAACATTCAAAATCTACTTTATAGAGGGGGGGTTCTTGTAAATTAAACCAAGTTTTTAAAAGTCTCTTTGCTGAATTATATACATATTCTTCTCTAGGATTATTAAAACAGCTCGAATCAACAAAACTAGTTAAATGGTTGCTTTTTATAGTATTTTCTACGAATTCGTGAATTTCTTTATCCTTCATTGATTAACCTCACATAACAAGCGGAATCCAATACCAATCTTGGATTAGAAAAGCATTTGAAAATCATCTCATTTATTCCATCGTCCTCAGGTAATCCTGTTTGTAAATAATAGTTAGTTGTCGCTTTTTTTGCTCCACTATTTTTTAATAATTCTATTTTTAAGAGTCCTAATTGTTTGTTCAATTTTGCAGAAATCCTCTTCTTTACCATTTTTATTGCTTTCTTATAGTTTTCATCAACTAATTCTTCCCATCTTTCAGGAGGATAAACACTAGCAAAAATGTCCATATTAGAATTAATTCCTGCTCTTTTTCCAAGATGTTGGAATTTTTTTCTGTTGACATTATCTGACGTCATCAGATAATTATACACCTTTAGGATTTCTGCTTCTGCAACTGAATGACTATCCGAAATAGAAACTGCACATTGGAACTGTTCAATAGGCATAAATCCTCTATATTTATCTATAAGATGAGTCGAAAGCCCTTTTTTTAGAATTTTGATTTCATCTGGAGATAGATTCCATGTAAAGATAAAACCTTCCCAATCGGCATACGCCTTACAAGCAAATGCTGCGCATGTACCTTTATAAGAATTTAATGCATTATTTACAATACTATCGAAGATGGGATCACCCGGTGCAAAAAAATGAATGTAGTCATTATCAAGTGCTATTTGTCTGTCAAATGTTCCCTGAATATAATTGTTATCTGTATGAATAGCTCGGTCTCCATTCATACTTCGGACCTTATTTTGTAATTGATTTATCTTATCACTAATCATTAGTCTGATATCTGGTGGAACAAACAACGAGTTATAAGCAGAATTAAGTGAAAAGGAAGATGCATCAAATCTCACCATTGATTTTTCTAATTCATGTCCTCTAAATCCAGATAATGAAGACCATTTCATCATTGAATCTCCAAATAACTGTTTTTCATTTGCAGCATATAACTCCCTTGTGTTATCCATAATTCTATTTATAGCCTGATATTTATACTCCGCTACATCAAAATATCGTTCTTTCTTTATTACCTCTTTTAAACCTTCCAATTCTTTGTTTACATCTTCAATAATATTTGCTAAACCATATTTGAAGTCTTTGCTCAAAGCTCTGATAATCTTTTCATCCATGGAATTCATAATTATTTCTAAACCACTTTGTGATTTTGTAAAAATACCAATACCATCATTCCAAAATGAAAACAAATCTTCCTCCAGAGTTTCTTGAGAATAACAGGCAACAGAAATAACTGGTTTATTTCGTTCTCGCCCGATTCTATCCAACCGTCCAATTCGTTGTTCCAAATCATTCGCACTCCATGGAAGATCAATATGAACCAATATATCTGCATTTTGGAAGTTTCTGCCTTCCCCTCCAGATTCATCAGATAATAAAATCCAATAATCTTCATCAGTTTCAAATCTATATGCACCTAGTTCACGTTCATCTGAATCCATATTTCTGGAGAAAAAAGTACAATGTTGTTCTCCAAAATAATTTATAAATGCTTCTTTAAACAAAGAGAATGTCTCATCAAAGCTTGTAAAAACCAAGACTTTTTGTTCGCTTGCTTCTTGATCAATAAAATCTATAATATTATTTATTCTTGATTCAAAGCCAGTTGGATCTTCCATATATGTATTTATATTTTCCAGATTTTCTGCTTCTTCATTTTTCCAATTATCAGCCAATTGTAGTAATTCTTCTGGAACACTAAGTACAGTATTTTTTAGTTCGTTGTAAAATGCAGCAGCCGAACTAAAGAAAGAAGACACAATACTTTTATAATGTTGTAAAAAAGTATCGTAATCCAAATCACTTCTCTCTATCCAAAAAGCTAATTCCTTATATATGTTGTATTCAGTATTATTAAAATTAGTTCGCATATCGTAAGGTATTTCTATTAATTCTCTTAAATTATAATCCTCATCTTCATCACGTCTATTTCGAATGATCGATCTTTCAAATTGATAATTTTCACATACATAAGCTATTGCAGACTGAATTCCTTCGATCCCGAAATCATCACTTGAATAATCGATTTTACTGCATAAATTTTGAAACATCTCATCGTTAATTAATTTATAGATTTTTTTCAATCCATCCGTAATATCCTTGAATGCTTCCTCAGTTTCTTCTGTATGTTCATTAAAAGTATCTTCTATCTCTTCTAAATAGGAATCTAAATCTTCCAAAACTTCATGAACTCTTCGTACAACATCTCCTTGAAGTTCTAGTAACTCTTCAAATTTTTCATTTGACATCTGCTCATATTTTTTAGGCTGAATTAGTTGCAGCAATTTTTTATACTCATCTTTCCTCCTTTGCACCGGTGTTGCACTTAACATCAGTATATTTTTTGCACGTTTACTAAGATGTAATAATAACCTATATCGTTTATCATCACGTAAATATTTATGTACTTCATCAGCAATTACAAAATCGTATGATTCTTCAGAATTTAGTGAACTATATGGTGATGCATTTTCACAAAAACTATTCACTCCTACTAAATCAATAACATTGTCATTAACATCTTTACCTGTAAGAATATGAAATTTGTACGCCATCTCTATTTCCCATTGTTCAAGCAACGCATCTGGAACGAGAATTAAGATCTTAGAATTATGATTATCCTTTAAAAACACTTTCAAAATTGCTAAAGCTTCAATAGTTTTTCCCATACCCACTTCATCAGCAATCATATTTCTACAAGTTCCATCTTGAAGACACCTAACAATAGTCTTTAACTGATGAGTTTTCAAAAAGATTTTGCACCCTGCAATTTCATCAAAACCATATAAAGAATTATTGATGATGTTCATAGTTTTACTTACAATACTTCTTCCAAAAAACCACATCGGGTTTTGAAATTCATATTGTTTCAATTGTTCTAATGGTTTTACATAGCCATCATTATACGAACATTCTAATACTGTCTCAGGTAAACATTCTATCTTATCAGTTTCAGATTGAAGATAGTAGTAATACAAACCATCTTCTTTTTTTATAACAGAAGCTTTTACTATATATTTAGTTTTTTTATATTTTACTATTGCACCAATCCTAATTTTACAATGAGATACATTGTGTAAACTATATTGCTTGTTTTCTGGTTTTGGGTAGAAATCTCCAATACCTGTGACATCAAAAAACTGAATTTCAAGCAATTCAGAAAATTCATCAATTGATTTAACTTTTCCGATAGCGTAATCACGAGAATACTTTTCATCATCAATTGAACATCTGACAAACATACCACATTTTATCAAAGTTATTCACCTCCTGTATTAGCACCGTATTCTAGACAAATATCTTTACTTGCACAATACAAACAATGTTTCCCATGCTTACAGTAGAATTTTTTATCTATCAATGCTTGTTTTACTTCTTCGTCTTTTGGAATATCTAATAATCCTTTTATAGAAATATTCAAAAAATCTCTTTTTAAATGCATTTCACGATCCATTTGACTTGAAATAATAGGAAATGCATTTTTATTCCTGTTATATTTTTTCATTGAGGAAATATAACTATAAATTTCTTTATAAACAGATGATATAATCTGTGTTTTTTCTAATTCGTCCGAAATACGAAATCTAACTTCAATTACTTCATATTCCTCTTGAATAGCTTTTTTGATGATATCGTCGTTATATGGTTTTCCATTAAGTTTTTTCTTTACGCTATTACTAATTAGTATTTTTAAATAAGAATGAATTAAAAATCTATCACGAAAAATAGTTTTTCCTTGTTCAATACTTTCTAAAGCAAAACGATATGGGCATAATTTTAATTTCATTTTATCCTCAGTTGAAATCATTTTCACTGCTTCTTCAATATCTTCTCCTTTAGATTCAATAAGCATATGCCCTAAATAATTATTTGAATTAAAAGATGAATGTTTTCTAATATTTACCCCTAATAATTTAAACATGTAAAATAAATCATTATCTTTATTTTCTTCATTTTTAACATAACTAAGTTTACAAGCTACCCTATTAAATTCTAATCCATACAACAACGCATATCTTTTAAAATTACGATATTCCATTTTTGATTTTAAAAATAACTGATACTTAAAATCTAGAGCCTTATAACTATATTCAAAAAATTTAATATCTAACGGCCAAGGTAATCTCTCATCTCTTCCTGAACATATATCTTTATCACTCAAGCAGCAAAAATGGTAACAGACTTTATCTGGATCTTGAGTTGCACTTCTGAGTATATCACCGTCAATTTGATCAAAATTTCTAACGATCCAATGTGCTCCTCTTGCTATATTCTCATCTTGATTCAAATAATAGCTCATAGTATGCTTTAAAGAGTTGAATGTTCCATTTTCTGGTAAATCAGACTCTTCTAATCTAGTTAATAATCTTTCGATAACAGTATGCATTTCTTCATCTAACTCATTAATATCTCCAATTCGAGAAATAATAAAGGCACGAATTCTTTTATAGAATCTTCTAAAATTGTCACCACCATTGTCAAAATCATAAAAAAATGAATTAATAATTTGTTCCAATTCTGTTAAAGCCTTTTTTAACTCTTGTAAAGCATCAAAATTGACATTAAAATAGCCAACCTTATCTTTATCTTCATGTTTTTTGTTTGCATTTTTAATTAATTGATTTATTTTTTTATTTATGCCATCTATTGTATTTTCCTTTTCTATATATGGTTCTACCATGTTAAATGTACTTACTAGCTGACCTGAATTACTTTCACAAATAATTCCAGAATTCAAACACTCTTTTATATCTGAAAAATTTTCAATCCTAACAGACTTTGTTTCGTAATCCCACATATTAGTAGTCGATACAAAGAAATGCCCAATTGGATAATCTAAAAAATGTCTTTCACCAAATTGTTCTGGGAAATAAGCTCTTAAAATATCATTCACTTTTCCAGAAGCGGAATATAATTGTTCTTCCATAAATTCTAACGGATTATTGACATTTGAATTTTGTCTGTTAGTTTTTTTTGCTTTATCAAAAAGCATAGCAACGTAATTGGCAAACTCAGTTGTGTTATCAAATTCAATTATTTCTAAGTTATTTAAAATTTTATTTTTCTCTATAAATTCTCCATTTGATAAGTGCCCAATATAATCAGCTAATACATTTGATTGATATGAGTTAATTAATAAAGGCATTGGAACAAATTGATTAACACTTTGATTATTAATAGGTAAATCGAAAATAGAATATATATTCATCCATGTTTCATATACTGAAGAATATTGTTTTTGATAATTGAAAAGTAAGATTACATCTTTATATTTACTAATGTCTTCTATAGCCACTAACATTGCTGGTGTAAATTGATGAATTCCATGAATAACGATTCTATTCCTATTAATAGCACTTAGATCAACATTTTTTTTGTGATATAGTATTGCGTCATCAATAGCTTTTTCCACAAAATTTTGCGATGAAGCTCTTTCAAAAGAAAAAGTAGAATTCTGTTTTTTATCAATAATTTTATATAATTCCACAAGATATTGCTGATCAATATTCAGGTCTTTTTTATTCATTAAACCTGAATCAAGTTCTAATTCCTTAAACATTCTAATGCATGAAACGATCGATTTTGTATTAAATAGTAAAGATCTTTTAACATTTTCAAGGCAAGTGGTTTGAGAATCCAATTCACTAATTGCATTATCCACCTCCATAATCTGACGAATATTGGTATTAATGCTTTCCCAATCTTCATAAAGTGCATTTACAAGACTTTTTATTGTGGCGGTTGACTGCCTTTTTTTCAAATTTGGATACGTTTGGTTCATGCCATTAACCATTGTTTGTGAGACACAAAAATGAGCACAATCTTTTATTTCATTCCAAAATGATTCACAATCTATTTCATAAGGATTTGAATATGTATATATTTTCAGTCCCATTCTATATTTCCTCCAATAGTTTTCCCCAAGTATTTCCACTTGAATCAATTTTGTTAAACCACACAAACTTATTGATAGCTCTTGTTAAGGCAACATATAATATTCGAGATTCTTCCATCTCTATTTCTTTAATTTCATCATTTGTATAAAAATATTCATTGGTTATTGCCTCGCCATTTACACTAAAACAATATCCAACTTTTCCTCCAACATAAGTAATATCCAATCCGTTTCTACGCATTTTATCAATAGAATCTGTAGTAAAAGGCATTATTACAGTGTCATATTCCAATCCTTTAGATTTATGAACTGTAGTACATACAATTCTAACATAATCACCATCATCAGTAACAGATCTTGATGTTTTTTCTGAGCCAGTGTTAATTAAAATATGTAAAGACTCGTTTATGGACTCCAAAGTTAAATAGCTATATTTTCCTTCTTTTGATAGGTCCTCAAATATCAAATCATAATTAGTTCTATAATACTGTTGCTTGGTTTCATCAGAAGAATATGTTTTCCATGGCTTTGAAGCTTCATATATCTTTCTTAAAACCATTAAAACAGGTTTGCTTTGAACTTCAAAAACTAATTCGTTCCAACACATATTTAAAACACTTTGATAAAATTCATTGAGACATTTAATTAAATAATCTAGTTTTTCATTTTCTTCCATGTTAATTAGTTTTTCTACAGGAAATTTTATATTTATATTATTTGAAAGTAATAAATCAAATAAATAAATTGGATTTCTCGGATTCGATAATGCAGCTGTTAACTTACACAAATCAATACTTGGCTGAATTCGATATAAATCTCCATTAGAATCACTTTCAACAAAAACATCGTCTTGATTCTTTGCTTGCCTTAATATTTTTGATATTTGATAATTTGTTCTAACCAAAATTGCAACTGTTTTCTCAGATACTGATAATTTGGTAAAATTTGGATTCAGCTCAATTTCCACTTTTCTCTGTTTAATTTTTTCAAATAACATTTTATAAATAATATCTATTTCTTCTTCTTTGCTATATGTATATTCTTCAATCAATTCATTCACTGAAATCAATTGATTACTAATAGCTCCTATAAGCTTATCTTTCTTTTCGTTATATGGTATAAGTTTCTTTTCTCCCATATAATTGAATAATTTTGAAAATTTTCCAAGCAAACGCATATCCGTACGATAATTAATATTCAAAGTATACTCTTGCCATTCATTTCCATCACAACCCATTTTATTAAATGCATCCATGGTAGCTCCCCTGAAGCGATAAATGCTTTGCTTTAAATCACCAACGATAAAGAATTTAAAGTTCAATTTTCTTTGCATTGCCAAAAAAGCTTCTATTTGCGAATCATCAACATCTTGAAATTCATCAATAAAAATATATTTGTACTGATATAAATTTTTATTAAACGATTCATCATTTACACATTTGTTCAAATACAACATATATTCCGATAGATTAACCGAGTTATTTTCAGATAAAAAATCAGAATAGGTCTTTTCCGTTTCAATTATAACTTCCTGTATAATTTCTTTCATGTATGGCATTTCAACAATAGGTTTTCCAAATACATCTTCAGTTGCATCTTTTATATCGTATCCCTTGTTATATAACATATCAGCAAATTGCAACAACAATTTTCTAAAATCATATATACTGCCTGGAATACTACCGAAAAATATTGGTTCTTCTTCATTTTTCTTTTTTAAATATTCGTTGAAATATTGATCAAATATTTTTTGCTTATTGTAACTACCACTTACTGTAGAAAAGTCAACACCAATTCCTAAAGATAATGACGTATCTTTAATGACTAAATTTGAAAAGCTATGTATAGTAGATATTCTCATATTCTCTATTCCTGAGATCATATTCAAATATTTTTTATTACGAGTCAAAACAAAATAATTCATAAATGCTTGCTTCAACCTACTTTTCATATTTGTAGCTGCTTCTGTAGTAAATGTCAGCATAGCAATTTCATTTTTGACATCTAAAATGTTAGCATTACTAGCTTGATGACAAATAAACGATATTCGAGAAATCATTGAGAATGTTTTGCCTGTTCCTGCTCCAGCTTTTACAACTATATTTTTATCGATTGGAGCATGTTCTATCATATATTGCTGCAAATTAAAATTTGAATTATCAGTGATATATTGAAGATTTCTTTTTCTATCTGCGTCAATTAAACCGTTATAAATAATGAAATTAGAAGATACTATATTCTTTAAATCGTTTATAGTAAAAATTTCAAAATTAAAGAAACTAGAATTTCCATTGTTTATAACTATTTCATTTTTTTATTTGAATTGATTATAAAATTTCTTCCTTTAAGATATAATCCTTCATCATCAAATTTATTAGAAATATTCTGGACAATCTGTTTTACTTCTTCTTCTCTTGAAACAAAGATTGACTGTTTAATTCCAGAAAAATATGCAGTCACTATACTACCAATATCAGAAATAGATATACCGTCTGGATATACTCTCAATTCTGAATATGGAATAGTCATATCATTATTGGGTTCTTTAATAACCTCAAAATGCTTTCTACATGTTATATAGACATCCCCAACCATTTTATCATATATTGTTTGATTTGATTTTTGATAAACAGATGCAATTTTCTTTGCAAATTTCATTGGATTTTCTATATCTTCAGCAAACAATGTGAACTCAGGTTCTGAAACAATATTTAATCCACACTTCTTATATTCGTATTCAGATAAGAATGGATAACACACCATATCCATAACCAAAGGATTTATACAATACTTATTATTACAGATGTTTACTAACTCAAACTTATAACTTCGAGCTTGTTTTTTTGGTGAACCAACTGGATCTTGGTATAAATTAGTTTCAATAATATCAGGACTAATCACTCTAATAATATTTGAAAAACTCCACCCTTTAACTTCAATTACAAGCATTCCCATATGCTCAATAAGCAAGCAAAAATCAAATTGTCTACCATTTATTTCACGATTATAATAACAGATTACTTCATCAGGCAAATTTGATTCTATACATTCGTATACCCTTTGTTCACCAGCATATGTTTTATCTTTAATATCCATCATCTTTGCCATAATTTTGCTCTCCCTTTTACGTTGACTGTGTTATTTTTCTATATTGATAACATCTTTTTTTCAATCAGCATACTTTTGATAAAAAACGTTCACAATTGAATAAAACTCCTTAGGGTTATTTTCAGATAGATCGTAAGCCGCAGAAAAAAATAACCAATATTTGATAATCTTTTTTTACCGTTGGTTGTAATATGATGAATGCACTTAATCTACATAAAAAGTCCATTGATATTTCTGAACTTATCGTCTACAATCATTCTTTTTTTGCTATTTTATTTAAACAGCTGGATAATTTTTCTAGAATAATGTTTCAATATTCACTGTCTTACCCGATTTTATATAAGCATTAACTGCTTCTTCTAACTCCCATTTAGCTTTCACCATTTAACTTACCATTTTTTGATTTCTTTATATTTTTCCAATTCTTATCCTTGTGTCAACTGGTTTTGCAGGATCACTTGGTATTGACCAAGCAAAAACCAATTCTCTCTGCTCCTCAATTTCTTTTATCAAAGCACAATACTTGAATTCGTCTTCGTGATACTCTCCATTTTTTGCTGTTTGACTTATATATTCAATTTTCGCCTCCGCTATCTAAACACAATAATCCCATGTTCTGACTCTAATATACATTATAGTCCTAAATGTGAGCTAAATCAATATTCCATATAATGCATAATGCAAGTAGTATAAACAGCAGAAGTAGTGTAAACCACTAGTGAGTTACTTAAGAAATTTAAGATAGAATACTGTTTTCATGTAATGAAAACCAATTTCGATACACACCCTCATAGAAAGCTAGAAAGGATCAAAGCTCATTTTTTGATCTGTTATACTGCATTATTGATTTGTCGTCAGATAGAACGCAGGTTAAATGATCAAAATACACATGTCACAACAGATAAGTTGATAGAAACATAAAAAAAATATGAATGTACATGATCTATATTATATGGTAGTCTATCAAGACAGTAAGACATTAAATGCGTTAGAGAAAGAAATACTGCTTCTATTAGATTGAAAGGACTATCAGCCAAAGGAGCTGGCAAAAATGATAAAAAAATTAACAAAATAATATTCATATACAACGCATTATATAGAATTAAAGCGTTGAAAACCTCTTAAATAAAGGGGATTTGATGTTTTACACTATTTGAAGTGTAAAACTTGAGATATAATAACATAATTATATTTTTATTAGATATTAATTAGAATAACATGCAATAGATAATAAGTATTCTAATCAAAATATCGGCTTAATCTCATTAACATTTAAGATATTAATCTATACTCTAAGGGGAATATAAGTTATTTATGACTATGCCATAAATAGTATTAACATAAATTTCCTTTCTCAAATAAAAAATCTTACTTCTATAATAATTAAGATTTTATTATATCAATCTATCTTTTTTTTAATACAATACTCTATGATTTTTTCATAGCCTTTTCTCCATGAAGCTTTCATTTGTGTCTGCTCATTATTTCTCCATCTATTCTCTTGACCACTCATTCTACTAAAATCCAAACCATATCCAAGTTTCTTCTCATCAAACGTAGCATATCGAACGTTTTTATTATATCCTGATTGATAGCTTTTTTTTCCGTATTCAGACATATGTATAATGACAATATAACTTCTACTACTCGTATTTTCAATATATCACTTAATTGATTTTCAAAAAATGAAGAACCAAATTTTTTATATCTAACGATTAACTAAGCAATACACTTTATTTTTATAATTCTTCAATTTTAAATTAAATAATAAACTCGAAACGATTCCTAGTTCCATTATATCTTTATTTTATCCTAAAATAATATACAATATAAAAAGAACCCATACTCTGGGTTCTCATCTTACTTATTTAAACGCATTCTTAAACTTTTCAAAAGGACTCTCATGTTCCTTCTTATTCTTGATCTTTTCATACAGTTCGCGCTCATCACGGCTAATCTTTGTAGGAATTTCTACCTTCACTTCCACATACTGATCACCTTGACCACCACGTGGTGATTTCACACCTTTGCCTTTTAAACGGAACTGCTGACCATATTGCGTACCTGCTGGAATGGTTAATTCCACATCACCATAAACGGTTGGCACATCCACCTTACAGCCAAGTGTTGCATCAATCGCACTAATTGGAATGGTGATACGAATATCATTGCCATCACGTGTAAACTGTTTGTGACGGCTTACCAGAATTTCGATATACAAATCTCCATTTGGCCCTCCATTCACACCACGTTCACCTTTATTTGGCACACGAACCTGCTGACCTGATTGAATACCTGCAGGAATCTTGATATTTAGTTTCACACGTTTGTGCTCATAACCTTTACCATGACATTTTGGACATTTATTAACAATGGTCTTACCTGTACCATTACAATCCGGACATACGCTTTGGCTCTGGAATACGCCAAATGGTGTACGCTGTTGTGTTGTGACATGTCCTGTACCACCGCATCGACTACATCCCTTGATATCGGACTTACTACGTGCGCCTGTACCATTACATTCATTACATAATTCATCTACATCAATACTAATTTCTTCTTCTTTACCAAAAATGGCGTCCATAAAGTCGATTCTCATCTGCATGAAACGATCATCGCCCTTACGTGGACCATTGCTTTGACGACGGCTTCCACCGCCTCCAAAACCTCCACCGAAGAAAGAACCGAAGATATCAGAGAAGTCACCAAATCCATCAAAGCCACCAGCACCTCCGCCAAATCCACCGGCACCATCCATGCCCGCAAATCCAAACTGGTCATAAGTTGCTTTTTTCTGAGGATCACTCAGCACTTCATATGCTTCATTTACTTCCTTAAACTTTTCTTCAGCACCCGGTTCCTTGTTGACATCCGGGTGATATTTTTTTGCCATCTTACGATATGCACGTTTTATTTCATCGTCGCTTGCCCCTTTTTGAATACCAAGGACTTCATAATAATCTCTCTTATCACTCATATCGGATCACCTTCCTACTCATCAAGACTGTATATAAACTGCGATAGCCCTGATTCCCCAAAAATACGGACTCTTGGCAACTGCAGCTTATCCATACCGGGTTCTATTTTACCATAATTTGTTGTAAAAGCCATACGTACGCCGCTATCTTTCATAATTTCTAACGCACTTTCTGTCACATCACCATAAGGATAACAATATACAAAGCCTCCGCCTATAATGGAAAAAGACTTTTTCGTATCCTTAATACCCGTATCCAGATCAACACAGCGAAGTGCTCCACCATGTCCACCATCACATCCACCAGTATGCATCGCATAGGAGTGTGATTGTAATTCCATACCATTTTCCTTCATTTCTTGAAAGGTATCAGGCAATGTGTCATCTTTGAATTTATTCATAATCAGAAACAGGGTTGCTTTCATATCATATTTTTTCAACAATGGATAAGCATATTGATAAATGCTTTTTGTTCCATCATCTACTGTTAAGGATACACTTTTCTTCGGTAAACGGATTTTACCATCCATGAAATACTCTAAATCCTGCATATAAACAGTTTGATATCCTTTTTCCTTTAAATATTTTAACTGATCTTCAAAATCATTCACTTCCAGCCAGTTCCCATTTTCTGCCTTTTCTCCATTCGCTTTGGAATAGAAATAATGATACATAAATACGGGAACATCTTTTGCGGCTTCTTCCTTTGTATTATCTGCTTGTTTTGTTTCCTTGATATCCTTTTGATCAATAAAGTATAACTGATCATTGACCATTACACCAATCGTTTTTTTATTTTTCATATAAATTGGATAACTGTCTTTTTGATTCATTGTCACAAGTGCATTCCCATCACCATCTTTTAAAGTATAGGAATCATTTGTAGTGATTGTTTCATTAAAAGGAAGATACCTGCTGGTCATTTTTTGTTTAGTAAGTGCAGCTGCTTCTTTTACATCTTCTGCTTTTACATAAACATCCTGATTTTTTAATTTAAAATATGCGGTATGCATATCCTGTTTATCCTTATTCTCCAGTTGCATGGTTACATTAGGATAAACTTTCGCAAATTCTTCATATTCATCCTTGTTCAGTTGATACAATGCCGCTTCCTTGTTTACTTGAACATATGGATGATAGAATTCTGTAATATCTATGGTTTTATGCGATGTATACACATAAAACGCAAGTAGACCACAACATACAAAACCTAGCGCAAGCACTAGGATTTGTAGTCGTTTCGTCGTTTTATTTCTTTTCTTCAAATTCTGCGTCTACGACATTGTCATCGTTGTTGTTTCCAGCATCTCCACCTGGATTACCAGTATTTTGCTGCTGCTGATACATCTGGGCACTAGCTGCCTGAGCTGCTTTTTCCAAAGCTTCCAGTTTTGTCTTAACAGCTTCCATATCGTTTTCATCTAATGATTTCTGTAAATCATCACGCAGTTTCTGAGTTTCTTCTTTCTGGTTAGCATCAATCTTATCACCATTGTCTGCTAACATAGAGTCGATCTGAGCGATAAATCCTTCAGCACGGTTACGTAAATCGATTTCTTCTTTACGTTTTTCATCTTCAGCTTTGTGTTCTTCAGCTTCACGAACCATACGATCGATTTCTTCATCACTTAAACCACTTGTATTCTGAATTGTGATAGACTGTTCTTTACCTGTTCCTTTATCTTTTGCAGATACGTGTACGATACCATTAACGTCAATATCAAATGTAACTTCAATCTGAGGCACACCACGACGTGCAGGAGCGATACCGTCTAATTTAAACATACCTAACTCTTTATTGTCGTTTGCCATTGGTCTTTCACCCTGTAATACACGGATATCTACAGCAGGCTGGTTATCAGCAGCAGTTGAGAAAATCTGTGATTTACTTGTAGGGATTGTTGTGTTACGTGGAATTAATACAGTCATCACGCCACCCATTGTTTCAATACCTAAGCTTAATGGTGTAACGTCTAACAATAATACATCTTTTACATCACCAGCGATAACACCACCCTGGATTGCTGCACCCATAGCAACTACTTCATCAGGGTTTACAGAACGGTTTGGTTCTTTACCTAATGCATTCTTAACAGCTTCCTGTACAGCAGGGATACGAGTAGATCCACCTACTAACAATACCTGGTGAATATCGTTCTTTGTTAAACCAGCATCACGTAATGCGTTACGTACTGGTTCCATTGTACGTTCTACTAAGTGTTTTGTCATTTCATCAAATTTTGCACGTGTTAATGTTGCTTCAAAGTGAAGTGGTCCATCAGCTCCAGCAGAGATAAATGGTAAGGAAATCTGTGTCTGTACCATACCTGATAAATCTTTCTTAGCTTTTTCACCAGCTTCTTTTAAACGCTGCATAGCCATTGTATCTTTTCTTAAGTCTACGCCGTTTTCTTTTTTGAATGTATCTACCATCCAGTCAACAACAACGTTATCGAAGTCATCTCCACCTAAGTGAGTATCACCATTTGTAGATAATACTTCAAATGTTCCATCTGCAAGTTCCAGGATAGAAACATCAAATGTTCCACCACCTAAGTCATAAACCAATACTTTTTGTTCGCTGTCTGTCTTATCAATACCATAAGCAAGCGCTGCTGCAGTTGGTTCGTTGATAATACGTTCTACTTCCAAACCAGCAATTTTACCAGCATCTTTTGTTGCCTGACGCTGTGCATCGTTGAAATATGCAGGAACTGTAATAACAGCCTTTTCAACTTTTTCACCTAAGTAATCTTCTGCATATCCTTTCAAATATTGAAGGATCATTGCACTTACTTCCTGTGGTGTATATTGTTTGCCTTCTAATTCTACTTTTTCATTTGTACCCATTAAACGTTTAATAGAACTTACTGTGTTTTTGTTTGTTACTACCTGACGTTTTGCAGCATCACCAACGATACGTTCTCCGTTTTTGTATGCTACGACTGATGGAGTTGTACGGTTACCTTCTGGGTTTGTAATAACCTTGCAGTCCCCACCATCCATGACAGCAACACAGCTGTTTGTTGTACCTAAGTCAATACCAATAATCTTACTCATAATCGTTTCCTCCTTTTATTCGCTTACTTTAACAAGCGTTGCACGCAATACACGGTCTTTTAACATATATCCTTTTTGTAAAACTTCGATAACCATACCAGGTTCTACGCCTTCTTTGGCTTCCTGCATCAATGCCTGATGGAAGTTTGGATCAAATGGCTTATCTTTTGCCTCAATTTCCTTTACGCCTTCCATTTCCAGAATATGCACCAGCTGCTGGTAAATCATTTCAAATCCTTTTGCGTAATTTTTTACGTTAGGATCATCTACCTTGACATCCAGTGCACGCTCTAAGTTATCAATAACCGGTAGCACTTCTGTGGCAAATCCCTGAATACGGTATTTACGAACGTTGTCAGCTTCACTTTGCAGACGTTTCTTTAAGTTTTCAGCATCTGCATATGCTTTAAAGTAAGCATTCTTACTTGCCGCAAGTTCTTCCTTCAGTTTTGCATTCTCTTCTTCTAATTCCTCAATGCGCTTTTTCTTGCCGAATTTTGCGCCTTTTTTGTCTTCTTTTTTGTTTTCTGTTTCTTCCTGTTTTTCTTCAGGAGTAGTTTCTTCACTGACCGTTTCTTTCACGTCTTCTTTTACTTCTTCACACGTTTCTTCTGCGGTCGTTTCTTTTTCTTTTACATTTTCTTCCTGCATGTTGACCTCCTATTGATTTTCTTCCCGATACAAGTCTTCGATCACTTTGCTCATATATTCCATTAAAGCAACAACTCGGTTATATTGCATACGTGTTGGACCGACAATCATCAACTCACCCTGTTCTTCATTGTTCAGCTTGAACTTACTGCTGACAACTGCAACATCATCAATCTGAATCAGGTCATTATCTCCACCAATCTGGATAGCGACATTTCCATCATGATTGGCAATCTGACGAAATAGTGAGCTGTCCTCTAACATTTTCATCAGTTCTTTCAGCTTTTCGATATCCGCAAATTCCGGTTGATACAACATGTTGGATTGACCACTGCAATATACGTTATCACTCGCAAATTTCATAAAGGCATTTACGAATGCTTCAAATAGCACTTCATGTCGTGCAACATGACTTGCTAACAGCGGTTGGATTTCCTTCATCTTATTCACAACTTCACCAATTGGCGTACCACTTAACTTATCATTCAACAAATCACAGCATGTCTTGATATCCTTGACACTGACATCTTCTCCAAAATGGAAAGTTTTATTCTCTGTATGTCCATGATCTGTAATAAAGATAGCCACAGCACTACGTTCGTTTAAGGGAACTAGCTGGATATGCTGTAAAGTCTGATACTTGCTGTCCGGTCCTAATACCACCGATGTTAACGATGTCATCTGTGATAAAATATCACAGCTTTTCTTAACGATTTCATCCATGGAATAATGGCGTTCAGAGAACACAGCCTGCAGGGAATGTTTGACACCTTCATCAAGCTGTTTCTCCATCAGATGTTCAACATAGAAACGATACCCTTTACTGCTTGGGATTCGTCCACTGGAAGTATGTGTCTTTTCCAAAAGGCCCATTTCCTCTAAGGCAGCCATTTCGTTTCGAATAGTAGCGCTTGAACAAGTGAAATCCAAAAGATCTAACAGACGCTTAGAACCAACTGGCTCTGCTGTTCTTGTGAACTCATCTACAATTGCTTTAAATATTGCAATCTGTCTTTCTGTCATCTCTGGTCCACTCCTTTCTAGCACTCCACTTCTATGTCTGCTAATAGTATATGACAATATTTTAGCACTGTCAACACTTTAGTGCTAAATTGCCAATAAATTTTCCTGTTGTTTGAAAAAAAGCCTGTTCTATCCTGTATTTTGTACTATATCACTCTTAAAAATTATCAAAACCTTAACAAACGCCTTGCCTTTATCCTTTATAATGTATATGGTTTGCATAACCGCACAAAATTTCATATACTATAGATATCAAATATTCATCGTTTGACATAGTATAATATGATAAAGAAAAAGGAAGGTAATTTATGAAAAAAATAGACTGGAATGGTGACATTCATATTCTGGCTGGGACCACATTACGTGATCTTGAAGCTTTGGAAAATAATAATATGGCGTTGCATGTTGGTGGAAACTTAGATCATGTCATAGAAAATCGAAAACATCTGTGTGATGCTTTAGGCACAGATTTGCAGCATTGTGTATTCGCAAAACAGACACACAGTGATCATATTCATTGTGTAACCCTTGATGATTTAGGCAAGGGTGCTTATGAACAGGCAAGCGCCATTGATGATTGTGATGCTTTATATACAAGAGAAAGCAATGTTTTACTTGGTGTATTTCATGCGGATTGTGTTCCTGTTTTGTTATATGATCCCATTCAAAATATCATAGCAGCCATTCATAGCGGCTGGCAGGGTACGGTAAAAGAAATCACACGTAAAACCATGGAGCATCTGATCACACAGGAGCATGTGGACCCATCGCATGTGATTGCCTATATTGGGCCGGCCATCGCTTATCGAAGCTTTGAAGTAGGTCGTGATGTTATTGATCAAATTTTATCTATGAGTTTTGATACATCCGGTTATATCACATATTTATCAGATGAGAAAGCCCTGGTGAACAATCGTGGATTAAATAAACAGATGCTGCTTGATGCCGGAGTACCAATGGAAAACATTACCATCAATAAATCTGATACATTTTCACCAAATGATGCTTTGTTCAGTTATCGAAGAGATCATCACTGTGGCAGACATTTAAGCTATATTATCCGTAAAGACATCGATTAACGTCGATGTTTTTTTCTTCCTAATGGCTAGGATAGTTTTTTCTCAATTCCCCTTTTGGTTTATCCTATAATGAAGATAAGAAAAATCGAGGAGGTAGTTTATGAAGGTTTTAGTAGCGCGTTTCAGCTCAGAATCCAATGAACATTCCCGTTCATTGATGTCATTTGACAAATTTGTTTTTAAATTCGGGGAAGATTGTGTTGATTCCATGTATACCAGAGATATCTTTGAAGGGGCTGGTATAGAAATGATTCCAAGTATTGCGGCAATTGGACATCCTCATGGCCCAGTCACAAAGGATGCTTTTGATTTTATCCTAGCCAGATTAATACATGATGTGAAAGAACATTTACATGAAATTGATGGTATCTTTTTATTCTTACATGGTGCCAGCAAGGTTATTGATTTAGAAGGTGGTTCTGCGGAGCATGCATTCTTACGTGAAATCCGTAAGATTACCGGACCATATCTTCCCATTGCACTTGTGATGGACCCTCATGGAAATCTTTCACAGGAGCTGGTCGATCATGTTAATATTTTACGTTGTTATCGTGAATCACCACATACAGATACAGTAGAAACCTATCGGATCGTTGCGAAGATGTTTGTGGATTTATTAAAGCATCGTCGTCATATCAAACCGGCATATGTGAAAGTTCCTATTATCATTGGCGGAGAAAAGAGTGTTTCCAGCGATGAACCAATGGTATCCATCAATCATTTCTGTGATGAACTTGAAAAAGATGCTCGTATCATGAGTGCTTCTTTCCATATTGGATATTTACGTCATGATGGAGATAAATTAGGATGTAGTGCTGTTGTTGTGCCTAACAGTGAAAAGGATCAGGCTTATGCACAGGAAATGGCAGATAAATTATGTAAATATGCATTCTCAAAACGTCATGAATTCCACTTCCATGGTAATGTCGCTGAACCAGAGGATGCCATAAAACAAGCGGTAGAATTTGATGGTTCTCCTGTCTTTGTGACAGATTCTGGTGATAATGTTGGTTCTGGCGCTGATGGATTCAATACCTATATCTTACATCAGGTATTGAATTTAAAAGATACTCATGGAAAACAGTTTTTATTCAGTGGTATCGTAGATAAAAATGCTTACGCTTATCTATACGATAAAGAAGTCGGTACACATGTGGACTTTACATTAGGTGCCAATCTAGATGAATTATGTAAGAGTGTAGAAGTTCATGGTACCATCGTTGCCAAAGGTATCGCACATAAATTATATGAAGATCGCAAAGATATTGGAACTGCCATCACTGTGAAATTTGATGATGCCCCAGTGAGTGTCATCGTTGAATATGATGCTATCCAGTATACGGATTTAGACCAGTATCCATGTAGTCATTTAAATATCGATGATTATGATGTCATCATTCCAAAACAAGGGTATATTTCTGATGATTTCAAGAAATATGGCAAGTTATGTATCATGTCTTTGACGCAAGGTCCTGCCTACCAGCGTAGTGAAAAGCTTGAATTTAAACGTATCTTACGTCCTATGTTCCCTTATGATGATTTTGAATTAGATTAATTTTTGACAAAACAGGGTATAAAAAAGAGGTTACTTCAATGATTGTATTTTATCAACCATTTGAAGAACCTCTTTTATTATCTGTTCAAGCAGGAGGAAGCCTTTTATGACGATATCTATAAAAAGAGCCGAATATTTTCTTCAGCTCTAATCACTTATTTTATCACTTGTATATGCACGATCAAATGTCACAACCACAAAATAGGTTGGATAGCTCGCCTTTACCTTTTCTTCAATCGCTTTTAAGATATCTGTATTGCTTAATTTGATTTGAAATGGCACCACAACATCAAAAATCAGATTGCTGTGTGTTACCCCTGGTACCATACGAAAATCATGCATGGACAAACGTTCATCAACGCTGTGTACGGTTTCCTTGACAAATTCACGCAATTCATTTGTTAAAGGATCATCTATGACAATCGGATCCATATGAATCACCATTTCTATACCCAAAGATTCTTTGATATCTTTTTCCATATTATCAATCATATCATGACTTTTTAATACATCCACTTTATGATCTACTTCCACATGCATACTAGCAAATGTTGAATGGCTTCCATAATCATGAATGACCAGATCATGCATACCAATAGCACCCGGATACGCTTCTACTTTCTTTTGAATATTTTTTACCAGTTCTTCATCTGGAGCCTTCCCCAACAATTCATCTAATGCAGATTTGATAATGCCAAAGCCTGCGATAATGATAAAGCATGCCACAATAACCCCCATATATCCATCCAGATTAAAATGGATCAACGGTGAAATAATCGTAGACAATAAAACAGCACCAGTAGCCATAACATCAGATATACTGTCGGCAGCAGTTGCCTCCATGATACTGGATTTTAACAGCTTGCCATAATGTTTGTTGTAAGTATACATCCAAAGTTTCACACTGATAGAAAAAGCTAAAATCACAATAGATAACCAGCTGAATTCAATGGCATCTGGAGAAATGATTTTGGTAATACTGGATTTAATCAATTCTAAACCTAATATCAAAATAAGAGCAGCAACAACCATTGAGGCAATACATTCATATCGGGCATGACCAAAAGGATGCTTTTCATCTGCGGGTTTACTAGACAGCTTAAAACTGATAAGTGAGATAATAGAACTACCAGCATCCGAAAGGTTATTAACAGCATCCGCTGTGATGGAAACACTTTGTGCCAATGTTCCTGCGATAAACTTAAACGCAAACAGGATAATATTATTGACGATGCCCACGGTACTTGTCAGATTTCCATATGCACGACGTACATGTTCATTGTTTATATCTTCATAGTTTTTAATCATTTTTTTTGCGAGTAATGATATCATATCCAACACCTCATTTTTTCTTATCGAGTACATAGTTTAACATATTTTTGAAAATAGGAAAAGACCTTCATGTTTCTTTCTTTTCCAGCATATGGTAAAAACGGTGATGTTGTGAAAAAAATTCTGCGCTATTTCCTGTTAACAGCTTTATTATTATGTTTATGTTATGGCAGTACCTGTATCAAAATCAGTTCCCGATCTTTGACACTCTGGTTTGAAAACTTAGTGCCAAGCATGTTTGTGACTATGGTACTTATTCGTTTATTATATAAACAACAGATGTTACAGCACCTGGTTCCAGATATGATATGTCGCATGTTTGGATTAGATCAGGCATCTTTTGCGTTGGTGATCAGCAGTATGCTGTTAGGCTTTCCTAATGGTTCTTTATTTATCGAAGAAGCCTACAGGCGAAAGGAATTAGATCTACAGGGTGCACAGCGTTTATTTCTCATCTGTTGTTTTCCTACACCTGGATTTGTGATATTAAGCTGTGGTGTTGGTTTATATCATAACGCAAAGACTGGATTTTATTTATATGTATCCTCTGTTCTTTATGGCTTTTTTATGTTGTGGCTCACAAGATCAAAAAGTATTCATACCCATCATATAAAGCATCAAAGCACCAACAGCTTCATGCAGGATTTTAGTGCATCCTTATTAGAAAGTGGGACTTCTTTATTTATGATTGGCGGGTATTTGATGATATTTATGAGTGTCACAGGTATTGTTTTTTCCTTTTTGCCTCAACTTGTTTCTCTGCCACTTCGTATCTGTGCTGAATTTTCCAGTGGTGTCTTTCTGATACAGGCAACATCCTTGTCTACGATATGCAAATTATTGTGTACCAGTGCATTGTTAGGTTTTGGTGGATTCTGTGTGCATATGCAGATATATTCTATGTGTGATAATTGTAAAACAAAATATCGTACCTTTCTTATTTATCGTATCCTACAAAGTCTTTTATCTTGTCTGATCTTTTGTATTTTCCTTTATCTTTCTGTATAATATAAACAAAAGAAGGAGGAATTTATAATGAAGATTGCATGGATAGGAACAGGTGTCATGGGCAGTGCCATGTTAATGCATCTTGTAAAGGCAGAGCATGAGGTACATGCCTATAATCGAAGCTATGAAAAAGTCGAAAAATTAGTATCCTGTGGTGTAGCAGTACATCAAACAATAAAAGATTGTGTGAAGGATTGTGACATGGTGTTCACAATGGTAGGATATCCAAAGGATGTAGAAGAAGTCTATACATCAAAAGATGGTATTTTTGCTCATGCGAAAAAACATGCCATTCTGATTGATATGACTACATCATCTCCAAAATTAGCGCAAGCGTTATCAATAAAGGCCAAAGCGCTTGCTTATCAAATGATGGATGCCCCTGTATCAGGTGGAGATAGTGGCGCAAAAGCTGGTACATTATCTATTATGTGTGGAGGCGATCCGGAAACATTTGATCAATGTAAAGCTATCTTATCACTTATGGGAACACCGCTATATATGGGAGAAGCCGGAAGTGGACAGCATACCAAAGCATGTAATCAGATTGCAGTGGCAGGTGCTGTAGCGGCAATGAGTGAAGCCATTGTATATGCGAAAGAAAATCATTTGAATGTAGAAGCCATGCTTCAAGCAATCGCAGGTGGTGCGGCTGGCAGCTGGCAAATCAACAATACAGCACCACGTGTGTTAAAGAACGATTTTGCGCCTGGTTTTTATATCAAGCATTTTATTAAAGATATGCATATCGTACAGGAAGAAATGGGTAAACAACATTTGGATATGCTGGATACGGTTTGCCATATGTATGAAGAACTGGCGAAAAAAGGAGAAGAAAATGCTGGTACACAGGCTTTGATTCATTACTATGAAAAGCACGAATAGTGCTTTTTATTTACGCACAGCCCCATCTTGCAAGGATATCAAACAATTCTTTATTTCCATTTTTCGATCACATGTAATCAAATACTGTATGAATACTTCCTCCCAATCCTGCATGATCGAAACCTTTTGATATAATGTATCATCCAATTCAATACGTTGATGAAACACGCAAGCTTCTTCAAAGTGGATATAAAATAAATATGCCAAAGACATGGAATCAAACATTTGAAACAACAGAAAATACTCATCTTTCGACAAAATCTGCATATCAAACAAATCGATATAATCATAGAATCCTATTTCAGAATGTAAAACAGCTTCTATCCGTTTCTGTGTATCACATCCTTCTAAATGCTTCAACAACGTAAAGAAGTGCTCTGGTTCATTGAAAGCATGAATATTCACTTCGATTTCATTTCTACACATTTCATGAACAATCAATTGATCGAGCGTATCTTCTTTAAGTGCCCATGTGATTTTGTTTATAAGTATCTGCCCATAGCCTGATAGATATTGTTTTATATCTGTATCAAAGATGGACAAGAAAGCCTGATACAGCTTAAAAAGATCTTCTGCTTGTTTTATTATTTGTATGATCTGTTGTTTTTGTTCGTGTGATATCAAAAGCTCATAGCGATGTTTTAAGCTAAAAGATTTTAAGCTAAAAGAAAAGAATGCCTGCGTAATGATCAGCTCACAAAAATTAATACCTAATTCTTCAATCTCCACACCATAAAAAACAGCATAGGATGTCAGAAAATCAGACAGCTGTTCATGAAAAAGATGTAATATCCGCTCTTCCATACAAAACATTGATAAATAATATGCCACAAGATCAATTCCCTGTTTATGATACATGGCATGTTCCAAGGGCAAGCCATATAATAATGGATAATCGAAATCTTCTTTACAAGATGTCGCATGGTAATGCTCATCATATGATGATAAAAAATCAGGAAGCTGTTGAGTCAGAATACTGCGATATCGTTCATTGGGCAATGGGCGCTGTTTTTTTAAATATATGTCTGCCTGTTGTCGTGTTTCTTTCACTAAGCGCTCTACTTCCTTCAAGCCAGAAGCATAGCGTATTTCAAGTGTTCCCTGCCTTGTCGCATGATCACATATAAAGGAAATACTTTTTAAAATTCTTTGATAATCTTTGATAGATATCGCTGTGGAACGATGCCTGTTTTTTTCTAAACTTAAACGTTTGGATAAAGCATAAACTTCTTTATTTTCATAAACTGATGTTGATAAATTATTCATTTGTTTTCACCGCCTTGATACAATCCTGAAGCAATGCAAGATCAAAAATCCCATGATGTGCTATATATTGTTCATACATGATCATTACAATTTCATGATCATATCGTATGTGATCACGTCGTCTGACACCATAGTAAATATAAAGTGCCTCTTTGATACAGTTCACAAAAGAATCGTAACGGACATAGGGAGATTTTTGAAAGGTGTTTGCGATATCAAACAGAATATGGGAATCAAAATCAATCATCTGATGGATCTTACAGGCCTGTATCTGTTGCTTGCTTAAATAACTGATATCTTCTTCACTTAACCAATATCCGCTTGCCTGTAGACCCCCATTGATCTGTGTGCACAACTTGCGTATTTTGTTCATTTTTTCTATAGCATTCATAACATATCTCCTCTCGTGGATATATGTTATACCATAGACAGCTTAGAAGGTATAGACTTGAAAAAATTGCCATTTTGTGGTATGATATAGACAAGATGAAGAGAAAAAAGTGGAAAAATTTCCACTTTTTATTTAACTTTGATAATGTAATCACTTTTTCTCTTTTTTGGACATGGATCTTTTTCTCTACTGTATCCAACAGCCAGAGCACCAACACCCTCATAACAGCCATCAATTTTCCATTCCGCCATGAGCTGTTTTCCACGTGGTGTATTAAACATTTCCTTTTCCCGATTAATCCAGCAGGTACCAATATGTAAGCTATGTGCTGCCAGCATCATATTCAATAAAACACAGCTGGCATCCTGTATATGGGTAGCTTCCTCTCTTGGCGCAAATACCAGTATAATCACCGGCGCACCATAATATGGATCCATGACAGATTGCATAATTTCTGCATTCATGCGGCTTAATTCATCACGTATTTCTTTATTTGTGACAGCCACAATGATTGGTGATTGTCTGCCCATCGCAGTAGGTGCATAGGTTCCTGCCTCCACAATGGCATCTAGTTCCTCTTCTTTGATCATTTTCGGCAGATAAGAACGAATAGAACGGCGACTCTTTAATAACTCTAATAATTCATTTGACATAACGATCACTTCCTTACTTATATTGTAATCCTATCTAGCAAAGGACACAAGAAAAAAAGACAACCGAAGTTGCCTTATGCTTCAATATCTGTTTTCCATAATCCATGCAGATTACAGTATTCATATACGTGGATTTTACCTTTATAATCGCCTAATGCAATCACAGCTTCTGGCTTTTCACCTGGTGTTAAATTCACACGAACACTGCGTTCTCCAAATTCTGCGATAATCATCGTGATAAAGTGTTCTGGCAGCATTGGGTGTTCCATACTTCCTACCTTCACATGCAGATTGCCATCCACTACTTCTGCGACAGGTACATGTTTTTCCAGTGCACCATCTGATTCATTGGCATGAAGTTCTACCATTGGCTTGCCACAGCACAAAACAGGTACGCCTTTGTCCTCTACCATTTCTACAATGTTTCCACATACTGAACATTTTAATAATTTCATATTTATTTCCTCCTTATTTTATGTTATCCTTTTCCAGGAAAGGATCATTGCTATTCTTGTGTATCCCTTGATACGCCCATAGTATAGCATTTCCAAAACCCTTATGTATATTCAAATGCTCATAAAAAAAGGAAGATCAAAATGAAACTTCAAAATCATATCTTAACGATTCCCATAAAAGAAGAAACAACAATGGATGCTGTACTTGATACATTCCATATCGCAAGAAAACAGCGTTATTTTTTATATCAGAAGCGTGTAATTCAAGTAAATGGCACTCCCCTGTATCAGTCAAAGATGTTAAAGCCTAATGATATCATAACAATCACTTTGTCACAGGAAAGTGACACAATCCATGCATGGAATACCTCCCTGTCCATCGTATATGAAGATGATATCTTCTTGATTGTAGATAAACCAAGTGGCATGCTCGTACACAGTGATGGCAATAATCAGGACCATACTTTATGCAATGCTGTAAAGGCTTATTATGATAAAACAAATCAGCAGCATCTTGTTCGCCCGATTCATCGTCTGGATGTAGAAACCAGTGGTCTGGTATTATTTTGCAAGGAGCCATTCTTTCAGCCATTATTAGATATGCAATTATCCCAAAAACAAATTAAGCGGGATTATCAGGCTATCGTGCAGGGAGTCATGGAAAAACAAAGCTGGATGATACAGGCAGGCATTGCCAGAGATCGTCATAATGCAAAAAAAATGCGAATTGACAAGCATGGTAAAGATGCCAAAACAAAAGTCAGCGTATGTCAGCAATATAAAGATTATGCACTTGTGAAATGTCAGTTGTTCACAGGAAGGACCCATCAAATCCGTGTACATTTAGCATCTATTCATCATCCTATATTATCCGATCCTTTATATGGAAAAAAAGACAAACGAATCAAGCGTTGCGCCCTGCATGCTTATCAATTAAGTTTTCCCCATCCACTTTTACAGGAAATCATTACCTGTACATGTGAGCTGCCAAAGGATATGAAAAACCTTCTTACGAATAGGTAAGAAGGCTATTTTAAGATACATACTTTGTTTCTACCAGCAAGTTTTGATTTATAAACACTGCGATCGGCTCTTTTCATTGCCTGATCAAAGGTCACATCACTATGGTAATAATAGGCAGCACCCATGGATACTGTCACATGTACTTTCTCTTTATTGAATGCAAATTCTGTGTTATCAATCAGTTTTCTTAAACGATCAATATACGCATAGATATTTTCTTTTGAAATACCTGTACAAATCAATAAGAATTCATCTCCACCCCAGCGACACAACATATCACTGTTACGGATTTCTTTTGTGATTACTTCACACACATGACGCAATACATAATCTCCCATATCATGTCCATAAGAATCATTGATACTCTTAAAGTTATCAATATCAAAGAAGATCAAGGTATAGAAATCTTCTCCATTCATAAATTTCTCAAAGCTGCTGTGCAGTGTCATATCTGCAGTTCTTCGATTATAACTATTGGTCAAAGGATCTTTGCTGGCATTGGTTTTCAGGATTTCTTTTTCTGTGATATCCTCCATCGTGCCAATGATCATTTGATAACGTCCATGTTTATCCTTGATAGGTTTATAGTTTGTTTCAAATATATAATCCATGGGATTGCCTTTTGGCTTTACATGCACGATGGCATGTCCCGTAAGATTATCATCCATAATATGCTGTTTCAAATCATTTAATTTAGGCATTCCCAATAGATCTACAGCTTCTTCAAAACTATAAGTTCCTTCATCAATCTTTAATTTATGAAACAGTGAAGCATTTGCCAAAAACGTGTCTTCTTTTACATCATACTCCCATATAAACATATTAGATAAACTCATCAGTACATTGAATTTTTCTTCTTCCTGTACTGTCTGTCTTTGACTTCTGCTATACTTGTTATATAACTTACAGATTCCCATTACTTTTTTAATCTGACCATCCATGAAGGCACGACAGGAGGCTTCCATTTCATAAGTCAAATCACCATGTACTCTTTGAAACTGAAATACTTCTTCTTTGCTTTCCCCTTGCAGCAAATGTAAAAACGCATCGGAAATAACTTTCTGCTGATCTGTCGGTATTGCTTTTAATATCGTTGTGTATGATACGCTTACCGGCATATCCTGTGATGTTCTTCCCTTAATATAAAGGAATTGTATCATATTGGCGTTTGGATCAAATGTCCAATAGTAATCAGCACTCATTTCCAACAATTCTTTATAATTGATTGTTCCCATGGTATCCTGCTGATTTGCCTGTCCATTTTCTTTTGCGTCTATTTCGCTTTCTAGCTGGGCACATAAAGAACGTATTTTTCGAATCAGGTGTTGTTCTCTGTTTTCGATCATACCATTTCCCTCTTTCTATCCAGTCTTTCTCTATTATTATATCACGTTAAAGAATTTTCTCAACCGAAATCAAATCGCTTTCATTCCGATTTATACCTTATGATATCATATTTTTTAGATTTATGGAGAATTATGAGATAATTTATATATTTTTGTAGATTTGTATTTTTGTGCAAATGTTTTATACAAACTAACAAGCTGATTTGAATTCGTTTACATTCGTTTGAATCGTGTTATAATTTGTTTATCAAAGGAGGGTAATTATTATGCCACAAACAAATCCATTAAAACAAATTGTTACAAAACAAAAGAAGGGAGAACCCGTTGGAATTTATTCCTGCTGTAGTGCCAATGACTATGTTATTGAAGCTGCATTGATGCGTGCCAAAGAAGAAAATTCCTGTGTGCTGATTGAAGCTACTGCAAATCAGGTTGATCAAAACGGTGGGTATACTGGAATGAAGCCTCAGGATTTCCATGACTTCGTTATGCATAAAGCTGATCAGATTGGCTTTGACAAGAGTCGTGTATTCTTAGGCGGAGATCATTTAGGTCCACTAACATTCGCTGGGAAGCCAGAAGCAGAAGCTATGAAAGATGCTGAAGAACTGGTACGCTGCTATGTAGCTGCCGGCTTTACAAAAATTCATATTGACACAAGTATGAAAGTCGCAGACGATGATCCAAACATTCGTTTAAGTGATGAAATCATTGCATCACGTGGTGCCCGTCTTGCCCGCGTTTGTGAAGATACTTATCAGGAATTATTAAAAACCAATCCAGATGCTGTTCGTCCTGTTTATATCGTTGGTAGTGAAGTACCAATTCCAGGTGGTGCACAGGAAGAAAATGCAGGTATGCAGGTGACAAAAGTTGAAGATTTTAAAGCAACTGTAAAAACATTTGAGGAAGCTTTCGCAAAAGAAGGTTTACAAGATACTTGGAAGGATGTTATTGGTGTTGTTGTACAGCCTGGTGTGGAAGAAAAAGATGCTGGATGTACAGAATATGATCGTGAAAGAGCAAAAGATCTAATGGCAAGCATCAAAGAATTCCCTAACCTGGTATTTGAAGGTCACTCTACAGACTATCAGACAAAATATAAATTGAGAGAATTGGTAGAAGATGGCGTTGGTATCTTGAAAGTAGGACCAGCTATGACATATGCAATGCGTGAAGCTTTATTTGCCCTTGCTTATATGGAAGAAATGATGTTACATGGTACTGGTAAAGAAACTTCTCACTTTATCGATACTTTAGAAGAAGCAATGCTTGCAGAACCTAAGAACTGGAACAAGCACTATCATGGCGATGACAATGCATTATGGTTCAAGCGTAAATTTAGTTTCTCTGATCGCAGCCGTTACTACATGCCAAAACCTGCTGTTGCTGCCGCAAAAGATAAACTAATTGCGAACCTGCGTGAAGAAGGTATCTCACTTGCCGTATTATCACAATTTATGCCTATCCAGTACACAAAAGTACGTGAAGGTGCATTAGAAAATGATCCAGAAGCATTGATTCGTGATCGTATCATCAACTGCATTGATGAATATCTGTTTGCTTCTCATCAGAAAGAATTATTCTAAATCATATAAAGGAAAAGAGTCGTAAGGATGGAATTCCATTTGTCCGACTCTTTTTTATTTGCCGTTTCCGGGTACTCTTTTTCACTTTTTTTGATTTTTAGTACCCGGAAACGGTATTTTACTCTTAATAGTGTAATTATAAAAAATAAAAATTCGATATTTTTAAGTTCTGATTTACTAAATTTTTCAGTATGCATCACACAGCAAGAAATCAGCTACATGTACAATCTTAACTCCATTGATATTTCCACCAGCAAGTTCATCCAGTGTGACTACATATTTAGGATAATGATCTTTGATTTCCAAAAGATTTTCAATTTCTCTATCAGATTCTTCTGGCAGATTGCGACAAACTTGTACATAGATCCGCTCATCACGTTTCACTGCAACAAAATCAATTTCCTTTTTTTCATTTTTTCCAATATAAACCTGATAACCTCTTCGCCGCAATTCAAAATAAACAATATTTTCTAACATTGCAGCTACTGATTTAGGATTGAATCCCATGATACAATATTTTAATGAAGCATCCGCAAGATAAAATTTTTCTTGCGTTTTTAAAACAGATTTTCCCTGTAGATCATATCGAGGACAACGATAAATCACAAAAGCTTTTTCCAGCCATTCTAAATAATTATATACTGATTCAACAGATAACGCCCTTTTTTCACTCTTTAAGAACTTAACAATCGTATTTGCTGAAAAAGTTTTACCAACATTTTCAACAATGAATTTTACAACACGATTAAACAAATCAAAATTTGTAATATTATGTCTTTTTGTAATATCACTTGTAATTACTGAATTATATATACCTTCCACTATCTGATAGGATGATTGTTCATCAAAATCTCCTAATGCTACAATTGGAAATCCTCCCATACGAATATATTCATTCAAAAGTTCTTTCTTTGTCAAACTACTGTCTTTTTTGAATTCTATATATTCGGAAAAAGATAATGTGAACACAGGAATCGAGATATATCTACCTGTCAAATAGGTTGATATTTCACTGGACATCAATTTTGAATTAGAACCAGTCACATAAATATCAACATTTACATTCTCTAATAAACTATTGACAGCTTTTTCCCATCCATTTATTTCCTGAACTTCATCTAGTAGTAAATAATAACGCTGATCGTCAATAATTTGCATTTTGATATGATGATGCATTTCTTTATCATTCATTCCCTCGTCAAAATCTTCTGAAGTATAACGTATACAAATAATATGATCTTCTTTGATACCGTTATCAATCAAATCCTTCTTTAACATATCTAAAATTGTTGATTTTCCACAACGTCTAATTCCTACTAAAATTTTAACTAGCTGTATATCACGATATTTCCTTAAAGTATTTAAATATTCTTTTCTAATGATCATAGATGCATCCTCCTTTTTCTTAATTATATAGAAAAGTTTATTTAAGTACAATAGTTTTTATTGATTTTAAGTAAAAACTATAAGTTTTCATAAAGTTTATCATCATATTAAAAAATGTGAATCAATTTTTCCCTTTAATATTTATATGCCTATTAGTTAATAAAAATTTAGGGATGAAGTAATCCCTCCATCCCTATATGCATTATGAAAATTTTATCTGAACTCATCATTTCTTGCTTTTTTGTGTGATTTTATATATTCAAATGCTTCTTCTCCTACAAAAACACAAAATAGTTTTAAAACAAAATTTTTTATTAATAAGAATATAGTTTTAAAAGTTTGTATAACTACAACCATAAAATTAAAATCAGGATTGAAAAAATACCTTAGCATTAAATAAGTCGCTACAAAAAATGTTTGGCAGGCACTTGTAATAAAATATAATTTATCATCAAAAGTATATGAATCAAAAACTTTAATAACTAATAGTACCACTAATACTTCTAAAATGAATTTTGGTAGATCAAATAAATAACAAAGACTTATTAACCCTATCATCAATACAACCTCAATTATTTTGAATTCAATTGGTATATCAATAATAAAAATGCCAAAAAACAAGAATACCAAAGCTCCTAATAAACATAAGTTCCATGGATCATTAATCGTACCCTTTTCTTCTAAAATATCCCCAATTAGTTTACAGCTTTTATGATGATAATAATTTTCAAATCTGTCCTTCACTACATTGAATAAACAATTATAATGATCTTTTTTTATCATTTTTTGCTTTTTCATTAATTCTATTGATTCTAATGTCCAAGGAATTATTGCAGAAAACTCACCATATAATGCTATGGCAATAAATAATAAAAAGAGATATAAATTTAAAGATAAATTACTACTTAATAATTCTGGAGCAAAAGCATATAGACCAATAAAAAAACGTAAAGGATAGCCTAAGCTTACAAATATAAATACCATTGCAGCATTATTTATTGTTTTTGATATTTCATATAATATTGATAAAACAAAAATAAAACTTATTCCTACAAGCAATATGAATTTCATATCATTACCATAAAATTCAATTAAAATAAACGCTAATAAAACCCTACTTATCAAAAATCACTATAGAAAGAAAAATACCTTTCACATCATTTTTGAAAAGTCCGTGCAATCGATCATTTTTATCTTCTTCTTTATCGTTTTGTAATCCTCGTATATCATTCCATTGAAATCTTGCTTGATAAATTAAGAAATCTGTTATAAACCATATGAAGAATATTCTAAAGATATCAGAAATATTTAATAAAAAGCTTTGATTTTTAATAAGAATTGCACAGAAACTTCCTAAAATTATTAAAATACCTTTTTGTAAATCTTTTACTTTAGGATATACAAAATAGCTAATACTTCTTAAATTTATCTTATTCTTTTCTTTATCTTTTTCAGATAATCTATTTTGTTTATTAATTAGTGCTTTCTTTAAAGAAATTTCAGACATTTTTTTTGCTTTTGTGGATGAAAATATGTATATCACAAATGCTAAAGCCATATAAACAACAGTTGAACAAAATAAAAAAGTTCCTATATATGTAAAAAGGGTATTCGATTTTCCATCCATATTTATTAAATTTAAATATTGTACCGCAATCATAGTTAAGCTAAAGAAAATGGCACAAAAAGTAGCCACTGAATAGTTAAAATAATTAATAATAGAATATCTGTTTTTTAAATGCTTTATATTCCTTGTTGTAACTGGTGAACTAAAACTCATCCACATCACAAAGTTCTTATCATCTTTAGTTAATTCATCTTCTAATTTTCTCATATAATGAAATCTTAAAACAGCCATAACTCCCAAGGATGTGATATATCCAAAAGCTGTACAAAAAATTGCTATACTACCTATTAAAAGAATTAACTGTTCAAATTGAGAAAACTCTGGTTGCGAAATATACTAATACCTAAAATCACACTCAATATAGTTCCAGCTGCAGATATAACTTCAATCATTTGTGATTGACCACTTCTCTCATCTTCCCTACATTGCTCTAATTCAGCTAGTTTTAAATCATTTATATCCATAGCATTATATCCCTTTCAATCAATTATCCCCCTTGTTCTTGTTTCCAACGATCCTTAAATAACTTCACATATTTATAATATGTAGATCGTTTCATTCCTATCTTTTCTCGATATACTTCATGGCTCATTTCTTTTCGCATGATAGCTTTTATATTCTCTTCAAAATCTTCTGGAAGATCTAGTCTAGGACGCCCATAAGCGCCTTCTCCAAGCTCTTTCTTTTTCAAAGCTTTCTCTATTCCCTCTCGCTGTTTAACGGCTAAACGCTCTTTTTTGATGCTTTCCACGTAATCTAACATATCCAATAGCACATCAATGTCGATATCCTGGTTTTCTTCAATCAGATACAGTTTTGCACGTATTTCTTTTAATCGCTCCAAACGTACTTTTAACTTCTCCTCGTCTGGTGAAAACATATAAAAAGATGGAACATATAACTTATCAAACTCGTTCAATGTTTCCATCAATTGATTCCATACATTTCCTTTTTCATCTTCATCAATATAGACCTGTTGTTTCTTCATGTTTAACTGTTCTTCCAACATGTTTAATTGAAAATCTTTATTCTTTTGATTATCTATAAATGCATAAAAATATTCCATGATCACCTGTTCCTTTCTATTTTAATCATAAATATACTTTGAATTTAAGAAATTTTTATAAACCATTCTTTTTTATTTTCCAAACTCCTATATAAGTCATGAAAACAGATATTGTTATAAATAATAAGAATACACAAACTATTTCAACAAAATGTTCTTGTGTATGAATAAAACATTCTGTTGTATTATATTTTATGTTAATCGTTTCATTGGAAGCAAGTTTCTCTAAATTTGCTATACTTCCTAATGCATCCATTCCCCATTTACTTATAGTGAAAAAAGAAAACTTTTCTAAAATTCCTTTTAGTTCAAATAATGTTCCTGGCAAAATCATTTGAATTACTAAAACAAAAGGCATTAATTCCATTGCAGTAACACTACTTTTAACAAAAGATGATAATATCAATCCTAATATATCAGACGAATAAATAATCAAAAAAATCATGATAAAATACTCAATAATAGATTTTGTTATAATACCCTCTTTGTTATAAGAAAAAGTAAAAGTGAAAACAATCATAACTATTAAAGTTTGTATAAAGCATATAAATATTTGAAAAATCAACTCTGATAAAACAAAAGATCCAACACGCATTTCATTTAAAAAATCATCAATTATTCTTTGCCTACAAGAACAAATTGTTTGTATTGAATTAAATATTCCTAACCATATACTTGCGCAGACTAGAGTAAATATACCTGATCTTGTTGCTGAATATGTTTTAAAAATATCTTCTTTTAATACAAATGACATTAAAGAAATCATTAAAAATGCTAACACTACAAATTTATATTGTTTAACATTAATCATTTCATGAAATCTAGTACTTAAAAGCGTTTTTGTTTGCTTAATCATTATAACCTCTCCCAAATTTATTTAGTTTTTTTCATCACTTGCTGCCATCGCTTTATATAATAATTAGATTGTTCTTGGTTTTCTAAAATTTTGATGATATCACTGTATTTATCATTTTCTTTTAATTTAAAAAAATCTCTTGCATCTTTGGTTTCTCCAAAATATGCAACTCTGCCTATATCTTTTTCATCTACAGCTAATACAAGTAATTTATTAAAAACCTCTTCAAATTTAATTACTTTATCATTTTTCACAAAATCCTTTGGATGATGACTAACTACCGCTACAATACATCCTTCACAAGATTTTTCCCATAATTGTAAAAATAGTTGACTTGCAAATGGCTCGTCTAATCCTGAATCTGGTTCATCCATTGCATATATGTAACAATTACACAAATCAGCAACAGCCATCATTAATCGTTTTTTTTCACCTCCACTTAAATTTGAAATTTTTTTATCTAAAAGATTTTCAAGATTATATTTAGTTATGGTCTTTGTATATACTTCTTTTTTTATATAAATATTTCTTAACTCCAGCTTTTTTTTAATTTCTTGTTTTACTTTTAAATTAGGATTTGATAGAGAAAATTGTGGACCATATGTAAGAAATTTCATAAAATTGCTTTTTCCTTTTTTCAAATGATATACTTTTTCATTTTTCCCATTTTTTATCTTTAATTCTGAATAAACTTTAGACTGTTTCGTTATTCCAAATATACTTTTTAATAGTGTTGATTTACCAGATCCAGAACACCCCATGATAAATACCATATCTCCAGAAGAAAAAGACAAATTAATATCTTCTAATAAGACTTTCCTTTTATAACCAGAACCATATACTTTTTTTACCTCAGTATAAAAAGTGACTTCCTTAATATATCTTTTCATTTTGATTAAAGGATTTAATAATTTTATTGTTCTACCTTTACTATGCAATATATTATTTTGATTACAATAATTCTCAACTATCTTTGAATTAGATTCAATTAATATGTGATTATCTTTATTTTGACAGGCAAAAAAAGCATCTTGACCTATAAATTCAATATCATCTGGTAATTTTAAAAAGACTAATGGGTTTCCTGCAAATGCTCTTTCACCTATTTTTTTTATACTGTTTTTAAAATTCACATCAATCAATGAATCATTAAAAAAAGATTCATCACCTATGCTAATCACGTCTCCACGAAAGTTGCATGAAATTAAGTCAGAGCAATTACAAAAAGCACGACTATCTATTGTGATAATTCCACTTAATGATATACTTTTAAGGTTTTTGCAATTTTCAAAAGCAGATTCATTTATTACAATTATATCTTTATCAAAATTTATCGAGGTAATTATTTGATTATTTTTAAATGTTTCCTTTTCAATATAAACAATATCAGAATTAAATGTTAAAGCGCCATCTTCGTCGATATGATAATCAAAAATTCTATCAGTTAAAATCTCATATTTTATCAAATTGTTTTTACAATATTCGATAAAATACTTTTTTTCATAAAATTTTAAAACTATTTTGTTTCCTATTTGTCCACAATCTTTGAATGCAGACTCTCCAATAAATTCTACACTATCTGGAAGATAAACTTCATTAATCAAACAACAAAAAAAAGCATAATCTCCTATATATTTTAACGATTCAGGAAATGTGATATTCTCAATTTTAGTTTCTACAAAAGCGTAATCTCCTATATATTCTAAATCACCTAATATTATAATTTTTCGTAAAGAAGAACAGTTTTCAAATGCCGACTCTTCTATTCGCTTTACACCTATAGGTAGTATGATTTCTTCTAATTTATCACAATTTTTAAAACATTCTTTACTGATTACTTTTATATTAGACGATAATATAACTTTTTTAAAACTTTGATTTTTAAAATTTCCATCTTTCAAAAAAACTATATCATCTGAAATTATCAAACAATCATTTACTATGCTTATACCCATGATTTGATTCCTTTATCTTAACAAATGATTTTCTTAGGAGAATGTCTTTATATCTAAAACATGGACTTATTACTTCAATCACTTTATAAATCTTATTTTCGAAATCATAATTTACCCCAATATCAACTTCCATAATTTCTGGATTAAAAGAATCACCAATTTTCGGATTTTCTTCAACTATACTAAAATTTTCAATTTTTTGTTTTAATAATATTTTATGCCCATTTAATCTATCGCATATTTGATCTATTTCTAAAATACCTTCTTCAATATTTTTAGTTATAAGATCAATAGAATCTAGTAATTCTAATAATCCTTGCAGTTGCAATTCCTTATAAGAATTATCAATTTTAATAATATCTTGGACAACTGATTTTATACAAATTTTAAAAATATTCTCATCTATTTTTTCACAATTAGCTAAATTTTTAATGAGATCCAAACTAGAATTAATATATTCTTTTTCTTTATTGATACAATAAACTTTATTTTGAAAAGAAATTAAAGATTTAATCATATTTGTATATTCATCAATATATTCTATTTTATTTTTCCCTTGTCCATTATCATTTTTATTTTCATTATCACAATTTGTTGATAACTTCTCTTTATTTATTTCTAGTTTATTATCTGTTTCATTAATTCTTAATTCTAGATTACAATTTTCTTCATTATTCTCATTATTATCCAGTTCCAGAACCACTTGTTCTTGTTCAGATTTTTTTTGTTCTACTATTTTCTCTTTTGATTCCTCGATATACTCGTTTTTCATTTTGTTCACTTTTATAATCATCCTTTTTATTAGTCTAATGAATTTCTTTATACATTTAATCATTATTATATACCATCTTCAAATACCTTTACACTAAAATTCTGGTCTGGATGATTATCACTATGAACAGATAAAGTCAAAATCCCCATTTCATCTAAAGTATAAATCACATCCATATAAGTCTCTTTTGGAACAATATAATTAAATACAAATCTGAACTGTTTTAATAACTTTTGGCTTCTGATTTCACTATAATCTTCCTCACCTTCTTTAATATTTCCTTCATAAACTGTATAAATTACTGAATCAGTAGCAGTATGTGTACAAAAATTTTTTGATTTCACAACAGGTAAATATTCATTATAGTATATAACATTACTAATCTTTTCAATTTCTGAATTTCCTATAAAACATCTTGTACCATAGCTATGATTTGTTTTTAATATTGTTGATACACTATCGTTTTCTTTATACAATATATCTCCAAATGCTATTGCCGATTCAGGATAATGTAGATTTATACTCATTGTAGGAAAGACTCTTGAAAGATTCTCCTTTATCATAGGCATATATGTACTTCCACCACATAATATAATTTGAGATATTGGATAATCGCTATTATCATTGATTAATGTTTCACATACTGTTAACGTTTTTTCTATTAATTGCTTTGTTTCTTCTTCAAAATCAGTTCTTCTAATGATAATACTATAGCCACAATTTAATACAAATATTGATTCATCAGCTTCACTTAATCGCATTTTTAATTCTTCAACTTTATGCAAAAATTTTATATAATCTCTTTCTTTTTGCTTTATTTTTTTTAATTCATTCAATCCATCGTCACTTAAGTTTTCATATTCTAAGCGTTTTATAATGTGATTTCCTAATAATTCATCCCATTGATCTCCACCTAAATTTTTAATTCCCTGATGATCAATAACAGTTAAGTCCCCTAAAATATCTTTATGTACAATAGCTGCATCAAAAGTTCCCCCACCTAAATCATATACAAGAACATTATCATTTGTCTCTATATTTTTTTCCTTCATAATATAAAAATAATGAATTGCAGCCGCTACAGGTTCCTCAATCATTGCAATTACTTTTATAAATTTATCTGTTCCTTTTATGCTTATATTTTCTACTGCCTTTTTAATTTTACTTTTATATTTTTCAGAAAACCCTACTGGAAAAGATAAAACAACTTCATCTACTGCATCTTCATAAATACTCTCAAGTTTTATATTTACTATATCATTTATTAAATGCTCAATGTATTTTTGTACAATATACATTTTTTCAAATGATATTCCATCTATTACTACATTTTCTTCTTCATTATCTAAAACTACCTTTATTGATTTTATGAAATTATTGGGAAAAACATCAATATAATCTTTACATCTACTCCCATAAATTTCTCCAGTATTTGACTTATAAAAAAATAAAGATGGTTCAGGCTGATTGTTTTTCATGATATTTATTAATTTACCATCCCCTTCATTACTATAGAATGCACAATACGAATTTGTTGTCCCAAAGTCAATTCCTATCCTTGACATAAAATTATCCTCCTCTTTTTTTAATTTTATGATAATTCCCATTTCTATCAGTTAAACGATTATTAATTGTTTTATTTTCTATGATTTATATTTTTCTCATACCATTCTCTTCCTCTTTTTCCACATTCATCTCTTATTTTATCCCTTAGTTTAGCAGTATTAGTTTGCAACTCTACCATTTCCTCATATAACTTTTGCGATGCTTCTCCTAATAATTTTGCTAATTTTTTATATTCTTGTAACTCTTTATTTTTCACTTTTTTATTTTTCTTTTCCAATTGATTAATAGCTTTTAAAAGATCTTTTTGTTGCTTTTTTGAAACTTTATAATCATCGTATGCTTGGTTTCCTAGCAACATACATCTAAAATGTAAACTTGTATATCGATGAAATTTACTTTTTTCTAAATGCTTTTTAATTTCATATTCTAAATTTGCTTGCAATGTGTTAGCTAATTCATTTAATTCATTAAATCTTTTTCTCCACGCATTATTTACAGTAATATATCCTTTTATTTCAGCTTTTCTTATTATATCTTTACTATAGTTAAGTTGTTTATTGATTTTCGTAATTTCAGAATCATATCTTTTAATTTTTAGATCTTGTTTACTTTTACATTTTCTAATTACTTTCTTAATTTTATATTTCCTGTATACCTTAAGTATAATCATTAGAACTAAAAAGATAACAATAAGCACAAAAGTAATTACTATATATTCTTTTTTTATATCAAAAGTATTACTTAAATAATCTAACATTTGTAAAATTTTGAATTTTATTGTATTCCATATTTCTTTTGCCCACATAATTTTAGTCCTTCATATAGATTTCATATAGCTTAATATATTTATTAGAATAATCCTGAGAGATTTTCTCTCTCAAGTGTAATAAGAATAAATATTCAGTTTTATATTTTCCAAATAAAGGTTCATTATTTGTTTTTTGCATAATCTTTTTTAAACTTGTTTCAATTTCTTGTAAAAAATATTGTTCTCGCTCTTTAAACTCTTTCATTAATTGATCATATTTCCTACAATTCTCAGCAAACTTTTTATCTTTTCGAGTAAAAGTTTCTTGCAATTCTTTCAACTTAAGATCATAGTTTAATAGCAGTTCTTTCTCTAGATAATCATATTCACGATCGATTGCTTCTAATTTTGTTTCCACACCAGCTTCAATTGTCTTTACATAACATTTCTCCTTAGATTGAATATATTGTACTATCACATCAGCATCTAATTCTGCTTTTTTTTCATCTACTTTTAATCTTTTGCTATCCATAATTAGCTCTCCCACATCTTTTACAAAAGATGGTAAAATGGATAACCTAGAATAATTTAATACTTCATTGTTTTTACTATTTAGAAACTCAGATATTTCTGTAATTGTAGAAATATCAAAACAATTTGATATTGATTCGAAATTTTTTGTCATTAAATCAGTTTCTTCAGCCTTCATATAACGAACCTCCTCATTGTTATAAACAATGTTTAAAATATATCATTGATTCTATAGTATAAATCAATTTGAAAAATACAAAGAAGAAATAATCTCGCTTAAAACAATCTATTTCTTCCTTAATATTTTTTCATTCTATGATTTCATTTTTTTCTATTTTTCTCATCATCTCTACTGCTTCATGTACACTGTCCATATCCGGATATGCCACATAAGCATTGAAGCCATTGGCTGGTGTCCAATCACTTCCACCTGTACCACTTACACTGATCTGTTTAATTTTCCAGCCTGCCATATCATCTAACTGCATATTGATGATTGCTTTTATTTCATCCTCATTCATATTTGTTTGGAAAGTATCTGCGATAGCATCTAACACACTTGAATAATTTGTAATGATGGCAGGTGATGTGATCTTATTGATGATTGCTGTTAATACCCTCATTTGATCACGACCTCTTTCAAAGTCACCATCCACAAAGGAATATCGCTCACGAGAGAATGCTAATGCCTGTGCCCCATTTAGTTGGATATCTCCTTCTTCAAAATGAAAACCTCCAGCACTAAAATCATGAGGGTTACTTATGGTAACTCCACCTAATGCATTCACAATCTTTTCTAAACTTGAGAAATTCACTCTTGCATAGTAATTTAATTCTATACCAAAGAAGTTTTCAACAGAAGTTAATGTACAGCCAACACCAAAGAATCCTGTATGGGTTAACTTATCTTTTTGGTTACCCTGACAAGTCTGTTCAATATAATAATCACGAGGAATACTCGTTAGTAATATCTGTTTAGTTTTAGGATTGATGGTCGCAATCATGTTCACATCACTACGACCTGTTGTACTGATTTCACCATATGTATCAATCCCTGTGATATACACATTAAATGGAACATTTGTGACCTTGACATTCTTACTTAGATCCTCTTCCTCTATCTTATATTCAAATTGTGCGATTACCTTCGTCTTTCTACTAAAGTCAGGATGTTCATCTTCAATCGTAGCACGTGTACTTTCATCTAATAATAAAGCATCTACTTTATTATCATAAAAGTCTTCACTAAAAGTATTCATAGATTTATAAGAAATCAATGATACATCATCTGATATTTCTTTCTTTACATCACTTAATGCTCGATATACATACGTTGTTTCTCCAGTATCTGAATACCCTAATCTTTGTCCTTTTAATCCTTTTAAATCTTCTGCCTCATTATCACTTTTCACAATAACAGATACGATTGCATATCCTTCTTTTTGATTTGATATCTTACGTAAAGTACCATTACCTTTGTACATGGCATAATCACCAAACAACAATAGAATAGATACTAAAACAATCAATACTTTTCCTATCTTTGTACTTTTATTTTTAATCTGTGTATAAATAAGAACACCACATATCACAATCAATAAGATGATTAGTGGAATACAATATTTCATTGGCAACACATTTAATCTTAATAAAAGATATAAAGTAATCAAGGTGACTAGACCAACCACGCTTGTAAATATAATTTCTTTTTTATTTAATTTCATCTTTATACCCATTTAAACATTATATATAGGATCAATTTGTTTCAATTCATTAAATGTATCAATTTCAACAACATCACCTTTTTGTACTGGCCTTACCATGATTTGATAATGATCAATACATTCCTTCAAAGATACTTCATCCCAATACTTTTCTTTTCCTCCTGGACTATGAAATACTTCAGATATATCTACACTCATTTTTCGTGCATCTTCCTTATTCCAATATGAAATTCCAAACATATGATGAACATCTTTACCACCAACTTTTACTTTTGTAATGATTCCATTCTTTGTTTCAAAACACCAATCATCTGTAATGTCTACTTTCATTCCTGTATAATTTGATGTATATTCATACTTTCGTATAATATCTTTATTATAAAGAACCAAATCTGATTCTAATACATATGAATTTTCTAACATGTTTTTCACAACATATGCGCTAGAAATATTATTTGCTTCATTATAAATAGGATTTTCTACAAATTTGATCATTGGATATTTATTCAATAATACATCAAATTGTTCACCTAAATACCCTCTAACAATTGTAATATCCTGTATACCAGCATCTAATACTGCATCTAATAATGTTTCAATAATTCTTTTCCCATGTACTTGTATTAATGGTTTTGGAGTATTTAAAGTTACTGGCACCATTCTGCTTCCAAATCCTGCTGCCATAAAAATAGCTTTTTTTACTCGATATGGCTCTAACCATTCATATCCTTTTAACGTTAATTCGTACTTACTTGTTTCTTCACTTATAATAAGTTCTTTAACTAACAGATCTTTAATCGTTTTATTAATCATTCCTGTAGAAACTAATAAATCTTTCGCCAATTCTCTTTGAGAGAATTTCATATCACGATTTCTTTCTATTTTAACTAATATTTCAAACTCTAATGGTGTTAAATTCATCGTACAATCTCCTCTTCTTTTAATCCAAACTTGCTTTCTCTTAATTTTGTACATATATTTAGTGTACTTGTTTCTATTACAGTGAATAATATTCCATAGATAACAGAACTAATACCAAACGAAATGATCCCAAACATTAAAATTGCAATACCTATATAACGAATTGTTAATGCAACATTAAATTTTCTGTTTTTCTTGTTTAATATCAAAGCAATCACGTCAAACCCTACAGTTGACGCATTTGCTGAAATACACAAAAAATAACCTAATCCTACCATGATACCTGCTATTGAAACACATATTATGGGATTCATTATAAAAGAAATTGGTAATACATGAAAAAAGCTCAAAAAAAACATATAGCATACACTGGATAATAATGATTTTAAAACGAATTCTTTTCCCAAAAAGATAAATGACAGTAATAATAATATAATTGTAAAAATATTAGCAATTACAGTCACATCCGTATTAATTAATTGCGATATGATAAGTGAAAAGCTAGTAACTCCACCATTAATAATATGATTAGGAACTGTAATTAACGCATATGCAAATGTAAGAATTATATTCCCTAAAATAATTTTTATAATATCTTTCATAATTTTCTAATACTCTTTATTATAAAATGTCTCTATATCAAGAGGAGTTTTTAAATCATAGTCTTGAGGTATACTAATTTCTTTTGAATCTATTCCTAAATGATCACAATCTACTAAATATTCTTTCTTAACTAATTTTTGATACCAAAAAAGCATCTTATCAATCATAGGCGTTTCCATCTTATAAATTAAACAAATAGCTTTTATAACCATTAATCCATATGGGAAATCTGCAGTAAAATATCTCGAATCTAAATCTGGATGTAATTGTTCATTTTTAAATATACTTGGCGTAGGAATACCTTTCAAGCTTTTAATGCTAATAATTTTTTTAGTTAATTCTTCTTTATTTTTAGATTCATAATGCTCTAATAATGATTTTACATTATTGAGATCTAAATTTATTTTCCTACATAATCTTTGAACTTCATTATCTGCATCTATTAAAATTTTACTACTTTTGTTATCCCATTCCTCATAAAATAATGGAATGTATTTATATCCACATTCTTTATTATAATCTTCAAATATAGAATAAAGTCTTGATGTATGCAAAATCGGATTACTTGGAGTTAAGGTAACAGATAGATAATTGGGTAAAACAGTTGTATCAATATCAAATTTATTCTCAATAAATTTTTTAAATTCACCTGCACAATTGCTTGGAATGCTTCCCACAAACATGTGATTCCTTTTGCCAGAAGTAATAACCGATTTACCATATTCTTTTAAACGTGCGACAGAGCAAACTCTTTGAGTTCCATATATTTTTCCACCTTTTTTTATAAAATCTTTACAATAAAATTCTACACCTCCTGTCCCTGGATAAAATAAAACTTTTGTTTCTATATCAATTATTTTAAACACTTTAACAATTAAATCTTTAATTGCAAAAGCAGGTACTGTAATGATAACTAACTCACAATTTTTCAATACTTTTTCTAAATTATCACTTACCATGTTAATCTTTGATTGATATTCAGTATTTGTATCCTCATCAAATACAGTTATTAATGAGTTGAATTTTTCTGGTTTTCTAGAATATAAATTAACTTTATCATTTAAAGATAATTGTGCACTTATTAATGTTCCGATATTACCACTGCCTAGTACTGCTATATTCATTTTATCGTACCAAGTATATTAAAGTTATTCATAATGAGTAATAATTCAATATACCAATTTTCCTTTCTGTCTGAGAAACTTAATATCACCTCAAACCGTGATAAAAATCTAGAATTGTAATAATGGATTAGTTAGCTCCTTATTACATTGACTTTTCTGAAAAGGACTTACTACCTTAATAGTTACATTTATATTTAAATTATTAACATACCAAGTTTTTAATGCCTTTAAAGTAAATGAATATCCAATCACAAATTATAAAAAAATTTTTTAATCATGAAATTTTTTCTTTGATATTGCTAAATATAAACACAATGAAATAATCTTCTACTTGTCATAGAAGATAGAGGACACTATAACTTTGTAAATAAAAGATATTTATCAACCTACATTTATAAAGTGCCTTTATCAATCCTGTTACAACTAGAGTCTAAAAGAACTCATTTAGAAACAGTTAAAAGTGATAATGAGAAGATATAGTATATTGTATAGTATTAATAAAGACGATTGTCTTATCACTTCTATTCAAGTAAAGAAATCATATGAAGCAAAAAAATTAATTCATTATCTTACTCAATTAATTATTAAAATATATTATAAGAAGAATCTCCTTCAAAGATGTATCAATATTGATTTTCTTAAATTAAATGCGTTATTCAATACCAAACATACACTTACCTATTTCAATATTCTAAGAGTATATAGCGATATCTGTTCTTTAAGAAAACGTTCACCAATTTGTAGAATTAGATAAACAAAGAAAAGAATTTTTAATACCTCTATTTTAGCCAAGATTGATGAAATTAGTAAATATCAAAATGCAAATAAACGATTAAATTAGCAATAGTAAAATGTGATACTTGACCTTATATTTATTAATGATTTGATACCATACTTCACCAGAAGAAAACTACCTTTTTTTAATTTGAATGTAAATTTTTTTATATTGAACATTAATTAAATGCTATTTAGATCTGTCCTGTATGCACTAAAATCTGATCAAATTACTTATCACATTTTTTTATTACTTCAGATAAATGAATGATATCAGGTCTTGTTCCTATGATTGTCATCAGTTTTAATTTACTCATTGCTTTCAACCACCTTTTTCAAAATATGTATCAGGTTTATTTGGATCAAACATTTCATTTGCCCAAATGATCGTTACCATATCTGTTTTTCCTAAATTAATGATGTTATGAGTATAGCCAGTTGGAATATCTACAACTTCTAACCTATCTCTACTTACTTTATATTCAATGATTTTATCATCACCGATTTTTCTAAACTGTATTAGTCCAATTCCACTAACAACTAAGAATTTTTCATTTTTTGTATGATGCCAATAATTCCCTTTTGTAATACCCTGTTTAGAAATATTGACACTAACTTGACTATATTCTTTCGTTTTCAAGAACTCTGTGAAGCTACCTCTATCATCTATATTCATTTTCAGATAGATAACTTAAATATGTTGCATATAGTTTCTTTGTTAATCCATCTTCTTGATCAATGATTTGTAAAGTCATTCTTGAGTCTTTAAACCTCTTTATCGTTTCTGCTAAATCACCTAGTGAACAATTATAGACCTTTTCCACTCCACAATGAATACCATCAAAGATATAAGGATTGCTACAAATGCAAAAAATGATTTTTTCTACAACATCACCTATACAACATCAGGATCATTAATTTGTATATCCAAACCATGAGCAATATTATAACAACATGTCGCAACTACACTGTTATAATTTGGTCTGCACAATTTACCGAACAGATTAACAAATCAGTAAATATAAATAGGATTCCCATTTTCTTTACCAAAAGCAAGAAGAAAATCTTCGCCTTCTTTTTTACTTTTTCCATAATCATTATCACTAGCTGCTTGAATAGAAGACGAGATTATGATTGGGCACTGGTTTTTAGCTTCTTTCAAATAAGAGCAAAGAGTCTCAGTAAAACCTTTGTTTCCTTCCAAATAATAGACCATAATCTTTATCGTTCCACACATAAAAAAAACTTATTAGAGTTAATTTTTTCATTATTTTGCAAACTTTATCATATTCATTTCTTAACATTAAAATATCTATATCATCATCCAAAGAAATAAATAATTTTTTATCTTCACTACCATTCAAATTTGTATTTTATTAAAGGTGTTTTTAATCAATATAAAATGCTTTAAAAGCATGATGTGTAATCTGCTCATTTTTTGGAGGTAGTTCCAAATAATCGCCATATATGCTTTTTAAATATTGATCATACCCTTCCATTACAAAGAATTCTTTATTTTCAAAAGGTAATAATAAATATTTACTAAATATTTCTTTCTTTATAGGTTGATTATTTTTTGAACCAAAAGCAACACATGATACATAATTTGAACTATCATAATTATAATGACTTGCATTATTACACATAAGTTTCACTATTAATTTAAGTGGAATAAAAATAAACAATAGTTTTCCAACAAATAGTATAAAGTTTTTGTGCAATTTTCTACTTTTTACCAATTTTACAACTTTTACATTGTATATTTTTTTTAATCGTATTTGTCTTTTTAAAACAATTTGTTTAGCATCTACAGCATCGATAGGAAATAAATCAATATTTATACCCATTTTGAATTTAATATCACTTTTTTCTATCAACACTGTATGTGTATCAATAATTTTTGCAAATGGAAAAGGATAATTATTATTTAATTCAAAAGAATAAACTTTATATCTTTCATTTTTATTATTAAACATTTTGATAAATTTGTTGTATTCTGGTCGTGTCATACATATGTCTATATCATCATCCCAAGGGATATATCCTTTGTGTCTAATGACTCCGATCAAAGTACCATAAGTTAAAGAATAATCTATTTTGTTATCCACACAAAAATCATGTACAACTTGCATGATTTCTAATTGTATTTTTTTTAATTCCTCTAATTCTATTTCTCTCATATATTTCTCCATTCTTTCTAAATTACAAAGGTAAATAATTAATTATTAACTTTACTTATTTACCTTAATTTCTTTAAACATGGGTTGACATGTAGCATTCCCACCAATTTATGTATTAAAAACAACTTTTGCTCACTAGTAACATCAAATCTCTCCCCCCATTAAATGATAAGGCTCCATATGATCTCTAGTCATGACTCTTATTTTGTGCTATCTTACCTTATTTAAACGGTTAATTGAGATTTCATTTTTTCACAAATATATGGTGGATAAGCAAAGTAATACATTTTTAATATCGAATCGAATGGAATATCTGTAAACTGGTTTTTTCTAATAAATTTTTCGATTTCCCCTATATCGTAAAATTCATTTTTTATAACTATCATTTTTGCTGGATATTTATCTAGTAATTTTATTGTTGGATCCGAAGAATTTTCTGCAATATGCAAGATTGCTTTTCCAGTTGATATATATTCAAATGTTTTACTAGGAATTTGTGTCACATTCTTATTACCTATGGATAAAAGAATATTTCCCATCAATCTAGCTTTTGAAGCTTCCACACTAGTAACTTTACCATGAGAAATAACCTTCTCCGGAAATTTATTTGACTGTTTTTCTACAAATATATTTCCTGATCCAAACGAATAAAAATCACCCACAATATCTTTAGACATTTGTATAAGTAATTCTAAAGCGAATTCTGGATTTCTTATTTTTTCATCTAAAATACCTGTATAAACTATATGAATATTTTCATCATAAGATTTATTTATGCACTCATTTTTTTTTATCAAAAGTGGATGTTCTACTTCTATAGACTTAGTTAGAAATTCTGAAAAATTTTCATTTAAATAGTCTGTCCAATTTGAAACATAAAAAATACATTTAGAATGTTCTAGCATTTTCCTTTCTAATCTCATATTAGCTTTCTTTTTCAATCGTTTATTAAATGTACATCTATTTAGATTATTGTTTTCAGCAAATAAGTCAAATATAAATGGAATAATCTCAACATCTTTTCTTTCTTTGAATTTTAGAGCAGCATTTATACTTTCAAACGGACTACATGTGGGTATGATATAATCGATGGGACTATTTATATTTTGTAAAGCAAGAATAAATTTTTTTTCTAAAGCTTTATCTATAGTGTTTTTTGAAAAGATTATTCTAAAAAAACCATATAATCTTAAAATTTTTTCACATTTTAAATATATATATTTTTTTATACCTTCACTTGCTTTAATTTTTTCCTTAATAATCATGCGTTTATCTAAATATTTTGTAGATACTCTAATAATATCTTGCCTTCGATAGATGGCTTTTTCTTCTTGATCAAATTTGTTTTTCATACTTATAACAGTTATATTGTAATCTTCTTCTAAAATATCTGCTATATTCCCTAAACATTTGCCAACAGCAGAATAATTAGGATAATAACTTCCCAAAATAAATACAATATTTTTTCGAATAGAACTCATAATAATTTGATTTCCTTCCTTTAGTTTATTGATTTTAATGTACCTTATTTATAAATGTGCAATAAATGACTGTAATCTGTCAAAAACTCATAGAACCACTTAGATATCTGTGCGATTTTCAATTTCTTTTGATGTGAATTATTTTATCAATAATATCTTATCAATTTTTCATTTATTCACCTTGCAATATTACCTTTTTTGACACTGATTTATCAAAAAAAGTCAAGATTACTTTATCTATCACAACAATAATCATTAATTAATAATTGCTTTTTTTGATAAAGCTTGTTAATTTATTTTAATGAATTTTTTTATTCATCTTTTTTGAGAGCAATACATTCACAATGTTTCTTATATATGCAAAAATATTAACACAACAAAATTAAATTCTTACATTAGTCCATTCCTATCATTATATCTTAATATATTCAAAAATAACTTTAATCTTATCTCATATTTTTTTGTTTAAAAAAAGATTAAAAATCTGATTATCTGCATAAATACAGGGACTTTAAGCAATATGAATGAAAATACAAAAGAAATTTACCACTAATTTACTACGATTGAAAGAACCTTGATACGACAAAGAAAATAACATAAAAAAAACAAAATGGCATTTCATACAAGATATGAGATGTCTTTTTGTTGCTGTAACATAGCATAAAGTGTCCTTTTTCTGCTTGATTATCTACCATTTTTTTAGAACATGGATTGTCAAGAGCTTGTTGCGTAAGCAATGCTTGCTCTCTTGATAAGACATGGGATAAAAAATATTGTGACGGATAGCAGAAAAATAATGACTACTTGATTTTTTGATGATATACTCTAATAAATAGAGACTAGAGGTTTTGGAGGGGATACTGTATGAAATATATAGGAGCAATTATAACAACATATATTGTTTTATTTGTTTTGGACATAATGCAAAGAAGAAATCATAAGCAAACACAATCCTTAAAAAAATTTACGGTTAGGACAATAACTGATGTAAGTATAGTTTGTGCTGTTGGAGCTATTTTTGTGATTGGTGCAATGGTATTTGCACTAATAGACGAACCTGAAATATTTAAGAAAAATACCTTTATTATGATTATAGTTGTTGCTCTTTTAGGACTGATGTTTTTGGGAATGATTGCACCACTCAAGGGCGTTTGGGATATTTGTGTAGACGACAATGATGTTACTGTTATAAAGGTATTTCTATTTAAAAGTCATTGGAAAATATCGGATATATCATATTGTAAAATGAAACGTGGTGGTATGAATGTGTACATTAATGGAAGAAAGAAAAAAGCATTTTTTGTTGATGCTATGACAGACCACTTCGACAATTTCATAAAACGAATGGAAAAAGAGGGAAAAGAGATTATTGTTCTAGAACCAAAAGAGTTAAGCAATCAAAAAAACAAATCCTAAAATTTTAGGTTATCGTATCACTATATTTATGCAAAACTTATCTATATAGGAATATTATGGATTTTGTTATATTTTGATTGTTTATATTAGTTTCATTATTTGTTATAGCATTAAGTGCTTGTATTATCTATCCTATAAAATTTAGAAGATAAATAACATACAATTTTTCTCTTTTGGTAATGTGATATTATTAGTTGGGCAGGTGGAGTGATCCAGACGCGGTGGCGGTCGAAGACATAGAGCCACGCCAGCTTGCTGGCGAGTGTCTGGTTCACTTCGTCTGTGAGCGAGCTTGTGGCGAGCGAAGATTAAGCCCCCGTTATCTAACAAGGGGGGCAGAAAAAACAAAAGACAATGGACATTTATAAACGGAAAACGCTATATTTACAAGGTAAAACTGCATTTTATAAGGTGTGATATAAAAAGTATCTATTTCACATAAAATAATCTTATAGAGGAAAATATAAATATGAATATTTACAAAGTTATTTTTTACTATATTGGTATAATAATAGTTTGTATTGTGTTTATTAACATGTTATATAACTTAGTAACCAAAAAGTATAAAGAGAAATTATCTAAGGAACAGTTATCTAAAAATCCCAAAATACAATATTTCCAAACATGCTTTTATATTGCAGGAATTATTTTTTCGGGGATATGTGTTTGTACAATTGGAGTATCAGGGATAAGAGATTTACCATTTGTTTTAAAAAATCAATATCCACATGTAATAGGAAAAATAGTAGAAGTGGATAAAACATCTCATGGGGATTTTTCTGTTATTATTGAAAATGAAATAACAAAAGAAAAACTTGATATAGGATTTATTCACAAGAACTTGAAAGAAGGGGAAAAAGTAGAAGTGTATTATTTGCCTCATTTAAAAATTGGTAGCATATATAAAATACAACAATAGTGTGAACGGTCGATTTACTGATATATTAATATTTATATTTAGCAATGGGAATATTGAGAATTGTTTTGCGTTTTGGACGAACTATTATTGCATTGAAAATTTGAAAAAATTGATTTTCCGATTATGTATTTAATGGTAGGTAAAAAAAGAGTTTTAGATATTGAAAATTACAGACAAGAAGTGATAAAGAAAATATAAGCACTTCATTACAATCAGAGCAGTTGGTCTTAGGATTGACTGCTTTTTTTATACAGATTTTTTATTAACAGGCAATTATCAAGATACGGTAGTTGCCTTTTTTGATTGGAGGAATTTTAAAATGAATGATAAAAACTTTATTGAAGAATTAAGGCAAAAACGTGAAGAATACGGAGTAACACAAACAAGGCTTGCGGTTGCCTGTGGTATCAGCCGTGAGTATTATAACCGCATTGAAAAAGGCAAACTTCCATTGACACAAGAACTGAAAGAAACATTAGAAAAACGGATTGAGCGTTTCAATCCACGAGAGCCATTATTCCTACTGATTGATTACTTTCGTGTCCGCTTTCCTACTACGGACGCATTAAAAATTATCCGTGATGTACTGCAACTGAAAGCCGATTATATGCTGTATGAAGATTATGGAAAATACGGGTATGAAAGCAAATATGTGCTTGGCGACATCAATGTCATGTGTTCCATGCAGGAGCATTTAGGAATTCTATTAGAACTGAAAGGGAAAGGCTGTCGGCAACTGGAAAGTTATCTGCTGGCACAGGAACGCTCATGGTATGATTTTATGCTTGATTGCATGACGGCTGGCGGTGTGATGAAACGGCTTGATTTAGCTATCAATGACCGAGCAGGAATATTAGATATTCCAAAACTAAAGGAAAAATATATGGCTGGGGAATGTGTTTCCTATTTCCGTAAACAGAAAAATTATGGCAGTACAGAAAAATGTGGTGATGATATGCCAAAGAATACAGGCGAAACCTTATATCTTGGCTCAACAAGTAGCGAACTATATATGTGTGCTTATCAAAAAAACTATGAACAGTATGTCAAGAATGGTACAGAAATTGAAGATACCGAGATTAAGAACCGTTTTGAAATACGCATGAAGAATGAGAGAGCCTATTATGCGGTTGTAGACTTACTGACTTATCGGGACGCTGAACGTACTGCTTTTTCTATCATCAATCATTATGTCCGCTTTGTAGATAGAGAGGACGATAAACCGAAAAGTCAATGGAAAATGAATGAGGATTGGGCGTGGTTTGTAGGGGATAACAGAGAACCGATACGCTTAACTACAAAACCAGAGCCTTACACCTTGCAAAAGGCATTGCATTGGCTACAAAGACAGGTTGCACCGACCATAAAAATGGTGCAGGCATTAGACAGAGAAAATCATACAACGATACTGAAAGATATGATTGAGCAGGCAGAACTCAAAGACAAGCATAAACACTTATTACAATTAGAAAAATCAACCATAGAAGAACGTATAGATACCGCTGTTCCACAAGAGAATGACGGTATTTTTTAATTTCTTCAAAAAATCTGCAACAAAACAGCTACTTGCGTACAGATATGGTGCGAGAAAAGGAAATCTAACTTTTTTTCAAAATTACTCATTAAATCGAGGTTTCCATTCCCTATATGGAGTGAAAGAAGATTTTAGAAATCTGCAACAAAACAAGGTGTTTATTCCCTATATGAAGTGGAAGTTGAGAAAATCTAAACTTTTTTGAGAAATATGACGGAAATTCATGATTAGTGGACAGTGTTCTATGAAAAGAGGAAAAACTATTTTCAATTTGTATTCAAACAGGTAGTAACGCTTGAGTGTTGGTATGAAAAGAAGAAAATCTTTTCATTTTCAACTTAACATTTGGCAGTTGCCGTTCCCTATATGGTGCAAAGAAAATCTTTCATTCCATTGTTGGCAGTAACGGTGGTGCATGGGTAGTTAAGGTGTGAAAAGAAAAACCGATTTTTTTCATCATCAACTTAGCAAACCGATATTTGTTTACCCTATATGGTGCAGGAAAAGAGATTTCAACTATTTTTATTTCAACTTAGCAACTGGACGTTTGCTGTACAAATATGTAGTGAAAAGAGAAAAAGTTTTGAATATTGGTTACGCTTCTGCTCTTTTCCAACGCGGTATATAGGAAAGACGATTTTCTTTTTTTGACCGTTCTTTGACAAGTAAATAAAGCAGTCTGATACGTTAGGCAGACAGCGAGCCGTTGGAGCTGATACGCCATGACCTTTTCCCTGTGAAGCGAGCGGAAACTGTCAGCGTCCATGTAAAAGATTTATCCCCTTTTATTGCCATGACCTGTCCTGTCTGATAATGATACTCCCGTACAGCCACAGCTTGAACGTTCAGAGCGTCGCACGCAATGGGTACGGCTACATAAGGACTATGCAGAGGTGGAACTCCTGTGGGCGATGATAAAGCCGTCAGACTGCTTAAAAATCAAAAAGAAAGGAGGTGCAGTCTTATGTATGATTTCAGTATGCCATTATGGGAACGCTACCTAATGACGATTGAGGAAGCGTCCAGCTATTTCCGTATCGGCGAAAACAAGCTCCGCCGTATTGCAAATGAATACAAAGAAGAATGTGTTGTGATGAACGGAAACCGTATGCTGATTAAGAAAAAGAAACTGGAACATCTGATTGATAAATTGGAAGAAATCTAATGCAAAAGAGCTTTGTGCGTGATATGATAAGCATATGTCGTAACAAGGCTCTTTCAGCTTTGAAAGGAGTTTTGAAAGATGTCAGAAAAAAGACGGGATAACAAAGGTCGCATTTTAAGGACTGGAGAGAGCCAGAGAACAGACGGCAGATATATGTATAAATATGTTAATCGTGCAGGCGAAACAAAGGTTGTGTATTCATGGAAACTTGTGCCTACGGACAGAGTTCCAAAAGGAAAGCGTGATGCTATATCCCTTAGGGAAAAAGAACGGGAGATACAGCGTGATTTAGAGGACGGAATAGATACCAAAGGCAAGAAAATGACCTTATGCGAGCTGTATGCCAAAAAGACAGCACAAAGAAGCAATGTCAAGAAAAACACACAGACAGGGCGAAAGTACCTCATGGACGCATTGGAACAGGACAGGCTGGGTTCTCGAAGCATAGACAGCATTAAACCGTCTGACGCTAAAGAGTGGGCAGTCCGAATGAAAGAAAAAGGGTACAGCTTTAAAACAATCAGTAACTATAAGCGTTCCTTAAAGGCTTCTTTCTACATGGCAATCGAGGACGATTATGTTAGGAAGAACCCTTTTGATTTTCAGTTAAGCGAAGTGATTGAGGACGACAGCGAAAGTAGACAGGCATTAAGCGAAGAACAGGAAGAACATTTACTGACCTTTCTTCAACAGGATACGGTCTATCAGAAGTATTATGATGATATATTGATACTACTGAAAACAGGTTTGCGAATATCGGAATTATGCGGACTGACAGCAAGGGATTTAGACTTTGAAAACCATACAATCAATATCGACCACCAGCTCTTACGCAATCAAGAGGGATATTACATAGAAACGCCGAAAACAAAGTGCGGAATAAGGAAAGTTCCTATGAGTGAAGAAGCTGGAAAAGCGTTGCAAAGAGTGTTGAAAAGAAAAACTGGAAAAAGCATTCAGATTGACGGTTACCGCAATTTCCTGTTTCTCAATCAGAAAGGTATGCCTATGGTGGCTTGCAATTATACTTCTGCATTGAAGAATATCGTAAGGAAATACAACAAGTACCATGAAGAACCTTTGCCAAAGATAACACCGCATATATTAAGACATACGTTTTGTACACGATTAGCACAGAAGAACATGAACCCAAAGAACCTGCAATATATTATGGGGCATTCCAGCATAATGATAACGCTGAACCTGTACGCCCATGCTTCACAGACAGGGGCAAACATGGAAATGCGAAGCCTGATAGCGTAGTGATTTACAACGAAATTTACTACGATAAAAGGACAAAAGGTGCGGAGTTGTGAGGGGTTATAAGAAGTATCTGCCAAAAGGAAAACACCGACAAAGCCAGTAAAACAGGGATATATCGGTGTTGTAAGAACTTATGAAAAGATAATCAGAAATTTAGTTTATGTTTTATATAAAAAAATACTATTTAGACAATATTGTAATGTATCTCTCATAAAAATAATCACTATAATCAAAAAACTTAATAAATATAACAATAAACCCATTATAGCATTCGTAATATTTCCAGCCACAAAATATGAGATAAATAAAAGTATAATAGAAACATATTCATTATTATTAAATCTAAGTTTAGAATTTTCAATTTCACAATAAATTTGCCAAACGATCGCAGTTATTAAAGTAGCATAAGCAAAAGATTCGACTTGTTTTGAAAAAAAGTATAAAACGCAATTTAAAATAACGGCTACAATCATCATGAAAATCATTATTTTAAAATATTTTTTTTGTTTATGTTCTGCTTTATATAAATTGATATGTACTCCTTTTATTACCGCATAGAAAGCTTGTGCAGCAAATAATGGTAATATAATAGATATAGCATTAGAATATTGAGGTAAAAAATTTATGATTATAAATTTAACTGGAAAAGCTGCAGTAATAATAAGAAATCCCCAAAGTAATGTCATTTTTTTTATTTTTAAAATATGTTGGATAGAATAATTTTTGCAAAATGAATTATATAAAGAAATAGTTATAGGGGTAATAAAAACATCTACTATATTTTCTAAGCTTACTGCAAATGAATAATAAGCGAAAAATTTATTAGTCATCAAAGCCTTTATAAACCATCTATCTAAACTTGTAAAAATACTGCTTGAGAAATTACCTAACATCAATGTAAATCCCATTGATATATTTTTAACTATCTCTTTAAGTGATACTTTTCCGACGCCCAAAATATGAATATTTTTATTTAAAATAAGAGTTAAATATATCACCACTATTAAAGCTGATAAAACCTGAACTATTATATAGTTTTTAGGATTATCAGATTGAAAACAGAAGATTAAAATAAAACTCATAAAAAAAAGCAATATTGTTTGATAATTTAATGATTTTCCATATAATTTAAATTCTCCAACTGCTTGATATAAATTTTTATAGTATCCAATAATATTAATAAAAAAACCTCCAATTGAAAAGCAAATCAATACAAAATCATTTAACATCAATGCAATAATCAAACAAATAAAACACACAATTAGTTCAAAAAGCGTATAACTTTTATAATTAGTACTCAAATCAACTAAATCAAGTTCGTTAATATCTTTCCCACCATATTTTAAATACATCCCATCTGCATATCCCAATGAAAGAAATCCAGCATAGCCAACATATAAGGTATATGTTTTTATTATTGCATATGTATCCACACTTAAAAACTTTGGCAATAAAAAACTATTAAATATATTAATTAAAAGATAAATTATATTAGCAGCAAAAATATGCAATAAACTTTTTTTCATTTCATGCTCCTTTCGTTATATTTATATTTGAAAAAATATGCCACAAAAATAATTGGTAGACAAAACCATATATAATTTCTTAAAAATGTTCTTGTATCACTTCTAACATAAAATGCAATTGTAACAAAAATATATGTATATTTAAAGATGCTTTCATAATTTTTACTTGAAATTGCATAATCAAGTTCATTACTCACTTTTGCTAATATAATTCCAAAAATAAGCATCAAGAATAAAGCACTTTGTCCAAAATTCCAATAGGCTTCACCTATAAAAGAAGATCCTATTCCACTACCGTATTGATTTAGATATCCTTTAAAAACTTCATCAGTGGATCTAATTCTAGCATAAAAATTTCCTGTCATACCATTAGGTAGAATATACGCAATTCCACTAATATAGGAAAGTCCATAATTAAACGGTTCATTTGAAGGGCAATTTTCAAAAACAGTAGCCGTAGCACAAAACGTATATCCTGCTTCTGATAACGCAGAAACAATAATACTGTTTTCTATTGTATCATTAAAACTTTCCTTTATAACTTCCTTTGGATTCAAGTTACTACCTATACTACTTCTAGCTGAAGAAACAACGCTAAACAACAAAAAAACCATTATTAGTATGGATAAATACTTTAACGTTTTTTTTATATTTAATTTAGAAAACATATTAGTTTGCAAGTATAAAATGCCTATTAATAGAATCATAGTATTTATTCTACTTCCAGAAGCTGTATATAAAATCATATAAACTATAATAATAATTATCGGTATCTTATTTTCTTTTTTTCTTGTAATAAAAAGAAGCAATAAAGTAGGAATCATAAAACTAGCTAAAATACCAGTAATATTCTGAACTCCACTACTCCTATAAACCTCATTCAACATTCTTTCACCATACCCAACTGTAAATGTCAAATAAATATTTTTACTTAAAATTATTAATGTTGGTACTATTGATATACAGAAAAATATGACTCCAGTTTTAAACATTATTTTTCTATTTATTTCTTTATTTGAGATTTGTAAATTATTTCTCTTAATATTTATTTTTTTACACTTAATTAAATACCCTATATTCAATATCACTACACATTTTAGTACAAAAAAACTCATTTTGTAAATTGTCACTTTACTCAACGCTCCAGAAATAATAGTCAAATTCTTAGGATATGTACCAATTAAAAACAAAAAATGTTGACCAAACATAAATATAAAAATCAATATGATCAAAATACCAAAACAATCTATTTTTTTCTTAACATAATAAATACTTAATTCAGATATAATTAAAATAAAAATTGCTAAAATAGCTATGTATCGCATTTGAATTTCTTTTTCGAAATTTGAGAATGCAAATTGTAAATAATATAAGATAAACAATAAAATAAATTGTACAATTATACTTTTAAGTTGATGTATTGAGATTTTCATAAATTCTACAATGAGGCACAATATTGTAACTATAATTGTATTAGAAATTTTTAAATTGTATTGTTTAATTATTAAATTCATTTTTAATCTAGCTCAGGTGAAGATATACTTCTATTCATTAAATATTTTGAATAAGATTAAAATGTTTTTTTTAATAATTATAATAACAAACTTTTTTAAATATTTAAACTACACAATTCTTATGCGTACCTAAATTGCTCTCCTCCTCTCATTACACTATCTGTATTAAAACAATTCACTTCCTTTTGCAAAAAAATTATTTTAATAAAAAACAATATTAAAAAAAACATTCCATATAAAAATTTAATAATAGTCTTTTTAAAATTATATACAAACATTATCATCACCATCCTTATCAATTTACTGTAAGAGAAATAGTTTAATTAACTTTCTTCTTCTATTAATTTGCGATATCCTGATTTTAAAACACTTTCTTTATATTTTTTTTCCGCATATAACATTGCTTTTTTTTGATAATAAGTAATTTCTTGTGATGACATATCTATATATCTTTGTAGAATTGAAACAAACATACTTTTATTTTTTAAAGGAATAATGTTTCCACAATGATTATCATCTAAATCATTCCATGGGGTCCTATCGCTAATTATTGGTATACAGCCAGCAACAAGTGCTTCATATATAACATGTCCAAAATTTTCACCTAATGTCGGTAAGCAAAAAATATCATAATGAACTAAAACATTTAAAACATCCTTTGACTCAACTGTGCCTTTATATTTCCATACAATATTATTAGGCAATTTATTTAACATTTTTTCACATTTATTCCAATATTTTTTATCCTCTATTGTCCCATATATATCAAAAATAATATTTCCTTTTACTTTTGAAACTTCTGTAATCAATTGTAATAAATTCTTCATTTCACATATTCTTGATAAAAAGACAATTTTTATATATCCCTTCTTTTTTTCAGTATTTTTTATTTCTGATAAATCTAAAAACTTTCTAGGTAAATCCTCCGCAATTAAATACTCTTGAATATATTTTTTACCAATCACTCTTATAGCATCTTTTTTTTCAAATTCAGATGAAAAAGACCATTTAATATTTTTATATAAGCCTAATGTTTTAAATGTTATCCAAAATATTTTTTTCTTAAATTTTTTTTTCGATATAGCTCCTTTACTAAAACAACCCATTGTGGCTAAATATATTTGACTTTCTATTTTATTTATTCTATTCAAAAGTAATATTTTATATGAATGCATTTGATAAGGCTCACATAAATATATTTTATCAAAGCCATCAAAACTCTTTAAAAATTTAAATGAGTATATATTATTGGAACAATAATATACTTTTGCTTTACCTACTTCAAGCCAAGTATCTGATTGTATATTCCTATATGGTTTTTCAATTCCTAAATCATGATTATGTGTTAAAATATAAAAATCACATTTGTTTCCAAATATTTCAACCATATTCATTATTGATTGCTGAGGACCTCCAGAACGAAATCCTGGATAATAATAAGCAGTTAATATTAAAATCTTTTTCATTTTTTCCATACCATTTTATTAATGATCCCAGTATAACTTTGAATAATTTTCACTACTTTTATAGAATTGTTTTTATCTGAATAATGTTTAAAATCAGTGGATAAATCACCATTTATATTCATAGAAGTAGCTAAATCAACTGATTGCAATACTTGCTCAGTAGATATTGAACCTATAATAAATACTCCGTTATCCATAGCTTCTGGTCTCTCTGTAGAAGTTCTTATTGAAACAGAAGGAAATTTAAAAAAAGAGCTTTCTTCCGGAACAGTTCCACTATCTGAAACTACACAAAACGCGTTCATTTGCAATTTATTATAATCAAAAAAGCCCAATGGTTGATGTTGTATTACTCTGTCATCAAACTTAAAATTTCTTTGTTCAATAATTTTTTTTGAGCGTGGATGACATGAATATAAGATTGGCATATCATATTTTTTAGCCATTGCATTTACTGCATTCATTAGTGAAAAAAAATTGGTTTCAATATCAATATTTTCTTCTCTATGAGCAGATAATAATATATATTCATTTTTTCTTAGATTTAATTTTTTTAATATATCACTTTCTTCAATTTTGCTCATATAATTTGATAAGACTTCAGCCATTGGTGAACCAACTACAAATGTATATTCTGGTTTTACACCTGATTCTAGGATATACCTTCTAGCATGTTCTGAATAGCAAAGATTAACATCACTTGTAATATCTACAATTCTTCTAATAACTTCTTCTGGAAGATTTTCATCTTTACAACGATTTCCAGCTTCCAAATGAAATACAGGAATTTTTAGCCTTTTTGCTGAAATTACACATAAACATGAATTAGTATCCCCTAAAACAATAACAGCATCTGGTTTAACTTCTTTCATTAGTTCATATGATTTAGAAATAACATTCCCCATAGTCTGTCCTACATTGTCGCCAACAACTCCTAAATAATAATCTGGTTCTCGGATTTCTAAATCATCAAAAAATATTTTATTTAATTCATAGTCATAATTTTGTCCAGTATGTACTAAAATATTTTCAAAATATATTTCACATTTTTTTATTATTGCAGACATTTTAATTATTTCTGGTCTTGTCCCAACAATTGTCATTAATCTTAATTTATCTTTATATTTCATAAGCTTTTCCTTTCTATTAAATTTAATAAAAGTTTATCGATATCCCTCTTATTATAATTTTTAATTTTACTCATTAAAATCATAATGCGGATATAATATTTTATGCTTTTTGATCCATTCCGACATTTCAAAAATCATTTCTTCATAGGTTGGAACTTCATCTTTAAATTCATAATTAGTCCTAATTAAGGTTTTATCAATCGAAATTTTATCAAAAGGAACGATTTCTAATAAATCCTCTTTCATATAATAATTAAATAGTTTTAAAAGATCATATTTACTAATATTATAACTTGGTACCATATTATACAATCCACTTATATTTTTCATAGTCATTCTTTCTATGATTTTCGCGAGTTGTAATGTTGTTAAACCAGTCCACATTACTTTTGTATATCCTTTAACCACTTTTTTTTGGCTCATAAACCAATTAAATAAACCAATGCCATTCGGATTTATATCTGGACCAATAATTGAATTTCTTAAAGTGATATTTTTTTTATCTATTATTTCACCAATTGCCTTCGTTCTATCATAAAATGTATCTCCATCTTTAATTGAATTTTCAGTATAATTTCCATTTTTACCAGAAAAAACACAATCTGTGCTCATTTGAATTATTTTTGTCTCTAATGCTTCTGTAATAGATACAAGATAATGTGGTAAATATCCATTCAAAAAAATAGCATCAGTTTTATTTTTTTCAGCATTCTGATTTAATATTCCAATACAATTTATTATAGCATCATATTTGCCAGCTAAAATAATTCCTCTAAGCAATTCTAAATCCTTTGCGTCACCAATAATCGTATCTATAAAATCTATTTTTTTTCTAGAAAATCCTGTTACCTTATGACCCTTTTCTTGGAGATATAAAGCAATGGTATGTCCTGCCATTCCACTAGAGCCTAACACTAAAAAATTCATTAAACAGCCCTCTCTTTATTTAATTTTTCCAATTCTTCTTTTATAAATGGTAAATTAAGTAATTTTTCTTTTACTTGCTCAACATTTAATAACTCTGTATTGCTTGAATTGAATTCTTTTAAGTGATTTCTTTTTATATCCCCATGTATAAAATATTTATCATAATTTAAATCTCTCTTATCACACGGCACCCTATAAAAATCTCCCAAATCAATTGCATTTGCGCATTCTTCATTAGTTAATAATGTTTCATACATTTTTTCCCCATGTCGTATACCAATAACTTTTATCTCATTGTCTGCACGGAACAAATCTTTAACTGCATGTGCTAACACTTCAATCGTACATGCAGGTGCTTTTTGTACAAAGATATCTCCACTAGTACCATGCTCAAATGCAAATAGTACTAAATCTACGGCCTCTTCTAATGTCATTACAAACCTAGTCATGCTAGGTTCAGTAACAGTTAATGGTTTTCCATCATTAATTTGTGAAATAAAAAGAGGTATAACAGAACCTCTTGATGCTAATACATTTCCATATCTTGTACACATAATACTTGTTTTTTCTGGGTCTACTGTTCTTGATTTTGCAATAATAACTTTTTCCATCATTGCTTTACTCGTTCCCATTGCATTCACTGGATATGCTGCTTTATCAGTTGATAAGCATACAACCTTTTTTACTCCGCATTCTATTGCGGCAGTTAATACATTTTCAGTACCTAATACATTAGTTTTTACTGCTTCAATAGGGAAAAATTCACAAGATGGTACTTGTTTTAATGCAGCTGCGTGAAATACGTAATCTACTCCATGCATTGCATTTTTTATACTATTAACATCTCTCACATTTCCAATATAAAATTTCAATTTATCTGAAACTTCTGGAAATTTAGCTTGATAATAATGTCGCATATCATCTTGTTTCAATTCATCTCTTGAAAAAATACGTATCTCTCCTATATCTGTTTTTAGAAACCTGTTTAAAACAGCATTGCCAAAAGATCCTGTTCCTCCTGTAATTAATAATATTTTATCTTTAAATATTGTCATTGTAATTCCTCCTTAATTTATTGAATTCTTTCTCTAAACAATCTATAAACATTTTCTTTCTATATTTTTTTTTGAAATAGTCTCTTGCATTTGTACCAAGTTCTTTTAATATATTTTTGTTGTCTATTAAATAAACCATCGCTCTCGAAAACCCATCTATGTCACCTGCTGGAACACAGATTCCACATTTTGAATCCTTTATAACTTTTTTTGTATCCCCATCAATCATGCCAATAATAGGTTTACCCGCCGCCATATAGCCTTGTACTTTTGATGGTAATGTTAGCCCTGTTTTATTATCAGATTTCAAAGAAACAATACATACATCAGCTAATGTATAGAATTTGACCATTTCTTCTACTGGTCTTCTACCATAGAATTCAACGATATCCTCTAAGTTATTTTCTTTTACGTATGCCTTCATTTCTTTCAAGCATGTACCATCACCTACAAAATGAACTTTAAACCCTTTTTTTTCACGTATCAATTTAATTGATTCTAAAACAGCGATTAAATTTTGCGCAATGCCAAGATTTCCTAGAAATACAAAATCCACAATATCATTCTTAGATTCAAAATTCATTTGTAAATAACTTTCATCTGCAAATGCCGGTAAGTATATAATATTTTTTTCGTTAATTTGATGAATTGTACTTAAATAAGAAATAAAACTATATGACTGAACCGCAATTTCATCACAAGATGAATATACTTTTTTACTAATATGTTTAAAAATTCTAAATATAAGATTATTTTCATTTCTTATATACATTTTTATAGATTCAGGCCACAAATCACAACAATACAAAAATAATGGTAATTTATACTTCTTAGCATATTTGCAGGCTGGTACTCCCATTAAAATTGGAGATAATTGGTATATAAAAACTAAATCAAATTTTTCGTTTTGTTTTAATATATGATGTGAAGCTGATATATAAAAACTCAAGTAATTTAAAGCCAAATAAAATATACCACTTTTTCTTCCAACCTCATAGCATCTGATAACATGTACATTGTTTATATATTCATCTCTTTTTCCTTTTTTATATTCATTTGGTACAATCCCTATTGGATAATTAGGGAGACCAGTTAAAACAGTTACTTCATTCCCTTTAGAAGCCAATTCTTCACAAATTGGAGTAATCTGAAAATTTTCTGGATAATAATATTGACAAACAACTAGGATTTTCATGTATCATTTCCCTTCACTTTCTTCACTTTGCCAGTTCCACCTTCGACTACTCCATCATGCTTCAATACAGATGTGATCGTTCCAAAGAAACATTTCATATCAAATAAGAAGGATAATCGCTCTACATATTCACCATCTAATCTAGCTTTCACATCAATTTCCAGTTCATCTCTTCCATTGATCTGTGCCCAGCCTGTTAATCCAGGGCGGATATCATTCGCATGATATTTATCTCTTTCTTCAATCAGATCATATTGATTCCATAAAGCTGGTCTTGGTCCGATCACTGCCATCTGTCCAACTAAGATGTTTAAAATTTGAGGCAGTTCATCCAAGGAAGTCTTTCTTAAAAACTTTCCTGCTTTTGTAATGTATTGATCTGGATTTTCTAGTAAATGTGTTGGTGTATCTTTTGGTGTATCAATTGACATTGTCCTAAATTTCAAAATATTGAAATGTGTCTTATTTTTCCCAACACGTTTCTGTTTGAATAAGATCGGTCCTCTACTGTCGCATTTGATCCAAATACATAGAATTAAAAAAATGGGACTTAATATGATCAGTCCAATCAATGCTAATAAAAAATCTATGACCCTTTTTATACAGTTCTTATACATAATCCACCTCCTTTCATACTACTTCTCCATCTTTGATATCACTTTGTTTTAAGACGTGACCTCGAAAGCTGATACAGCAGTTACTTCCAATTCTTGTTTCTTCTTCAATAACTGCCTCCGCTCTTATCGTTGAATTAGAATAGATCAAACAATCATCTTGAACGGTCGCATCATGATTTATGACAGTATTGCTGCAAATGATACATCCTTTTCCTATCCTCGCATTGCTTTCAATACAGGCATATGGAAAAATAACCGTTCCTTTATCAATATAAGAATGTTTAGATGTTCTGGAATCAGGATGTATCAAAGTGGCTAATTTATAGTTTTGACTTTCTACTTTTTTGATCAATTCTTTACGGAAATGATTATTTCCAATAGCTATAAATACCTCATCAAAATCTTGCATATACTTATCGATATCATTGATTTTTCCAATCACTTTTCTTCCTTGGATCATCTCATTGATGTGTCCATCATCTAAAAAAGCTATCTCATCATATTGATTCATAGCCTCTGCAATTTCAAGACAACATCTTCCATGACCTCCACACCCTATGATCAATAATTTCATAAGGATCATCCTTCCACTGGTTCAGGATGATAGGTTGGTACCACCTGTTTTACCAGTTCTCTCATCTGATCTGTTTCTGCATACGCTGCCTCATATAATTTCTCTAACTGTAAGAAGAAGTGCTCTTCATCCAATTCAATTGGTTTTCCAATATGAATCAGTTTGTTAGGTGTTGTCTGCATACCTTCTTCTTTCATCAGCATCTCTTCATATAATTTCTCACCTGGGCGAAGTCCTGTATATTCAATCTTGATATCGACATCTGGTTCATATCCTGATAAACGGATCAAATTTCTTGCCATGTCTGCTATCTTTACTGGCTCTCCCATATCTAAGATAAAGATCTCTCCACCTTTGGCATATGCGCCTGCCTGCAATACTAAAGATACAGCTTCAGGTATCGTCATGAAGAATCGAATGATATCTGGATGTGTGACTGTCACAGGTCCGCCCTGTTCGATTTGTTTTTTAAACAATGGGATGACAGAACCATTAGAACCAAGTACATTTCCAAATCTTACCGCAACATAATCGGTCTTTGATTTCTTGTTGTAGGTCTGGATGATCATTTCACATAAACGTTTTGTTGCTCCCATGATATTCGTAGGATTAACTGCCTTATCTGTTGAGATAAGGATAAACTTTTGTGTCCCATACTTATCGCATGCTTTCACGACATTCAACGTTCCAAACACGTTGTTCTTGATGGCTTCATTTGGTGCATCTTCCATCAATGGCACATGCTTATGTGCTGCCGCATGATACACGATATCTGGATGATACTTTTTGAATAGATCATCGACTTTGCCTTTATCTCGTACTGATGCGATCAATGTTTCTAACTTCAGATTTGGATAATCGTGTTTTAATTCTAGTTGGATATCATAAGCATTGTTTTCATACACATCCACGATGATGATCTGTTTAGGATCTTTCGATGCGATCTGTCTACACAACTCACTTCCAATCGAACCTCCACCACCTGTGATCATGACGACTTTATCTTTTACATATCCCATGATGTCATCCATATTGACTTTGATTGGTTCTCTGCCAAGTAAATCTTGAATCTCTACATCTTTGAATTTTGAAATACTGATATCTCCATTCACGAATTGATACATGCCTGGAAGTTTCTTCAACTGACATTTTGTCTGTTTACAGATATTCAGGATATCTGCCATCTCTTTTCTTGATACCGATGGCATTGCAATGAAGATCTCCTGGATTTCATATTTCTTCACTGCTTCCAATATTGCATCTCTTCCACCAACGACAGGGATGTTATGGATACTGCGATTCCATTTCGTACTGTCATCATCGATGAAGCATTTCACTTCTTTATAGATACATGCAGAATGCATGATCTCTTTCGCAATCTTTTCTCCAGCTTCACCTGCGCCAATGATCATCACATGGCTAGCTTCTTTATTTTTCGTTGCTGTCTTGCTCTTATAACTTCTCAAGAATCGATATAAGAACCTTGATCCACCAGTCATTGCTGTAAGCATCAAAAAGAAAATGAAGTAGCTTGATTTTGGCATTGGGTTGTCTGTCATGACACAGACTGCGATGTTCAATAAACTTGCGACCAATGAACCTAATACGATATTTCTCATTTCTGTAAGTGAAGCAAATTCCCATAAGCTCTTATACAGATGAAACAGATAGAACACCAAGACTCCACAAACAACGACTGGCAACACCGTGTGTACCATATTGCTCGTATATTCTGTTGGGATGTTTCCATCAAATCTCAACAGCAATGAGATATAACTGACAAATGCAATAGAAAATACATCCCAGATGACGAACAAGATCATTCTTGGATGTATTACTTTTTTACTCATATTTATTCCCCTTTCTCTTTTTCTAAATTAAAAAATGGATATAGTTCCCCCTACCCCATGACATGGATGTGGCTGTTTCCCTATATCCTGATTCGTTCCTTAAAGCGCTCTAGCGTCTATTAATTCTTCTCATCATTCGTTTTCTCTTTTATAATCATTCCTGCGATCACTTCTTTGTCCAAGACTTTCACATACAGATAGGCGATACATTTATGTCTGTCTATCTTGCGTATGTTTGCTTCCTGACCAACAAGTGGTCCATTTTCTATCATTAGGACATCATTGACGATTCTTCCCCCTGACATCCTTAATACATATTCTTCATCTAATATCGCATCCAGAAATGTTACTTCTTCCTTCTGTAATGCACTTGTGCCTTCTTCATCATATTTCAACAGTTTCCGAAAGCCTCTCAGCTTTAAGCGATACTCTTGAAACAGTGTTTCGATATATGCCTGTTCTTGATCTGTCTTGATGAACAGATATCCGGGAAACATCGGTTTGATTGCTTCCTTATATTCGCCTCTGATCTTGTATAATCGTTCCATCATTGGCACGAAAGCCACCACATCTCCTCGTTTATTGATCATGTCACGCAGGAATGTTTCTTTGCCTCCCTGCACATATAATACATACCAGTTTCTATTTGCCTTCATTGGAATAATAGTAGTTATAATAATGTTTTGCAGTTGCTTCTGTCATCGTCATCACACTGCCAAGTACATTGACACCGTTTCTTTGAAGTTCTGTCAACGCTGTTTTTGCTTCATTCTTATCCGTATCTTTTGCGGAGATGACAAAGATCGTTCCATCACATACATGCGATACTGGTATCGCATCCGCTACGGCACTGATTGGTGGACAATCGATCACGATGAAATCAAATCGTGTTCTTAATTTTTCCATCAGCTTCTTGAATTTTTCACTGGACAATAGTTCTCCAGGATTTGGTACCCTTGTACCACTTGTTAATAGAAACAATCTGCCTTCGCTGGTGTTATCCTTGAACTTCTGAAAATATGTATCATCATTCACATCGAAGCTGTCAAAGTTTCTCATCAGATTACTTAAACCTGCTTTATTGGACACTTTGAATATCTTGTGCTGTACAGGTTTTCTCAAGTCACAATCGATCAAAAGGACATTGTTGTATTTCGCTACACTGACCGTTGCTAGATTACTTGCCACTGAGCTTTTTCCTTCTGCTGGATTGGTACTTACAGCGTTGACCACCTGAATGTTCTTCTCAAAGCTTGAATATTCTATATTCGTTCTAAGCTGACGATAGATCTCTGTATACGCAAACTGATTCGTCTTGACATTTCGATGACCTTTATCGCTTTTCGCTCTTTTCGGTGCTATCTTTATATCCATGCTATTTCCTCCATAATTTTCTGAATATTGATTTCTTCTGCTCTATCTGGATATCTTCCAGTTCTTCATCATCGATGATATGTTTTGGATTTCGTTTCATTAAGATATCAGCGTTTTCTTCTCCATAAGTATCTTTCACATATTGATAAACATCCGATAATAGACAAATTCTGTTTCCACTAGGTCGGTGTGCATCACTTGCGATGATATGTGCCAGATTGGATCTAATCAGTTTATGTGCATTCTTCTGTATCGTAGAACCATGCATGCCTAAGATACTGGTACGATTGATCTGCACCTTACAGCCCATATCTACCCAGCTTTGTACACGCTCGATATCGATACCATCATGGAAATATCGTTCCACATGGGCAATCACAGGAATCAAACCTTTCACTGTGATCTCATACAGCATATCTTCTACTTCATCATTGTTTTTGATGTTCTTTCGTACATCGAACTCACATAACAGATACCTGCTTTTTGCCATAGTATGATATTGACCACTATCCAGTACATCTAAATATTCATGATTTAAGAACAGTTCACAACCTTCATATACCTTTACGTTATATGGTCTTGCGAGCATCCTTAGATCATTGATGCGCTCATCCATTACACGAATGACGTCATCATCTAACTGTCCTGGCACAAAGTGTGGTGTGGCGATCATTGCTGTGATACCATCTTTTTCCATTACTCTTAACGCTGACTCACTATCTTCCATTTCCTGAAATCCATCATCAATTCCCCATGCCAGATGGCAATGGGTATCTATGAAACTCATTTGGGATTACTCCTCGTAATATGGTATTTCCGCTAATACTGGAATACCCAGGAAATTTTCTGCTTCCTGTTTCGTTCTCAATCGTTTATCTAAGATAAATGTCAAGAACACATATCCACCAGAAGCTAATAATCCTAACAGAGCACCGATCAATGTATTCATTTTCTTACTTGGAGAAACAGGCACCTTATCTACTTCAGGATCGTTCATGACCATCATGTTCTCTACTTTTAGGTTTTCTTTTACTTCCTTAAAGAAGATAGAGGTCAGTGTCTTAACGATCTGTTGCGATTTCACTGGATCATCTGTGGTTGCTTTCACATCCATGATCTCTGTTTCATTCTTATTCGTCACACTGATCGCACCCTGGACTTCTTTTACATCGATATTCAGTTCTTTTGCGACCTTGTTTAGAATATTTTTCCCTTTGATCATTTCCATGTAGTTGTTGACCTGTTTTGAGTTAGCACTTAATGCAGCCGCATCCACTGTCCCTGTTTCCGCATTTACCTTTGAAACAAGATAGATCGACGACTCACTTGCATATTTCTTAGGTAGTAAGAATGCAGTGATACTGAATGCAGCGATCGCACAAACGACCATGGACAGGATGATCAGACGAAGATTCTTTTTCAACAGCTTGAACAGCTGGGAAAGATCAATCGTCAATACATCTTCATTCATATTTTCTTCCATAAAAAATTACTATTCCCTCCTTATTTGCTAGACTTTCTAAATGCATGTATACAAATGTATGCATTACTAGATAGTCTATGAATAAGTAAAAAACATATAAAAAAAGCCTTTTTAAGAGAAAAAGGCATAAAAAAACAGCTGAAATCGATAAAAATCAGCTGTATCAAATATTATACTATTCTGTACAAATCTAGACAAAATAAAAGAATGTAAACATATAACAGTTATTATTTTAATGCCTACCAGTATTTTTTGCAAGACATAAATAGACTTTTTTAAAAGTGATAACATTCACATGTGATAATTTTCTTATTCTCCTGTTTTTGAAACGGTTACATTGATTTTTTTAGATAGAACTATAAATTCTTTATCCTCCTTCCTCATCTTATATGTGTTCTTTTATATTTCATTTTATAAATCATGAAATATACATTTATTTTACATCGTACATCAATGTACAGGTCAATTGAAAAATAGATAAAAGAAAAAGTTGAGAAATTCATCTCAACTTACTCTTCTTGTTGTGGTATTTGCTTTATTTCCTGATCTGTCACAATCAGGTTCTGTTTCTTTAAACGCTTGTTCACAAACTCCGCAAAGAATGTATATACACAGGCGGTCGCAGGCACTGCCATAACCATACCAAAGATGCCAAAGACATTGCCTAGTACAAAGATTGACAATAATACCCAAAGTCCAGGTAGTCCTACAGAGTTTCCTACAACTCTTGGATAAATGACATTGTCTTCAAATTGTGACATGATCTGATAGAAAATCATAAACCAGATACTCTTTAAAGGATCCACAGACAGCATCATGATCGCACCAACAACCATTGCCATCATTGGTCCAAATACCGGAATAAATGAGAATACTGCAATCAGGGTCGCAATCAATTCAGTATAAGGGAAGCCCAGCAGCTTCATGGATACATAATATAATACCCATAAAATACATGCTTCTACTAACTGTCCACTGATAAAGCTGTAAAAGATTTTATTAACACGGCTGGCATAATAGAATACACTGTTTGCTTTATTGTAACCAAGGCATGCCACCGTTACTTTACGCATCTGACGAATAAAAGATTCTTTGCCACTTAATAGATATAAGGAAAACATAAAGCCAGTAAAACCTACCGCAAAGCTAGACAGGAATGCCCCTGCATTAGATAAGATACTATTGGCTCCACTGGAAACGATATTTAACGCATTTTCTACAACCTTTTCCCATGGCATATTCACAAATTCTCTTACCTGTTCGATATTTTCAATACGATAATCAATATGGAAATATGCCAGAATCGCATCAATGTTTGCGACAATATTCATAAAGAACTTCGTTAAGTTATTGAATAAAGATACAAAACTGTCCACAATGCTTGGTAGTATGATACTACCTAATATGATAATCAAAATAATCGCCAATACGAAGGTTAGCGTCATGGAAATCGCACGTTTGCGTTTTCTTATAAACCCTTTTTCTTTTGTATGTCTGATTAATAACTGCTCAATCTGTTTCATTGGTATATTTAAGATATACGCAAAGATAATGCCGATGATCAATGATTGAAACAAGCCAATCAGATAACCAACAAAGCCACTGATCTTACTGAAATTCCATAAACAGAAAACAAGTAAAATCAAATAAGTGGATAAAAATATCCAAGGTTTCATGGTTTTCCATGAATGTTCATCTATAAATTTTGGTTTCATTTACATCACATCCTTAAAGATGTGTTTATTATAACATGTCTTAACTAAAAAAGACAGGTTTCCCTGTCAGTTCTGTTGCTTGTACATCAAATATAATAGATAAGCAATCAAGAAAGAATCATTCGTCATGGTTGCTAAAAGCCATACTACGGCAATATTTTTTTCATCTTTCAATAGATAATAGAAATTTACACAAATAAGCTCTGCTAAATGTATATCCTTGATATTATGTAATAGACGTTTGATATTATCACTATCACTTAAACCACTTTGAATATCTGGTGTATAGGCTTGAACAACCTTTAACAGTTGATACTTGAAATCCTGAAAATCGTATATTTTATGATAGTCAAAAGAGAATGCCTGTGCTGCTTTTTCCAGCATTGCGGTAAATGGCGCATCATAAATATGAAATTTATTTAATCCAATCAATAAGGATAAGGAAGTAATCTTTTCTGTCAGTAAATGCATTTTATCTGTTTCTATTTCTTCTTTTAAATGGGCAAAGCCCTCCTGCATTTCTTCTTCAAAGTCAAGGATTGCTTCTTCATCATGTAATGGGAAGGTATACACAGAGCCTAATAAGCGATGAAATTTCTTCATTGTATCCAAATAACCCAGCTGCATATTTTGCATAATCCGTTCATGATCAAATAACAAAAAGCTTCCAAGGGATACCTGAGGTTCTATATAGATCAAATGCTCCATCGGTCCTTTTACAACATTGCGACCGACACTTTTTAAATCAACTGCCACAATTTCTTCTGCGCCCATTTCCTGTGCAAGCTTAATCGGCACATTATCCGCATAGCCGCCATCTACATATTTTTCTTCATTGATGATTTTCATGGGGAATGCTGGATAACAAGAGGCAGATGCCATCACATAATCTAACACCGTATCCTTCTTCATATCCTTTTTTAGAAAGGGCGCTGCACTGCGTTTAGAAACATTGACACACATACAGCCATAATCTATTGGCGAATTAAAGAATTTTTCTGGATCATATAAACGATGAATCATATTGTAGAACGGTGTAATATCTGCACCCTTATGTTCCACAAAGCTTTCAAGAAAGGCTTTGTATTTTCCTTTTTGTGACATGATCAATTCAATATCCATATCCAGATCAATACCATTCAACATCACATCATCAATCGTTAAATTTGACCATAATTCATATGCTGTATCATATTCCTGCTGCACATATAAGACACCTATCATTGCGCCAATACTGGTACCACATACGATATCAAAATGCTGATCCAATTCATCAAGTGCTTTCCATACCCCGATTTCATATGCACCTTTACTACCGCCTCCCCCAAGTACCAAAGCTTTTTTCATGTCCTTGACCTCCATTCATCGCATAAGGTCAATCGACTGGTTGAAACGCCAACCATGCCTTGTGCTAAACATGCTTCTATATCCTCCACTGACTGAATAAGTCCTCCGCCAATCACATCCACCTGGGTATATTGATGAAGCTTTTCTACCGCAAAGGGAATAATAGCTGGTAATACTTCTACATAATCAGGAGAAAGCTTTTCTGCGAGTAATCCACTTTTTTCAATGGATCGTGAATCGATGAGGAACACACGTAAAACAGAAATACAGTGATTCTTTTTTGCGGCTTCAATGGCAGATGGCTTTGTGGATATAATCCCATCCACATGAAGATGCTGTGTCAGAAACTGGACACCATATAAATCATTCTGGATTCCCTTGATCAAATCCATATGCACAAAAGCTTTTTTCTTATGCAAATGAAGCTCTTTGATTACATCCTCTAATAAATTGATATGAAAATCCATTAGGATACACCATGTTTCCTCACGTTTTATAAAATGCTTTATCGCTGCCATGTCACGTAATACAGGAATCACCGGCTGTTTTAACATATGCCTACCTCCGATCCATAAAGCGGGAAGCAATTAAATCAGCACCACTATCAGCAATATTATGAACCAAAACATCATGTTCATGTATAGGTGCTTCTACTTCCAGCGTTTTACATACCTCCATTATATCAGATAATTTATCTCTTGGTACACTTTGTGAAGTAATGACCGGAAGTAATGGATGAATCGCATGATGAATGCGTACGGTAGTCGTTAACATACGCATGGGACAGACTACCTCCTGACGAACAAATTTTTCACCTCTTGGGCAGGTATTGCCTTTAACGGATATGATTTCATCATTTGCCATCATCACTTCAATATGACAGCTCATAGGACAGACAATACAATCGAATGCTTTTATCATAATGCTTGCACCTCCACAGACAGTTTCCCGCTTATATTCTGCAAATCTTCTTTCTTTAATTTGATACGTTCCATTTCCGCTGGTAAAAGATAACGTTTGGTTATCTTTTTTATGATATGTGTATCATCCTGTATGATGATTTGACATGCTTTAAATGGCTTACTGCAGCGAAAACTCAAGGTTACATCATGGTTGATGGAATCACTTAATACCTGAGGCAATACATATCCTACGCCTTGTTTTGCGATGGTTTCATGTGCACGATTTCCTCGTTGTTGTTTTAAGATATCCATGGCAGCGAAATAACCGACATCCGCAGATTCTTGTGATACAAAATCCACGATATCATGAACATGCAGCGCATTGCCACAAGCATAGACATGAGGAACACTAGTTTCATAATATTCATTGACACTGGCACCTTTGGTATGTGCATCCAGCTGAATTCCCATTTGATATCCCAATTCATTTTCAGGTATCAATCCAACCGATAATAACAACGTATCGACATCAAAGGTTTTTTCTGTACCTGAGATAGGCTGTTTATGTTCATCCACCTGGGCAATGGTGACACCTTCTACATGGTTTGTGCCTTTAATATCCACAACTGTATGAGAAAGATATAAAGGAATATTGAAATCATGCAGGCATTGTACGATATTTCTAGTTAATCCATTGCTGTAAGGCATTAATTCTGCGACACCTTCCACTTTTGCTCCTTCAAGACTCATTCTTCTGGCCATAATCAAGCCAATATCTCCACTGCCAAGGATAAACACTTTTTTCCCTACTAAAATATTTTCAAGATTTAAAAACCGCTGGGCACTGCCGGCTGTATATACACCAGGAATCCGCTTGCCAGGTATGGATATCGCTCCACGATTTCGTTCGTAACAACCACTGGCAAAAATAATGGTTTTTCCACTTATACTCTGATAGCCTTCTTGTTCATTGACATAAGTTACTATACGCTCTTCATTCACAGATACCACTGTTGTATTTAATTTATATTCAATTTTCATAGCGTCTACTTTTTCTTTATACGTTTGCGCATATAATGGACCGCTCATTTCTTCATGGAAAATCTGAAGGCCAAAGCCATTATGGATACACTGTTGAAGGATACCTCCCAGCTCTTCGCTGCGTTCTAAAATCAATATTTTGCGAATACCCTGCGCTTTAGCAGATACTGCTGCACTCATGCCAGCACTTCCACCGCCGATAATGATCATATCATATGTTTTCATTATTTGCTTACCCCCTTATTTGTCATAAAATAACTGGTTTTATCATAACGAACCTCCGCTAATGGGATATGCAGTTCTCTAGCCAGAATCTTTGCGACTTCTATTTCACAAAAACCACCCTGGCATTTTCCCATTCCTGGTCGAATGCGTTTTTTTATTTCTTTAATTGTACGTGCACCACATGGCTCATGGATACAATCCACTACCTCCTGTTCGCTGATATTCTCACAACGGCAGATAATATGTCCAAAAGCTGATTGTTTTTTGATACGTTCTGCTTTTTGCTGGGAAGAAAGATCTTTCATTGGAGTAATACGTTTATAATGACGATATAATTCTTTTTGTTTCAGCACATGCTGTGGTAAAATCAATTGTTCAATGACATAAGCACTGATGGCAGGTGCACTGGCAAGACCTGGTGAATCGATACATCCCAGGTGAATAAAATTTTGAGATATCGGAGATGCCTGAATAAAGAAATCATTATGATTGCCACATGGTCGAAGTCCTGCATAGCTGTGTATAATTTCTCCATATGGAATATTTGTCACGGTTTTTTGCAGTTTTTCTCTAACTTCTTTCAGTCCTTGTGCACTTGTGCCATTATCTTGCTCCTCTAATATTTCACTGTTTGGGCCAAGCAGAATGTTGCCATGACAGGTTGGTACACATAATACCCCTTTTCCTGCTTTACCAGGTACTGGATATAAGACATGCTTCACAAAATCAGTCGCATGTTTGCTTAAGATAAAATATTGTCCACGCTTTGGAGTAATGTCAAATAATGAGGTATCTTCTATCATGTTCATAATCTTAGCACTGCCAAGTCCTGCGGCATTGATGACGATATCCGCATCATAGTGTGCTTTGTCTGTGATGACATGAAACTGTTTCCCATTACGTTTGATATCCACCACATTTTCTTCCAGCTTTAAAGACAATCCATTACATACAGCTTCCTGTATCAGAGTAAGTCCCATCTCCCATGGTGTAATGATTGCGGTATCAGGTACAGATAAAGCTTTTGTAATCTGCGCACTGATATTCGGTTCTTTTTCAAGCAGTTCATCCCTTGTGAGCCATTCCATGTGGATTCCTCGTTTTGTTCCTCTTTCATATAATATAGAAAGCGTTTCTTCTTCCTCTTCACCAGCTGCGACAACATAGGCACCTATACGCTTGTAGTCAACATTCAATTGTTCACATATTGCAGGATACATATCCGCACCTTTTTTATTCAATAGAGCCTTTAATGTATGTTCTTCAGGATCATATCCTGCATGAATAATTGCACTGTTTGCACTAGATACCTCATCACAAACATCACTCTCACGTTCAATCAATGTGATATCCACATCATATCGTGATAAATCATGTGCCAAAAAACATCCAATAATGCCTCCACCGATAATAACAATCTTCATAGTATTCCTTCCTTTCATCATAAAAAGCGAGCTAAAAACATAAAACATGTTTTGATAACTCGCTTTCTCTATCACAGATTAACTTTTACACCTCTAGTATAACACTCTCATCGCTAAGATGTAAACTGACTATTAAAAAGTGTATAATAGGCACCTTGTTTTTTCATTAATTCCTCATGATTTCCAGTTTCTATAATATCTCCATGCTCCATAACCAGAATCTTATCCGCATCTAATATCGTAGATAAACGATGTGCAATCACAAAACTGGTCTTGCCCTCCATCAATAATTCCATTGCCTGATTCACATGTTGTTCACTCATGGTATCCATATTGCTGGTTGCTTCATCTAATATCAAAATTTTAGGATTCATCAATAAAACACGGGTAAGTGACAATAACTGTTTTTGACCGGATGATAAATGATTAGAATTGGTATGCAGAACGGTATCATATCCTTGCGTAAAACGACGGATGAATTCATGTGCACCACTTTTTTTGGCTGCGGCTATAATTTCTTCATCACTGGCTTCTGGTTTTCCATAAGCGATATTGTCACGAATGGTTCCCTCAAACAGATAGGTATCCTGTAATACGACACCAAAACTGCGTCTTAAATCATCCTTTGACATTTGTTCGATATCAACGCCATCCACATATATATGACCTTGATTAATTTCATAGAACCGCAATAATAAATTAACCAAAGTTGTTTTTCCAGCACCGGTTTTCCCTACGATTGCGACTTTTTCACCCGCTGGTATACATAAATTAATATCCTTCATTAAAAGCTTATGTTTATCATATCCAAAGCTGACGTGAGAAAATTCAATGCTTCCTTTTGTTGGTGTAAAAAAAGTCGTTCCACTGTCACGTTCTTCTTCCATATCTAAAATCGTAAAGATGCGTCGTGCACTTGCCATCGCTGTCTGTAACTGTGTCATGACACCTGTGATTTCCGTGAATGGTTTAGAAAATAAATTGGCATACATCAAAAAGCTGGATATGTTTCCAATGGTAATCATGGATTGAAGTGCTAAGAATGCTCCCGCTGCTCCTGTTAATGCATAAGTAAAATTTGTCACAAAACGGGTACTTGGATTTGCCAGAGAACCATAAAATTGAGATTTTACACCGGCTTCATATAATGTTTGATTCATTTCCTGAAACGTATGGTTGGCAGATTCTTCATAATGATATGCTTTGATTGTTTTCATACCTGATAGCATTTCTTCACTAAAGCCATTCAAAGAACCAAGCGCATTTGCATTTTTGCGAAAATATTGTTGAGAACGTTTGGTAATAAAACTTGCCACAATATAAGTAAACGGTGCGGATAATATGACAATGATACTCATAATCCAATTGATGTTGATCATGAATACGATTGCTAAAACAATCGTTGTTACTCCACTCATCATGGTAGATAGGCCCTGTAAAAAGCCATCACTGATATAATCAATATCGTTGACAAAGCGGGAAATTAAATCTCCGCGAGGATTTGTATCATAAAAAGATATTGGTAAATGGGAAAGTTTTTCATATAGCTGTTTTCTTAATACACAACTGCTGGAAAAAGCAATCTTATTAGAGAAATACATCATTCCCCATTGGAATAAAGAATAGAGAAGATACACAACAACTAAATAACACAATAATTGAAAAGTTGTGGACAAAGGCTTTGAAGTAATCGCATCTAAGATATCTCCAATTAGTAAGGGCGCATATACGTTTAATGCGACAGATAAAATTGCACAGGCTAATGCCAGCAACAGATATAATTTAAACTGAAACAGGAAACGAAGTAGCTGTTTCATCACTTGTTTACCACTCATGCAATACCCCTTTCTACATGCTGACTCTCACAGATGGAATGATAGATTTCACATGTATCATATAATACTTTATGTGGCGCAAAGCCTGCCATCTCTCCATTATCTAACACGATAATACGATCACATGACGCAAGTGTACTAACTCGCTGAGATATCATGATTCTGCTCATCTGTGTATCCATCGCTTTCAGGGCTTTTCGCAAAGCCGCATCACTCTTGAAATCAAGTGCACTGCTGGCATCATCTAAAATCAATAGATCTGGCTTACGCAGAATGGCTCTGGCGATACATAAGCGCTGCTTTTGTCCACCAGACAAATTTGCTCCCCCACGTTCGATTTTGGTATGCATTCCTTTCGGCAGCTCATCCACAAACTCTTTAGCTTGAGAAATGCTTAATGCCTGTTCAATATCTGCTTTGGATACATTAGATAATCCAAAGCAGATATTTTCTTCAATGGTACCAGAGAATAACTCATTTACCTGTGGCACAAGCACGACATGGGATAATAGATCAGATGATCTCAGTGTAGTAATATCCTGTCCATATAATAAAATCCTGCCTTCTGTAGGCACATAAAAATGACATAATAAAGAAATCAAAGTAGTTTTACCAGCACCGGTTCCACCGATGATCCCTATACTTTCTCCTTTTCGAATAGAAAAGGACAGATCACTTAATGCAGCATCCCCTTTTCCATAAGAAAAAGATACATGATCAAAACATACAATTGGCTCATCCTTTTCCTGAAGAGAAGCATTTCCGCAAACCAGACCTGGTGAATAACGCAAGACTTCACTTACACGTTTGCCACTGGCGAATGCTTTGGTAAATATGACGATCAGATTACTAATAGCAATCAATGCTAATAAGATACTGGAAGCATAATTGATAAATGCAACAATTGTTCCAGGCTGTAAATCACCTATTTGTATTTTTAAAATTCCCTGATACATTAAAATCACAACCGCACCATTTACAACAATTGCCGTACTTGGATTCAATAAGGCAGAAAGACGTGCTACCTTCATCATCTGTACCTGTAGTTCATCTACATTTTCTTGAAATCGCTTTTGTTCCCGTTTCTTAGAAACAAAGGTACGAATCACACGGATGCCCGCAAAATTATCATCAAGAATAGAAGAAAATTTATCCAGCAGCTTTTGATATTGTTGATACATTGGTGTCGTAAACCGTATAAACACATAAAGAATCAGGATAATAAAAGGTACACTCGCAATTAAAATCCATGCTAAACGCATATCCAGAAACATTGCCATAATAATCGCCCCAATACAAATAAAGGGAGAGCGAACCACTAAACGAATCAACATCGCAACGGCAACCTGCAGTTGATTCACATCATTACTCAGTCGATTGACTAATGTAGGTGTTCCAAAGTAATCTAAATCCTGATAAGAAAATGCAGTAATATGTGAGAACAATGCATTTCTTAAATCTGTGCCAAAGCCTTGTGATGCTTTTGCGGCTTGATATTGGCAGGTAATAGAAAAACCAAAACCAATCATAACCATAAAAATCATGATAAAGCTATAACGATATACCAGTTGTTGATCCTGTGCCATGATTCCATCATTGATCATATAGGCCATAAGTGTTGGCAGAAGCAGTTCTAATATGGCTTCCATCAACTTACAAAATGGCCCAATGATGCATTGTTTTCGATATGGTTTTAAATATTTTAACAATTCTTTCATTTTCATCATCCTTTTCGCCTTTATTATTATACCCAAGGGGTTGATATATGTATAATATTGGTTTAATATTTAAAATATATAAAAAAAGTATGGTGATAAAAATGGATATTAAACAGTTACAATATTTCCTCACGATTTGTGAGGAAGGACAGATCACAGCAGCAGCAAGACGTTTACATATGGCACAGCCTCCCCTTTCTTATCAATTAAAGATGTTGGAAGAAGAACTTGGTGTAGCGTTGGTACTGCGTGGCAAGCATCATATACAATTAACAGATGCCGGAGAGTTATTAAGAGAAAAAGCCGAACAGATTTGCCGGCTTTGTGAGGATACAAAAAAAGAGGTACAGGATGCGAAAACACAAGTTGCCCATGAGCTTCGTATTGGCATTGTATCAAGTTCCCATCATGCGTTTTTGGAAAATGGCATTCGTAAATTCCATGAAGATTTCCCTAAGGTTTCTTTTGTGTTAAAAGAAGGAAATACTTTTCAGATTCTGGAGCTATTAGAGAAAGGCCTGATTGAAATCGGCGTTGTCCGCACGCCATATCCACAAAAAAATATAAAAGCAATTCCCTTTTGGGAAGAAGGAATGGTGGCAGTATGTGATAAAAGCCAATGTTTATCAAAAGATAATCGTTTAAAACTGCAGGATTTAACTAATGTCCCATTAATATATTATGAGCGCTATGCTTCCTTATTGGAGGATTGTTTTCTTCAATCTGGTCTGTTGCCTACATGTTTTTGTATTAATCAGGATGCCAGAACTTCCCTGTTATGGGCAAAAGCAGGATTAGGTGTTGCGATTGTTCCTAAAAGCGCAATTGCTCTTATCGAACATGAAAATTTAAAAATCTATGATATTGACCATCCACGTTTAACCACTTCCATTCATATTATTTGTATGAAGGATCGATATCTTTCAGAAACTGCACAGACTTTTATCGATTATTATAAATGAAATCTGCGAATATGCAGATTTTTATTTTATTCCATATAATGTATATAGAAACGAGCCTTTCTAATCACAGCAAGGGGAAGGAAACCTTATACCTATCAAATCCTGAGGCACGTTTTTTTTGTCTGGGTAGACGTTCTATATACTCGCCCCCGCCAATTGGAGGCATACCCATGAACTTAAAAACCGTTAGGTCTTATCCCAGTTCCTTAAACCGCAGCCTGAGGACGTTTGAGTCCCCCGCATATAGAAAAAAACCTATCTCTTACGAAATAGGTTTCACGTTCCAAATGGTGGTCCCGGTCGGAATCGAACCAACGACACAAGGATTTTCAGTCCTTTGCTCTACCGACTGAGCTACGGGACCATTTGGTTGCGGGGGAAGGATTTGAACCAACGACCTCCGGGTTATGAGCCCGACGAGCTACCAGGCTGCTCTACCCCGCGATAAATGAGCAATAAATTTTAAACGCCTTAAACTTTTTGGCGGAGGAACTGGGATTCGAACCCAGGCGCCAGTTTCCCGACCTACCGGTTTTCAAGACCGGACCCTTCAACCACTTGGGTATTCCTCCAATTTTGTTATGAAATTGGTGGACCCTGTAGGACTCGAACCTACGACCCACCGGTTATGAGCCGGATGCTCTGACCAACTGAGCTAAGGGTCCAAATTAGTCAATTGGTGGCGGGGGCGAGACTCGAACTCGCGACCTTCCGGGTATGAACCGGATGCTCTAGCCAACTAAGCTACCCAGCCAAAAATATCATGGTCGGGATGACAGGATTTGAACCTGCGACCCCTTGATCCCAAATCAAGTGCACTACCAAGCTGTGCTACATCCCGATATTTTATGGCGCGCCCAGTAGGAATCGAACCCGCAACCTTTTGATCCGTAGTCAAACGCTCTATCCAGTTGAGCTATGGGCGCATATTTTTTTCTTTAGCACTGTTTGCCTCAGTGCCCTAATATAATACCAAACATATCCATAAGTGTCAACAACTTTTTTCGATTTTTTTTACTTTTTTTGAAGAAATTTTATTAACACCTTTTTCCCCCTTTAAATAAGGCCTAAATAAGGAGCACAACTAAATGTGCTCCTGGTTTTGTTTTCGATCTTTTGTAGCCTTTATGACCTTTTGCCTTGAAAATTCCTCACGTTCCTTCTCTTCCAAAGCATCACTAATAAACTTAATGTTACCTTCAAATTCCGGAATAACGATATTCTTCAAAGCATTTGCACGCTTCTGCGCCTTACGAATCGCATTGGCAAGACGATACACACTGTTCTCTACTTCCGCCAGTATAACAGTCATTTCTTTTACCTTATAAAAACACTTATACGCATAATCCAGTTTTGAATTGGCATGCTCCAATCCATAAGTTAATTCCAGACTCTGCTTATCATAATGAATTTTAGGTATCTCCACGCCCATTACACTACGATAGCTCACATGAACACCTGTATCAACAGGTACAGCCTCTACCAAGTCACTAATAACACCCAATGACATATTCGCCTGCTGTAGCGCATAATAAGCCTTCTGGTACGTGATTGTAATTTCATCACGTAATAATCTTACACTATCTAATAAGCTCATCATTTCTCTTGTCAATATATTACGCTTACGATCCATCAGTTCATAGCCCATTTGTGCCAGCTGATTAGATTTCTTTGTCGCAATCAGATTTCCTTTTGTAGGAAACACCTGTTTATTTGCCATAACTATTCACCTGGATTCGCTAATTCTTTGATAATCGGTCCGGCTTTGATTTGAAAACGCTGAACAGCACGTTCATGGTCATAATACTGATCAAGGACTTCATTATCTACACGATCCAATTCACCACGTGGAAGAACGCTTAGTAAATCCCATCCAAGATCCAGTGTTTCTTCAATTGTTCTGTTTACATCAAATCCTTGATTTAAGAAATACTCTTCAAATAATGTTCCAAAAGACATATATTGTTTATCAACATCACTTAATTCATCCTCACCAATAACACTGGCTAGACTTCTGGCATCCTGCACTTTCGCATATGCCGCAAACAACTGGTTACTGACATCAGAATGGTCTTTTCTTGTATATCCTTCACCAATACCATCTTTCATTAAACGTGAAAGGGATGGAAGTACTCCAACTGGTGGATAAACACCCATTTGATTCAAATTACGATCTAATACAATCTGTCCTTCTGTAATATAACCGGTAAGGTCAGGAATTGGATGTGTAATATCATCATTTGGCATGGTTAGAATAGGAATCTGTGTCACAGAGCCATTCGCCCCTTTGACAATACCTGCTCTTTCATATAAGGAAGCAAGGTCAGAATATAAATAGCCAGGATATCCTTTACGACCTGGAATTTCACCTTTACTACTTGAGAATTCACGTAGTGCCTCACAATAGGATGTGATATCCGTCAAAATAACCAATACATGCATATCATGTTCATATGCTAAATATTCTGCGGCAGTTAAAGCACAACGTGGTGTTAATGTACGTTCAATGATAGGGTCATTGGATAAATTGATAAACATAACAACTTTCTCCATAACGCCTGCTTCTTCAAAGGAACGTTTAAAATAATCCGCAACGTCATTTTTTACACCCATGGCCGCAAATACGATACAGAAATTTTTGCCATCTCCATCAGAAATCTTAGCCTGTTTTACCAGCTGTACTGCCAAGTCGTTATGAGGCATACCTGATCCTGAGAAAATAGGAAGTTTCTGTCCACGAATCAATGTCGTCAATGCATCAATACTGGAGATACCGGTATTGATATAGTTACGGGGATATACACGGGAAACCGGATTTAATGGCTGTCCATTGATATCTGCACTTTTTTCAGCATAGATTTCACCTAATCCATCAATTGGTTTTCCACTGCCGTTAAATACACGGCCTAATAATTCTTTTGATAAAGGAAGCTCCATTGGCTTTCCTGTAAATTTTGTTTTTGTATTTTTTAAGCTTAATCCATTAGTACCTTCAAACACCTGAATTGCGGCACGTTTGCCATCCAGCTGTACAACTCTTCCCAAACGTGTGGAACCATCTCCACATTTTATTTCCACCATTTCTTCATAGCTGGCGTTTTCTACGTTGTCTAGGAAAACCAAAGGCCCATTGATTTCACTCAATCCTAAATATTGAAGACTCATATAAGCACTCCTCCTTCTTACGCATTCAAACTTTCGTTCACAGCTTTATCGATCATAGGGAAATAATCATCAAATGCTTCGATATGGTCGTTTGGCACATCATATTTCATCTTCGTGACATTATCAAAGATACCAGAAGCAATAATCTGACTCAATGATTTTCCTTCACTGACGATTTCTTTACAACGTTTATATAAATATAGGATAACATCCATCATTTTCAACTGTTTTTCCAATGGTACATACGTATCATCTTTATGGAATGCATTTTGTTGCAGGTATCCTACACGAATGACTTTACAGATTTCAATAACCAATTTTTGATCTTCCGGCAATACATCACTACCAATCAATTTTACAATTTCCATCAATTTTGCTTCTTCAGCCAACAGACTCATCAGCTCCTGACGATTACGCAAGAAACGAATATCTACATTTTTGTTATACCATTTGGTTAAATCACCAACATATTCTGAATAGCTTTCTGTCCAGTTGATCGCAAAGTAGTGTCTTGCATAAGCCAGTGATTTATCTAATGCCCAGAAACATCTTACAAATCGTTTTGTATTCTGGGTAACTGGTTCTGAGAAGTCATTTCCCTGTGGAGATACGGCACCAATGATAGATACACTGCCTTCCTGACCATTTAATGTTTCCATATATCCAGCACGTTCATAGAATTGTGAAATTCTTGATGGCAGATATGCTGGGAACCCTTCTTCTGCAGGCATTTCTTCCAAACGTCCACTGATTTCTCGAAGTGCTTCTGCCCAACGAGAAGTAGAATCGGCCATGATTGCGACATGATAACCCATATCACGATAATATTCTGCAAGTGTTAAACCTGTATAAATACTAGCTTCACGAGCAGCTACTGGCATGTTTGACGTATTGGCAATTAACACCGTACGATCAGTCAAAGGACGATTACTCTTTGGGTCAATCAGTTCTGAGAATTCTTCCAGAACCTGTGTCATTTCGTTACCACGTTCTCCACAACCTACATATACGATGATATCGGCATCACACCATTTGGCAAGCTGATGCTGCGTCATGGTTTTTCCTGTACCAAAACCTCCAGGTATAGCAGCTGTTCCACCTTTTGCGATTGGAAACAGTGTATCAAAAATACGCTGTCCAGTAATCAATGGAACACTAATTGGCAAACGCTGAGCGACAGGTCTTGCCTGTTTGATTGGCCATTTCTGACATAATGTCAGTGTATGAATTTCATCTTTATCATCTTTTACCTTGATAATTTCATGATTGATATTGTAGCTTCCATCACTTACAACTTCAACTACTTCACCATACAGCGTTGGTGGAATCATACAGCGGTGTTCAATCAAATCCGTTTCTGGCAAAGTCGCAAAAATCTGGCCAGGCACGACTTGATCTCCTACTTTTACTTTCACACTGACATTCCATAATGCTTCTTCATCTAATGGTGCTACATTGCTTCCGGTCGCAATAAATGCGCCGGATTCTTTTGCTATTTCTTTTAATGGACGTTCAATTCCATCAAATATATTTCTTAAAATACCAGGTCCCAGTGTTACGGAAATTGGACTTCCTGTTGGTTCTACAGGTTCACCAGGCTTTAATGAAGTCGTAGATTCATATACCTGAATCGTTGTGACTTCTTTACTGATGCTGATGACCTCTCCCATCAGTTTCTTATCTCCGACAAACACTTTCTCCATCATAGAGAAATCTGTTGCATTTCTTACCTTTACAACTGGACCGTTTATGGAATAAATTACATTTTCACTCACATTATCACCTCTAGCGCATGGAATCCACGCATCATTTGGATTATTTAATAAACAATCCAGAATTTGTATAGAACCATTCTTTCTGTTCTTCAATCGCTGTATCGAAGGTTTCGTCTACGACAATTCCCATCTCAACGCATTCTAAACGAAAACCGCCAAGTACGATATCTGTATCTATCTGTACTTCGCAATCTTTTCCATAGGCCTTCTTGATATCATCCTGATAAGATGCATCTTCTTTACCTATTAAGAAAACAGCATGTGCAAAGTTGTTTTTACCCAGCTCTTGTGCTTTCTTTTTCAGATAATCACGATAATCACCCTGCTTCGTAAACGATTTGATTTTGTCTTTTGCTTCTTTAAACACAAGATCAGCCAGTTCTTTACGCTTGGCCATCAGTTTACGACTGGTTTCTTCATGCGCTTTACTTAAGCGGATTGCATGTTCGCTTTGCAGTTCTTTTAATTCCTGCTCACGAACCATGCCAGCTTCTCTTTGCGCATCAGCTTCTAATCCCTGAAGAGCTTTTTCACGAATATCTGCTATCTCGTCGTCGATCTGCTTGATTTCAATACCGCTAACACGATCGATTTCATCTTTAAAATATTGCTCAAGCTTCATTTTGTCATCTAACATAGCAAACACCTCATAGTTTTACCCCAATTGCTTCACTTACGTATCGATCGATCGTTTCACCAATTTTGGCAGAACCATGACGATCCGGTATTTCCACAATCAACGGTTTTTTCAATTTTAATTTTAATTCAGAAATAACATCTGGGCAAGTCTGAATCAATTTTGTTGTCATTAAAATGATGGCGACATCTTCCATGTGCATCGCTTTTTCCAATTCTTCCAGGACTTCCTGGCGTTCATGTACGACAACTCCTTCGATTCCTGCCAAACGCATTCCCATCTGCGTATCGATATTATCACTGAGCAGGAAAAATCTCATAGGAATTCTCCTTTCTGATTTTATAATTTCATGAAGATAATGAAGATAGAGATCAACAGACCATAAATAGCAACACCTTCACCTAATGCAACGAAGATCATAGATTTACCGAAGTTTTCTTTGTTTTCAGAGAAAGCACCAATAGCAGCAGGAGCTGCAGCAGCTACGGCAATACCAGCACCTAATGCTGATAAACCAGTTGATAATGCAGCAGCGATAAAGCCTAATCCCTGACCAATAGATCCAGCCATCTTATCCGCAACATCTGCAGTTTCTGCAGCATATGCTTTTGTAGCAGAGAAGAATACTGTTCCCAATACTAATGCGAAGAATAAGCAGATATGTGAAACCATACGTACTTTTGCACTCTTTACACTTGTTTTACCTCTAAATACATTGACTAATGGCAATGAGATCAATACTAAAATAATAAATGGTATTAATAATTCTAATGGACTTAACATAATTTGTTCCTCCTGTTTAATTTAGTTCCTTTAATGATTGAAATGCTACACCGTTTCCATTGAAGTAACGTGAGAACATTTCATAAAATTCTAGACGCAGTACCTGAATACCAACGATCATACCTTCCAGACACATAACCAGAATGTTTCCGAAAATTCCAACAAGCAGTCCACCTGCACTACCGACCATTCCCATAATCAAGGTTACGGCCATCATCATTCCGGCATGTGATAAAACGAATCCGCCAACACGCAAATAAGAAATCGTATTGGTGATATAGGATAAGCATACCTCTAGCAGTTCAAAGATACTTTCGATACAGAATGCCCCAAAACCTTCTGGGTACATTGCTTTGTTTTCTAATTTATTTGTGAATGGTTCTTTCATAAAGATCAATACCAATGGAAGAATCAGACAAACAAGTACAAATGGAATTGTGAACAGATTGTTTCCACTTAATAAGGTATAAGCAAGACCACCTACTAAAGATGTGTAGAATACAAGTCCTGCAACACCGTTTTGTGAAAAGAACAGTTCTCCCATATTTTTGTTTTTGATTTGTAGGAAAATATTTACACACATACTGAATATAATCAGAAATGCGCCAATACCAACAGATAAAACCAGAAGAATTGGAATGAATTCACTCGTCATAACTTCAATTGGTTTTTCACTTAATCCAAATACCGTTTGATATACAGGATTCAATAAGGTTTCATTTCCAAATACTGAGCCATAAATAAATCCAAAAATCGTAGAAGAGATTCCAATACGTACGCCTACATCGCCCAGCTGCATGCCTTTATATTTATAGGCTAAATATCCTACCAATATTAGTACAAGCCCCTGGCCAACATCGCCAAACATCATACCAAACAATAAGGTATACGTAACTGCGACAATTGGTGTTGGATCAATTGCTTCATATTCTGGAGTACCATACATCTCTACAAACATTGAGAACGGCCTGGCAAACCACCCATTCTTTAGTTTTGTCGGAGGCGCGAGTCGCTTGTCACTGTGAGCAGGACGCACTTCGATTTCCACCTCCTTCAAGTCTTCAAATGTACGTTTCAGTTTATCCACGTCATCTTCGACTATAAAGCCTGTAATAGAGAATCTTTCTCCCAAACCAACAACATATTTTCTAGCTTCATATGTGTGATTCAAAAAATCTAATTCGCCTTTGATTTCCGCAAAACGTTCTCTGCATTCATCTTTTAATTTCGCAAGCACTTCATTTACATGCTGCAGCTGTTTGTAATCGTTATCGATTTCTTCCTGCAGCGTTTCTTTTGCACGTTCTGGCGTTCCATGAACAAACTCTGGGATACGGATACGTTCAAAGTATAGACTAGAGAAAATGTTATCTACATCTCCTTCATATTTTTCCGTTGTCAGATATACACACCAGCTATAGGTATCATCCTGACTGAAGGATTTAAATACAAATGGACGGTTACGATAATATTGCAGTTTCTCTACACTATCCAAAGGCAGTCGTCCAAAACGAATCTTGATATATTTACATTCAAATAAATCATCAAGATTTAAATCAATGCTTTCGATATTTCTTACCTGTATCAAAGCATCTTTGTTTTCTTGTATTACCGTTTCCAAATCTTTTTGAACAATCGCACCATCCAGATATCTTTTATGGATATCATCGATATATGCTTTGATTTCATCCAGATCATAATCAGGACTTCGCATTTCTTTTTCCGGCACATCTAATTCCATATCGGAAACGACTTCTTTAAAGTGATTCAACACTTCAACGATGGGGTTTTCTTCTACCAGCGTTGTTAATCCATGAACACTGTCCACAAATTTTGTTGCTGGTTCTGGATGAAAGTAATCCAGGTCTACAAATTTCAGAAGCACATCATTCAGGTACTCATTGTCCCCGGTAATATTGATCAGCTTCATCTTTGCAATTGCCATCACACATTCTCCTTTCTAATAAATCAACATCTTGGCGATATCTTCACTATCCACCTGATAGCGAACTCCTTCAATAATGTTGATGATGTTGTCTAATTCCAGTTTCTGCAGATATAAGTAGGAACTGAATACCAACGGTGCACTTTGGGAATAGTATATATTCTTTCTTGCCCGTTTATAACGGTATTTATCCATATACCATTCGATATACAGATGTTTACTGTCATCTGTTTTCAGATGATACCAGCAATTTTCCAGTTTCTTTAGGAAACCTTTTGTTGTTGGCTCAGCCAGTAATTCTTCTACCTGACTCGCACTAATGTGATCATATACAGGAAATAAAGAATCACGGATAATGTCTTCTCGTGCATGGAAGTAACGTTTAAAACGATATATCTTCGTTAAATTGGATAACTCCACATCTACACTAAAAAACTCTTTTACTTCTTTTTTGGTTTTACCCTTCATGACATGATCAATTACATCAAACACATGTCCATAGTACCATTTGTTTAATGCAGTTTCACACGCCGTATAGGCGATCTCGCCTTCTTTTCCTTTGGCGACACGATAAGGCAGCAAAACATTGTAATACATTGTCTTTTTCAGTACATCCAACAACTCATCATACGTATGGACATTTCCAAGACGCAATAAATCAAAACTCGTATATCCTTTTAAGAAAATTGGAAGTTCTGCGATTGCATCCTCATATTCTTCACTGATCAGAACACGGATACGCTGAAGGATCAAATCCATCTCAATTTGTTGCATATGCAACTGATAGTAATCCTTGTATGATGATTCTGCATAACGATACAGCTTCATTGTTTGTCTGAATCCATCACGTCGTAACATAGATTCCAGCTGACCTCGATGAATGTTGTTTTCACGTACATCTTTCAAGGCATCTGCATATTGTGTTTCATTCTTCAGATAACCTGCGATTTCTGAAACACTGCGTTTATGAAGCAGCTCGTTATAATCTTCTTCATTCAGTTGTTTGCCATGCATACTTTTTGCTTTGGAGACAATGACACCTGTTGCCATATTCATAAGGTCTCACCTCCTTGATGATACTGCCGGGCTACGAATTTAAGCAATGCTCTACAATTCTTTCCACCCATGTTTCCCTGTTTGTGTCATACTTCTGCTGCAGGTCCAAAAGTGCTTCCTTAAACAAAGATTCTTCCTGTTCAATTGATTTTGCAAGTTCTTTGTCCATTTCGGCTCGCTTTTCCAAGATACAGCGTTTTGTTTCTTCCTGATACTTGGCTTTGATCTCATCTTTTTGTTCCTGTATCAGATCTTGGACGCTGTTTTTTTCCTGCTTTTTCAATGCGACATTGTTTCTAGCCTTTTTATCTGCCTCTACAATATTTCTGATTAGCTCTTCCAAAAAACGATACCTCCTTTGCCTTTATTATAGCACTGTTCGGTTTATGGTGTTACCTAAAACCTTTTAAAAGTATAAACCTTTTACATATGGCTTGCAAGCAAAATATATAATTATTTTCGCATTTATTAACCTAGGTTAAATTTTAGAATTTTTTTCTTTTTTGAGATATAAAAAAAGTTGCAAAAGCCTTTATTAAAGGGCTTTCACAACTTTTACCTTGCTTAAGAAGCACGGCTTTCTTTTTTACTTTCTCCAAAGATCTGATGAGATTTTTTCTCCAGTTCTTCCGTTTCGCTGTAATCATCAACAAGATCACTTTCTGTATAAACATCAGGATCATTTGCACGATCAGCAAATGCGAATTTCAACAATACTGGCGTAACCACAGTAGTCAATACAACCATGATGATGATTGGTCCAAAGAAATCTGGATTCATTAGTCCCACTGCCATACCTTTGCTGGCAACAATCAATGCGACCTCACCACGGGAAATCATACCAATACCAATACGTAAACTCTGAATATTTTCATAATGGCAGATTTTCGCACCTAGACCACATCCAATAATTTTGGTTAGAATTGCGATAATCATCAATAAAACAGAGAAGATCACAATACTGCTTGTCATTTCAGGCAATACGACCTTTAAACCAATACTTGCGAAGAATACTGGTGAAATCAACAAGTAAGACAATGTTTCAATACGCATTGTCACATAGGTTGCTTTGCTTGTACCTGAGATAATCAAACCGGCAATAAAGGCACCTGTGATATCTGCGACACCAAAGAATTCTTCTGCACAATAGGCAAACAATAAACAGAAGGCAAATGAGATGATAGAGAATCTTCTTCTCACCTTATCATCACGATCAAACCATTTTTCAATCAGTTTTCTTGCGATCAGTCCAATAATGACACTACATACAAAGAAGGCAACGATCTTCATCAATACAACGGCAAGATTTACACTTGTATCCGCCATACCTGTAATAATGGTTAATGCAACAATACCTAAAATATCATCAATTAAGGCAGCTCCTAAAATGGCATTACCACTAGGTGTGCTTAATTTACCCATTTCTTTCAATGTTTCTACACTGATACTAACGGATGTTGCTGTTAAAATAACGCCAATGAACATGTTTTGTAAGAATGCATTATCGCCTGTGTTATAGAAACTTGCCAGGAAATATCCCGCCACAAGAGGCACCAATACCCCAATCAAGGCGATCACAAAACTGCTCTTTCCACTTTTCTTCAATTCACTGATATCTGTTTCCAGACCTGCCGAGAACATCAATACGATGACACCGATTTCCGCTATCTGATCGGTAAAGGCAGATTCGTGAACGAAGTCCAATACTGCTGGTCCTAAGATAATTCCAGCCACCAATGCTCCAACGACCTGTGGCATTTCAATCTTTCTGGTCAATAAACCAAAAAACTTTGTGCTCAACAGAATCAATGCAACATCTAATAAATATCTGTAAGATTCCATGCTATACTCCACTCTCTTTCAACTTAGCCTTGATTATTATACATCGCTTTTTTGAAAATGCAATTCTTTTTGTGAAAAAAATCGAATTTTTCACTATACTATTTTTGCATAACATCTAAAAATATCGATATAATGCTACATCTTCGAGTGTAAACGTTTTTTGATCTAATTGTTTTATAGATGGATAATCCTTTGTAAAGTGAAAGCTTACCTGATATGCGCATAATGCCTGATAAGTAATGACATCCTTTTTCCCGCCATATTTTACATCTCCTAACAATGGATGCTTTAAATACGCCATGACTGCACGTATCTGATGGCTCTTCCCTGTCAATAATGAAACCTCCACAAGACTTTTTCCATCTTTTTCTTTTAAGACACGATACCCTGTTTCAATACGTTGATAGCCTTCTTTCGCATAAGGTATGATATCTGCTTTGTTATGCTCCATCTTTTTATGATATAACACCAGATGATCCTGTTTTTTCTTTAAACTGCCTTCCACAATACATAAATATCGTTTATCTAGCTCTCTTTCACGTATTACCTCATTCATCTGGCGCAGCGCTTCACTGGTTTTAGCACAGATGACGATTCCTTGAGTATTGCGATCGATGCGATGACATAAGGCAGGCGCAAAGCTTTGTTCCTTATCAGGATCATACTCCCCTTTTCTATATAAATAATGCAAAAGACGATCTGCTAGATTATCCTGCAGTTGACTGGTATCACTGTGTGCAAGCAAGCCAACCGGCTTATTCACAATGATAAGGGCTTCATCTTCATATATAACATCTAAGTCTGATGGCAGCTTGGTAAACGCCCGCTCTTTTTTTGACTCAAAAAATTCCTCTGGGATAAAACACTGCATCACATCTCCCTCTTGCAGCCGCTGGGATATTTCACAACGTTTCCGATTCACTTTGATTTTCTTATTTCTTATATATTTATACATCAGACTTTTTGGCATATCTTTCATTGTTTTCATGATAAATTTATCTACACGCTGATCTGCATCATTTTTTCCGATAACGATTTCTCTCATTTATACCACTCACTTTCCCAAGTACCTTAAAAGTATACCACAAAACTTACCATATGCTTTTGTTTCTTACGAATTCCTTATCTCCTCTTTGTTTTTTTCTTTAAATCATATACAATGTAGGAAGTGTGAAAGGGTGTCGCTCATGTATCAAATACAATTGTCTGTTAGAAATCTGGTGGAGGCGCTATATCTTGGTGGTGATTTAGTGTCTACATCACAAAGTATGGAACGTGCCAATTTAGGAGCCAGGATTCATCGACAGATCCAGTCAAAATATGGAGAACATTATCAAAGTGAAGTCTATTTAAAAATCACAAGTGAACTGGAAGATTTCTGTTTTACCATCGATGGACGTGCCGATGGCATCTGTATAGATGATGACAAGGTATTGATTGATGAAATCAAAACCACCTATGTGCCTTATGATGAAATCGATGAATCACATTTTGTCCACTTTGCGCAAGCCTATATTTATGCTTATATCTATGCACTTGATTATGATATCAAAGAGCTGGATGTACAGATCACATATTATCAATTAGAAATCAATGAAGTGAAATGCTTCCTGCATCATAAGACTTTTGATGAACTGGAAAGCTTTTATTTTGATACCCTTAAACAGTATTTAAAATGGGCGAACCTGAAAAAAGATGTGATAGAAACATCACAAGCTTCCTTAAAGCAGTTACATTTCCCCTTTTCTGATTATCGCAAAGGACAGCGCCAGTTTGCTGTTGCGGTATACAAAACCATTCTAGATAAAGATATCCTGTTTGCACAGGCGCCCACCGGTATAGGAAAAACGATTTCTACCTTATTTCCAGCATTAAAAGCCATCGGAGAAAAGAAATGTGAAAAGATATTTTACCTATGTGCCAAAAATATAACCGCATCTGTGGCTTATGATACCATCTCCTTGATTTATGATCAGGGTGTTCGCTTTAAAACCGTTGCCATCACCGCAAAGGATAAAATCTGTTTTTTAGAAGAACGCAATTGTGATTCTAAACACTGTCCATATGCGAAGGGATATTTTGATCGCTGTCAAGATGCATTATATGAACTAGTGTCACAAAATGATTTTATTGAAAAGGATATTGTGTGCAATGTTGCACAGGACCATATGGTCTGTCCATTTGAATTAAGTCTGGATGCTTCTTTATATGCGGATGTGATCGTATGTGATTATAATTATGTTTTTGATCCAAGGGTTTATTTAAAACGTTTCTTTACAGAAAAAGGAAATTATGTTTTTTTGGTCGATGAGGCACATAATCTTGTGGAGCGTGCAAGAGAAATGTATAGTGCTTCCTTATATTTATCTAATTTTGAAGATGCGAAAAAGCTGTTGCCAAAAGATCGTAAACTGGTATATAACAGTATACAAAATATCATCCGGCTCTTAAAGAAAATACGCAAAAGCTGTGAAGAAGAAGATAATTTCCAATATTATCCGGTTCTGGATGAAACCTTATTATCCACGATCAGTAACTTTTGTGAGCATCTGGATGCATATTTTCAAAGTGAACATGATGAACAACATGATGATACGTTAAAACAATTATATTTTGATTGTATCAATTTTGGGAAAATCGCTGATTTCTTTGATGAACACTTTGTTTATTATATCGCAGTGGAAGGCAAGGACTGCATGGTGAAACAGTTTTGTATGAACCCAGTCCATCCAATATCTGATATATTAAAGAAAGGGCGTTCTACGATTTTCTTTAGTGCTACCTTATCTCCCATCGATTACTATTTAACTTTATTGGGTGGTGATGAAAACACCAAACGATTATCACTGCCCTCTCCATTTGATGCGAAGAATTGTTGTTGTATGATCGCCAATCAGATTTCAACCAAATATGCCAAACGGCAAGCCTCTTTGCCAGCGCTTGTTTCCATGATTTATGCCAGTGTATCTATGAAAGCCGGCAACTATATTGTATTTGCGCCAAGTTATGCCTATATGCATCAGATCTATGAGGCTTTTGTGAAATGTTATCCCCATATCAAAACAACCCTACAGGCACAAAATATGAGTGAAAAAATGAAAGAAGAATTTTTATCTTCCTTTGATCAAAGTGATTCCCTGCATGTTTATTTCTGTGTCATTGGTGGTATGTTTTCTGAAGGAATCGATTTGAAACAGGAACGTTTGATTGGTGCGATCATCGTAGGTGTTGGCCTTGCGCAAATCAATCCCCAACAGGATTTGATCATGCACCATTTTGATGAAATCAATCACATGGGATTTTCTTATGCCTATCAATTTCCCGGCATGAACAAGGTCTTACAATCAGCTGGCAGAGTCATTCGTTCTAGTGCTGATAAAGGTATGATTTTATTGATTGATGAACGTTATACAACCAATCGCTATTTATCCTTATTGCCACCACATTACCGTCATTTTAAAACCGTATCTAGGCCAGAAGATGCGATGCATATCTTACAAGATTTTTGGAGGTCCACATGAAATATCATAAATCAATTCCCATCGTTTTTCTTAGCCTGTCTATGCTTTTTATAGGATATTATGCCCTGTTATCCATCAGTTATGGAATCAATGGCATTACCTTTTCCTGGACATGGCTTTGTATGGGCATCCTGTTATTCGGGATTGCTATCTTTGAAATAATCAAAAAGCGCCATCTGTTATCGTATTTTCCTAAAGTTCTTCGTATCCTGTTTATTATCTTTATGGTAACTTCCCTTGGTATATTCACAATCAAGGTGGGGGCGATTGTAAAGTGTGGTCAGCATGTATCCAAAACCCAGTATGATACAGTGATTGTATTGGGTGCTCAGTTAAAAGGCGAACAGATATCACGTTTACTGCGCTATCGTTTGGAAGCAGCTTTAAAATTCCATGAACAATATCCAAATGCGACCATCATTGTCAGTGGAGGCCAGGGGCCATTAGAATCACGAAGTGAAGCAAGCGCCATGAAGGCATGGCTGATACAGCATGGTATTGAAGAATCACAGATTCTTATGGAAGATCAAAGCCGTAATACAAATGAAAACTTTGCGTTTAGTAAAAAGCTGTTAAAAAAAGACACTCCAGTGAGTGTCATATCCAATGATTTCCACATGTATCGTGCCAATGTACTGTGTAAACAAAATGGCATGCAATGTGCATTATACCCTGCGAAAAGTGATTTTGATTTATCTTTTAATTTCTATTTCCGTGAATTCTTTGGTGTGATCAAAGATCAATATCTAACAAAACTGCAGTAGCCATTCCTGGGCTTGTTTCATCGTATCTACGCTTGGACACCCGGTATTCTGCAGTTTTTCTTTATGTTCATGACCATCCGCAATCAACAGACAATGACATCCTGCATTTGCTGCGACTTCACTATCATGTACACTATCACCGATAAAGATGGTTTCTGCTTTACATAAGCCTGCCTTTTCCACAAAGTTCTTTGCTAATTCTGCCTTTGAATGCGCATGAATATTATCTAGTCCCTTGATATCCTCAAAATAAGGAGTGATATCGTATTGTGCCAGCTGTTCCTTTAAAAAGCTGATATCACTTGCACTCAATAAATACTGGTGAACACCTCGTGCCTTCATCATCTCTAGTGTTTCCATTACATCACGATGTAGCTCACAATCAAGTGAATGTGGCTGATAATAATCCATATATTGTTTTGCCAATTGTGAAAATGGCGTTTTATCAAAATCAAATCCTACTTTTTTGTAATATTCAATGACTGGGAATTGAAAATACCGGCGATATTCTTCTTTTTCAAGAACTAATGGCAAATGCTGTGCTTCTAACAGCTGGTTTAATGCTTCCATACTGATATCGATATCATCTAACAGCGTTCCATTCCAGTCCCAGATTATATTTGTAATCTTCATAAATTCACCTCACTCATGTTATTATACCATGTGCAAAGGAAAATATGATAATGAATTCTTAGTGTTTTATTTGTGAAACTGGTGAGTATGTAGATGTCAGCCAGCCATTCATCAAATGATTTACTTCTTCCATGGTTTCCAATTCATCGTCATTGATTCCCAAACCATGTAGATAGATACCATCGTGTATCTGTTGTTTTAAATGGTCCTCATATACATCCTGATGCATGGCATCTAAATAATAAGAGGATACTTGTTTGCCTTTAAAATCATACCAGCTTAAAAACTGTTTCATTGATTCAGAGGTATCATCCTGATGTGCAATATCGCCTAATAATATCAGATCAAAATTGTCCGCATCCGGTACCTGCGCATGATCAATGTCATAAAGTGAGATATCCATTTTTTGATTGATACGCTCTGTAAGAATATGTAGACGTTTTATTTCATCATGATAAAGCACCAATATTTTCTTATCATGGTTTATATTTGTGCGTGTGATTTCTAAATGCCGGGGTTCTTGTTTGGGAATCGTTTGAAAAATCCCTGAAGATACACAAATAATCACCCATATTTGTAGTAAAAGTTTCATATTATCCCTCCATCAAGCTGTATCATATCAGATCAATCCCTCATATTTTGTCAAAGAAAAAGACCTTGCGGTCTTTTATTCATCATAATCAAAGTCAAAATCATATGCATCTCTTTGGTTATCTTCCTCTTCATCATAACGACAGTTTCTTAAACACTGACGATATTGTGCACGACAGCGGTCCTCACATGTTGGACGTTTTGGTGGACATGGTCTTGGTGGGCAAGGTCTAGGTGGACATGGTTTTGGACGACAGTTGCACGCATTGTTTCCACATCCACAACTACACTGGCTGCCACAGCCACAATTTGAAGAATTACCACAGTTTGGTTTCTGATTACAGCAGTGATTATTTCCACAGCCTGGACGGAATGTATTCTGGCACGCACAACGTCTGCGAGAATTGTTACAGCCACATCCCTGATTTACTAAAATACGTTCCCCATTACGATTACAGCTATTCATGTTATCATTTGAACAGTTACATCTTGAACTATACACGAAAGATTCCTCCTTTATCAATGAGATTTTCTATCCATCTCAATTTACTATATGCAAACCCGGTAATTTGCCTTAGGCATATCTCATTCATCAAAAGAAAAAGAGGTACATTTACCTGTGATAGTAAAAAATACCTCTTGCCATACCTAATGTATTGCCTTTTAACAAATATTGTTTCAGATTTCGCTGAAGACTGGTAGTTTCAGGATAATCTGCGATATCCATTACATCGCCAAAGATGCGTTCTTCACCCTGATGACAGGATTCATCAATTTCATAAATATGAAATAATGATTGAAAACGTAAGATATTACAATCCTTTGTCAACATTTTTTGTAAAGCAGGATGTAGTAACCAGCTTTCGCCCCAAAACCATGCGCCTTCCATATGATAAAAGGACAACGCCTGATTTAAAGATCTGATACAATCTTCATACACCAGTGCTTCTCCTTGTGCCACATGAATTTCAATTACCTCATCCCCCTGTTTTTTATGATAAGCAGGGATATCTTTAGTCAAATGAATCTTTTGAAAAGCTAATCGTCCCAAACGGAAAACTTCCATACAAATATGAAACCTTAACCAGATAACTTCATCAATTCCCCATTCATGAAATGTAGCATAACAGTTTTGACACCATAGAGTGATATCATAAAATGTATCCTTATAAACACGTTCCTCGATTCCTAACGCATCATAATCATCTTTGATATCAGCGGCTAATTCCAATATTAAACGTAAAGAAAACAAACGGTGTTGATGTTGTTTTCTACAGTAATCCAGAAATAAAGCTTCTTGTGTACATAGCCTTTTTCCCTCTTTCTTCATCTGTTCCGTAAAAGGATAAGCAAGCGCTGCTTCATAAGCTTCCAAAGGCAGGCTGATTAATTTTGCCAATGTTGAAATCTTCATATCATTCCTCCAGCATAGCCGCAAATACATCTAGTTTTGTATAACGGTTCACACAGAATCTAGGTAATGCGTAATCATCATCCGATATGACTGCTTTTCGATTTTCATTAAACCCAAATGCTAATTTTACACCCTTCTTCTTTAACACCTTTTTCGCAAGTGGATTGCTGTGTCCATAAGGATAGGCAAGGTATGTTCCATCCACAAGTGCATTGCTTTGTGTAATATCTTTGATTAATTCTTTTTCACTTTTTTGATCAATCGCAAATCCTTTATCTTTATGATGTAAATCATATGTATGAGAATAGAAATCAAGAGAAGATGCTTTGATATCAGCTAAGGAAGCGTGCTGACGTTTGGTATGATCATATGGTCCATGTTCTTTGATATCGGAAGCAATCGCAAAAACAGTACCATGAAACCCATAGCGCTTAAGTATTGGCTCTGCATAATGAATGGTTGATAAAAAGCCATCATCAAATGTCAATACCACACTTTTTTCAGGGATTTTTTTACCTTCTTTTTTCCATGCATAGACCTCATCCAGGGTTAAGCTCTGATATCCATGATCATATAAGTACTTCATCTCTTCTTCAAAAGTGGAAAGTTTTGTGACCCACATATTGCCTTTAAAATGGGTTTCAGCCTCATGATCTGGCGCAATATGATGAAAGCCAAGAATCGCAAGCCTTGTATTATCTTTATGCATTCCCGCATAAAATAAATACAATAATAGTGCAGCACAAATAATGATACAGGTCATACGTCTTTGTTTTAACATCATCGCATAACCTTTCTCATCAGCTGTTCTTTCCATTTTTTATATGGATAATAGCGAAATGGCAGATCGATCAGATTTGATTTTTTCACAATGGAGCGCATATGGGAGAACGTTAAAAAGGAATCATATCCATGGTATGCTCCCATGCCACTTTTTCCAACACCACCAAAGCCCATATAGCTACTGGCAAGATGAATGATCGTATCATTGATACAGCCACCGCCAAAACTGCATTCTTTTAAGACTTTTTTCTCGTGTTCTCTGTTTGTGGTAAACAGATATAATGCCAATGGATGCTCCTTTGAATGAATGAAGTGGATAGCCTCTTGCAGGCTGTCATAAGTAACAACAGGCAGAATGGGCCCAAAGATTTCTTCCTGCATGATCTTTGCGTGCAGATCAGATACTTCCATAATGGTAGGTTCTATTTGTAGACGTTCTCGATTCATACGACCACCACAACAAATGGTTCCCTGATGTAGATAAGCGCATAACCGATCAAAATGTTTTTCATTTATGATACGTGGATAATCTGGATGATGAATAGGATCATCTCCTAGTGCTTTTTGTATTTCATCATGCATATAACAGATGAGTTCATCTTTGATGGAGCGATGAACCAATATATAATCAGGAGCGACACATGTTTGTCCGGCATTTAACAATTTTCCAAACACAATACGCTTTGCCCCCCGTTTAATATTTGCACTTTCATCTACGATACAAGGACTTTTTCCACCTAATTCAAGGGACACCGGTGTTAGGTTTTGACTGGCTTTTTCAAGTACCAGTTTTCCCACCTGTGTTCCTCCGGTAAAGAAGATATAATCAAAATGCTGATTTAGCAGTTGAAGATTTTCTTCCCGTCCTCCTTCCACCACCGTGATATATTCTGAAGGAAAGTATGCTTCTATCATTTCTTTGATGACATGTGCGGTATGTGGAGCATATGCACTTGGTTTGATGACGACAGTATTACCTGCTGCGATTGCGCCAATCGTCGGCTCCAAACAAAGCTGGAACGGATAGTTCCATGGTGCCATTATCAAAACCACACCATAAGGCTGTGGCACAACAAAACTAACCGATGGAAAATGTACCAATGGTGTTTTTCTTCTGCTTGGTTTTGAAAAATCATCTATATGACGCAGCTGAAAGGTTAACTCCTCCAACACCAAACCGATTTCACTCATAAAAGCCTCTGTGGAGGATTTATGTAAATCTTTGTATAACGCTTCTTCAATAGCCTTTTGATAGTTTCGAATTGCTTTACGAAGTGTACGCAGGGCTTGTTTTCGATATGCGATATCCTTTGTTTGATTACTTTGGTAAAATGTACGCTGATTTGCGATCGTTGTTTCTATATTCATAAATATTCACCTGTATTCTATAAAAAATAACACATCTAAGTATATCATATTTATAGACCTTTGAACGTAAAGATTTATGTACGTGTGAAAGAAGTTGAATTTTTTACTTACAAACACGAAGAATTAAAGTATAATGAAAGCAAGAGGTGATACAAATGAGTATGAGAGGAATTTATAGTTCTGTAACAGATATCAGAAGAAAGGTCTTTACAGAAATTGCCCGTTTGGCATATGAAGGCGGCGATTATGCGACGAAAATCGAACAGCTGCCTTATAAAATTTTACCTGGAGAACGCGCAACTTATCGTGACTCTATATTTCTGGAACGAGCAATCGTTGGGGAACGTTTACGTTTAGGTATCGGTCTGCCATTAAGAAGAATGGATGAACATGCGCCCCTTTCTGAAGGTATTGAAGAAAGTGCAATCGCAGAAAAATACTATGATGATCCATTGATCAATATTATTAAATTCGCATGTAATGCCTGTCCTGACAACAAGGTCGTTGTGACAGATATGTGCCAGGGATGTCTTGCACACCCTTGTAAAGAGGTTTGTCCAAAAGATGCCATTTCTATCGTGAATGGAAAATCTGTGATTGATCAGGATAAATGTATCAAATGCGGACGTTGTATCAATGTATGTCCATATAGTGCCATTCATAAATTAGAACGCCCATGTGCGAGAAGCTGTGGTATGGATGCCATAGGTTCTGATGAATTTGGACGTGCAGAAATCGATCATGATAAATGTGTATCCTGCGGTATGTGTCTTGTGAATTGTCCATTTGGGGCAATCGTTGATAAAGGACAGATTTTCCAAACAATTCATGCCATCAAAGAAGGCATTGATGTATATGCAGCGATTGCGCCAGCATTTGTTGGTCAATTTGGTGCCGGTGTTACACCAGAAAAAGTAAAGGGTGCTTTAAAAGAACTGGGCTTTAAGGATGTTGTGGAAGTTGCGATCGGTGCCGATTTGTGTACAGTAGAAGAAGCAGAAGACTTCTTAAATAAAGTACCAAATGAACAGCCGTTTATGGCAACCAGCTGTTGTCCTGCCTGGTCTGTAATGGCTAAAAAACTCTTCCCGGATTTCAAGCCTTATATTTCCATGGCTTTAACACCTATGGTATTGACCGGCCGTTTGATTAAAAAAGAACATCCAAATGCGAAAGTTGTCTTTATCGGTCCTTGTGCAGCGAAAAAACTGGAAGCCAGTCGAAAGAGTGTACGAAGCGATATTGACTTTGTACTGACTTTTGAAGAAGTCATGGGTATGTTTGAAGCAAAAGGTGTAGATCTTGCGATGGCACCTGTGGAGGCTCCATTTGAAGAAGGTACTGCCAATGGACGTGGATTTGCGATCAGTGGTGGTGTCGCAGGTGCTGTAAAACAATGTATCCAAAAAGAACACCCAGAGAAAGAAGTTCTGATTGACAGCGCTGAAGGATTGAAAAACTGTCGTACAATGTTAATGATGGCAAAAGCCGGTAAACGTAATGGTTATCTATTAGAAGGTATGGCATGTCCTGGTGGATGTGTTGCTGGTGCTGGTACATTACAGCCGGTAATAAAATCCAGTGCATTAGTTAAAAAATATACCAGTGAAGCAGAAAAGAAACTGGCATTTGAAAGTGAACATTTAGATAACTTGGAATTATTGACAAAAGAGTAAAATGAAAAGAAAGTGATATTTCCGTGTTAAATATCACTTTTCCTTTTTTATGATATGATAAGAAAAGATTGTTCATACTATTACATGAAAAGTGAGGTTATTTCCTATGCAGAATTATGGTTATTTTAAAGTTGCCTGTGCAACTCCTGCTTTAACAATTGGTGATGTACATGCCAATACACAAGAAATATTACATATTATTTCCACATGTGATCAGGATGTCCGCCTTATTGTATTCCCGGAATTGAGTCTTTGTGGATATACCTGTCAGGATTTACTGTATGAAAATATTCTGATGGACAGTATGGAAGAAGCGATTTTTAAAATCTGTCAGGAAAATACATCAGATGCCATCATCGTGATTGGCTGTGCCCTTCGTCAGTATAATCATTTATATAACTGTGCTGTTTTCATACATCAGCATTCAATATTAGGCATCGTTCCTAAGACATATCTGCCTAATTACAACGAATTTTATGAAAAACGCTGGTTTTCAAGTGCAGATTCCTGTATTGATGATGATATCTATCTACATGGACAGCGCATTCCTTTTTCCTCCAGGATTCTGATTCACGATGAAACAAGTGGTGCGATTATTGGCGCAGATATCTGTGAAGATTTATGGGTACCTATTCCTCCAAGCACCTACCATACATTACATGGAGCCAATGTAATTGTGAATTTAAGTGCCAGCAATGAAACCATCGGTAAAAAAGAATATCGCAGAAATATGATTTTATCACACAGTACAAAATGTATGTGTGGCTATGTGTATGCATCTGCTGGCATTGATGAAAGTACCAGTGATCTGGTTTTCAGTGGTCATGCGATTATCGCAGACAACGGCTATTTGGTTCATGAATCAGAAATATTCCATCGTAATAAACTAACCTATGGTGAAATTGATTTAGAAAAGCTAAAAAATGACCGGTTGCGTTTTTCTACCTATATGGAGCTTTCTGAAAAAAAGGACTATCAATTTATCACTTGTCAAACAAAACCTGTTACACAAAAGCTGGAACTTATACGTACCATTGATCCCTATCCTTTCGTTCCAAAAGATGAAGCAGTTAGAAAAGATCGCTGTATGGATATTTTACATATGCAGGCTACCGGATTGGCTCAGCGTCTGAAGAAAATCAACTGCAGCCAGTTGATTATAGGTATTAGCGGTGGTTTAGACAGCACCTTAGCTTTGATTGTCGCAAAAATCGCATTTGATATGAATGGTTATGACACAAAAGGAATTCTAGCTGTTACCATGCCAGGCTTTGGTACCAGCGAGCGTACATTACATAATGCCCAAGCATTAATGGAGGCTTTACATACCACCCAAAAGAACATTGATATTCGTAAAGCATGCGAACTTCATTATAAAGATATTGAGCATGATGCCACATCTTTGGATATCACTTTTGAAAATGTACAGGCAAGAGAGCGTACACAGATATTAATGGATCTAGCGAATCAACATCATGGTATCGTCTTAGGTACAGGTGATTTAAGTGAATTAGCACTTGGATGGTGTACTTATAATGGTGATCATATGTCCATGTATGCAGTCAATGCTTCCATCCCTAAAACACTGATTCGCTATCTGCTGGTTACATATGCACATTACTGTCGTATACAAAGTGATCAAAAACTTGCGGATATTTTAGATGATATCTGCGATACTCCGGTTTCACCTGAATTATTGCCACCAAAAGAGAATGGTGAAATTGCGCAGATCACAGAAGATGCTATTGGTTCCTATACATATCATGATTTCTTTTTATACCATATGCTGCGAAATCATTTTTCGCCTGATAAGATTTATCAGTTGGCTTTACTTGCTTTTGGTGAAGCCCATAAAGCAGATATCAAAAGTACCCTTAAAACTTTTTATCACCGCTTTTTCACCCAGCAGTTTAAACGAAACTGTATGCCTGATGGTGTAAAAGTAGGAAGTGTATGCCTTTCCCCAAGAGGTGACTGGCGTATGCCAAGTGATGCCAGCGCAGATTTATGGCTAAAAGAAGTTGACCAGTTATAAAAAAACAAGAGATTTCTAAAATGACTGTATTTTCCTCAATCATTTAAGAAATCTCTTTTTATAATGAAACATCTTCTTCTTGAAACGTATGATAAAACTCCATAAAATCTTTCATGCATAATGGTTTAGCATAATAATATCCCTGAATTTCATCACAGCCTGCTTCTTTTAGGAAAGCTACTTCCTTTTCTGTTTCCACACCTTCTGCCACTGTATGGATGTGCAAACTTTTCGCCATAGAAAGAACTCCTTTGATAATTTCAAAGCTTCGTTCTTTGTTTTCCTTTTCTGCACGGAAGAATACCTGATCCACTTTCATTTCATCAATTGGAATATCCTTCAACATATTTAAAGAAGAATAGCCGCTGCCAAAGTCATCCATCGCAATCAAAAAGCCATGATGCTGCAGTTCTTTGATAATCGAACGCAGTTCTTCACTATGATCATAAATAACATTTTCTGTGATTTCAAATTCAATCATAGAATGTTCTATATGATGACGATTTACCAGTTCTACAATTTTATTGGCAAAACCTGGTTTAAAGATATACATACGGGAAAGATTGACAGATATACGAATTGGCATTTTTTCTTCTTTCTGCCAGTTCTCTAGCACCCGACAAACCTCTTCTATCATATACATATCTAGTTTTTCAAGAAAGCCGTTTCGTTCAAATAATGGAATAAAGCGATAAGGTGGAATCAATCCATACACTGGAGAATTCCAGCGAACCAATGCTTCTGCCGCATGTATTTTCTTATCTTTCAACGTTACTTTTGGTTGTAGATAAATTTTAAATTCACTTGCTTCCAATGCACTTTCCATTAAACTTTCCATCCGTTTTTCATCAAGCTGCATTTCATACATTTCATGAGAGAAGAAACTAAAGGTTTCTGGTGTATCTTTGATACGTTTTTTCGCATACGCACAACGATCATGACATTTACCAATATCTTTATCACTTTCTTCAATCATATAGATTCCGATCTTATACTCTAAATTAAACATACTGAACATACCTTTGCTGGCATACTTGATAGCTTCGATAATATGATTTATACGTTTGATGATTTCTTCTTCAGTTTTTGTATGCAGTAAAAGAATATAGCGATCCCCAGATATGCGTGAACATGCCTCTTCTTTTGTACATTGTTCCTCACAGGCATTCATGATGATACATAAAAGTTTATCCCCACCCTGATAGCCATAAATTTCATTAAATAATTTAAAATCTCTGACATCTGCTTCAATCAGGGTATATTCATTGCCAACACCTTGATCTAATAACGCCTGAACTTTTAAACGGAAACGATTATAATTGTAATGTCCTGTTAATTCATCATAGAACACCAGCTCTTCCATTTTTTTATCAGCTTTATTTCGTGATATATAAATATATATGATAATTGCGATAAACAATACTGCCAATAACAGCCATGTTACAATCGCCATCTTCAGAAAATAATTGATTTGCGTTGATACCACATTACTTGGCACAATGGATAAAATATACCAGTTATTGATATCTAAGCGATGAAATGCAAGATAACGATGTTCTTTATCAGGTGTAATAAATTCTTCTACACCGGTTTTTTCGTTTTTCATCTGACTTACATCAAAGTTATCCACAAAATTCAATTTTGTGATAGAATCAATACTCTGCTTACGATTTTTACTATGACTGGATATAACAATTTTCCCCTCTTCATTTGCGACATCACTGAATCCCTGATCATTAAACGTTTCATTCAACAATTTCTCTGACAAAGTTTCTGTTTCCATGGATGCAAACAAAACATTGGTGATCTTGCCATCATGATAGATTGGTGAAGCAAATACATTAATATCTTTTTTTCCTATAACATCCGTAAAAGTATTTGAAAACATGGAAACCCCTTGAATGGCTGATTGAAAATACTCACGATCTGCGATATTAAACTTCTGTCCATCGGTTGTATAACAGTTTCCATCTAATCCAGAAATACCAAAACGTAGAAAATCAGAATTTTCTTTGGCATCTTTCACATCTTTTATCAGAACTTTTGCATCTGTTGATGGATTATTTGACAACATACTAGCTATAGAATCGATGGTTTTTATTTCATTATGGATATCTTCTTCGATAATCCGTGCATTCGCTTCCGCTGTCTGCATAAGATTAGTTCTTAATTCACTTAACAACGTCGTTCTTAATTGAGATACATAAAAGATAGCACCGCCAACAAATACACTCAGGCTTATGACAACAATCAAAAGTCGCCTTATCAATGTCTTATGTTTCTGCATAGCGTCCCTCCGTTCGTATTTCTATCTAACATATGTTTTAATCTCTTTCAGGTAAAGGCTTTTTTTCTTTTTATTACAAATTTACATACTTATAGGATAACATAACATTTATTTCATGAAAATATGTAATTTCAAATTTTACCATTACAAACAGTATTTTTTACTCATCCTCCAGAATAATACGGTCCCTTCCTTCTTTTTTACCAATATATAAATGATCATCCGCAATTTCTATCAGTTTATTCAAATCATTTTCATTATCAGAATCACTTATGCCAAATGTAATGGATACATGGATGATTTCACCATTTAGTACGATATCCATATTTCTGATCTCTTGTTGCAGCTCTAGCAAGTGTTCATATGCTTCACTTTTATTCATATCTTCATAAATTAAAACAAACTCTTCACCACCCCAGCGGAAAACAAAACCTAAATGTTCCATATGCGCCGATAAAACACTGGATAATTGCCGCAAGACTTCATCTCCGCTTTGATGTCCATAGGTATCATTAATTTTTTTGAAGTAGTCAATATCTCCCATCGCAAGTGCAAATGTACCATGTCCTTGTTTGGCTTTTTCAAGTAAACTATCAATCACAACATTACAGCTTCTTCGATTATGTAATCCTGTCAATGGATCTTTCCCTACCAGCTCCATAATAGAATCCTGTAGTATAAGTGCAAATTTTCCCATCTCACCAATTTCATCATTTCGCTCTAATACATATGGATCAATTTTCGCTGTCATATCTCCTTGGGCGATATTCCCTAAAAATACTTTTGTTTTATTTAACGCAAAGATTGTCTTTCTGCTATAATAAACAGAAATCAAAATCGCAACTGCCATAACGCCAACTGCACAGGCAATAATGACATAAATTGTTTTCACGATATGGGCAATTACCTGATGACGGGGTTTCCCCACAAACATCATGCCAACCACATCCTGTTGCTGCTTTACTGGGATATAATAGCCATAATACTGCATCCCATTTACCTGTACATCATCAGAAAAATAATCCTCTCCCTGCTTTATTACCTGTTGTTTAACAGCCGCACTCGCATGTGTACCCTTGGCTCTTTTTCCATCTTCATTTAAAATCGTTGTTAAATATCGGGTATCTCCAAAAAACAAAGTAGCGTCTGCTTCAGACATCTTTTTAATACGATCCATCTCATCAATATGCTCATCAAGAAAAACATCCCCTTTTTTCATACGACCATTTTCTTCTGCATATGTGCCAGGAAACTTCGTATCTAAAACATTGTAACTGCTGTATGCCAGCACTTTTAAACTATATTCAACCTCTTCACTTAAGCTGTCATAGGCGACGAATGACATAATAATGGTAATGACTACACCAAATGCCAAAAGTGGTAAGACAGAAAGTGACATAAAATTGATCGTTAGCTTTCGTTTTTTAAACATACTTCTCGTCTCTTTTCCTATTCCCTTAAATATATTCTTATTTTAACATAGGAGTAACTTTCTGTAAAAGCAATTCCATAGAATTCATAAACGGTTCCCTAAACCTTACCAATTTATACATTTTTAAACATCAATTTCAAAAAAAAACAGGATATGCTCCTGTTAGATCAGAATCCCATTACAGTGATCAATTTCGTGTTGAATGATCTGTGCCTGAAATCCGGTAAAGGTTTTTATCTTTATTTTAAAGTTTTTATCACAATACTGAACCTTGATTTTCTCATGACGTTTGACTTCCTTTTCGCCTGTATGACAAAGACATCCTTCCATTGTTTTATACACTTTTCCAGATGTTTTCAAAATCACGGGATTTACCATGATCAAATATTCTCTTTCATCAAATATCACGATAATCCGTTTGGTAACACCAATCATATTGGCAGCCATGCCAACACATGTCTGTGCATGAGCTTTTATGGTATCTAACAAATCCTCTATTACATAACTGTCCTTTACTGTTGCTTCGCTGCATGGCTGACTTAAAATAAATGTATCTTTTACGATATCTTTTATCATACTGCTTCCTCCTCATATTTTTCATATAAATTATATGATTTTAGATATAGAATATCAATGCTGAAAATCCTATACTGTTTTAAAAGTTTATTCCCTCAGCCTTCCTTTGATATTTGTACTGTTATAAGAAAAAGCACCTGATTTCTTAATCAAGTGCTCCTATATCTATAAGATTTCACAATCCTGTAAATGATTGGTTGCGGACTGTAATTTCATTTGTAATATATTTTCCAAACGCGAGATTGCCCCCACCAAACCAGTGACACGACAATTCAATTGAAACAGCTGTTGTGTGGTAGTATTCTCCATTTGAATGACTTCCTGCATTTTGCTTCCTTCCCCCTGTAAGATATTCGCAAGTGCACTTTCCTGTAAAGCGATGGACTCTATAATATCTGTCCATGCCTGACAACGTGCAGTAAATAAAGGTGTTGTAATGGTTGTTGTGTTATTATCCAAATTGGGATCAGGTGTTTGTGATGTGACTTGCGCAGTATTTATGATAGAAGAATTTATTGTTTCTGATACATCTGCACGAATGAAAATGGTGCGGGTTTCCTGATTATTTAAATTCCCCA